>JAQSWP010000022.1 GCA_029266575.1 Alphaproteobacteria bacterium | reverse complement strand
GGCTCCGGCCTGCCGGTGCCGCGCTTTGCCTCCATGCGCTCCGACGACGTCAACGTGCGCACCGGACCCGGCACGCGCTATCCGGTGGAATGGGTATTCCAGCGCAAGAACATGCCGGTCGAGGTGATCTCCGAATTCGATACCTGGCGGCGCATCCGCGACTGGCAGGGCGCCACCGGCTGGGTCCATCAGAGCATGCTGACCGGCAAACGCACCGTGGTGGTGACTGCCCGTGAGGCCGCGCTGCTGCGCACCCCCGAAACCGGCGCGCCGCCGGTGGCACGGCTGGAAAACGCCGTTCAAGGTAACGTGCTGAACTGCAAAGGCAGTTTCTGCCGTATCGAGGTGCAGAAGCACCGCGGCTGGATCGAGCGCAAAGCGGTGTGGGGTATCTACCCCAACGAGACCATCGAATAGTCCAGCAACGAATCCGGCCACCGCACAGCGGAAGATACGTTGCAAGGGCTGCGGCGGACCCCAAGATGGCGTTTAATGTGCCGGTAGAACAACACGGCACAAGAAAAAGCAAAAAGCCGACCGGGAGGGGGACGACGTGGCGGAGAAACGGGCCGATCTGGCCTATGTAGTCGTCGATATCGAAACCGATGGCTTGCTGCCCGGGCGCAATTCCATGATGAGCCTGGCGGCGGTGGCTGGCGATGGCCAGGGGCGCGAACTCGCGAGCTTCAGCGCCAATCTTACGCCGCTGCCCGAGGCCGCGCCCGATCCCGCCACGCTTTCCTGGTGGTGGACCGAGCCGCAGGCCTGGGCCGCCGCGACGCGCGATCAGGAACTGCCCGAAGTCGTCATGCCGCGCTTCGTGCATTGGGTGCGCGCGCTGCCGGGCGAGAAGGTGATCGTCGGCCAGCCGCTGATCTTCGACGGGCCGTGGATCGACTACTACCTCGAGCGCTTTCTCGGCCTGCGCCTGTTCCCGCCGCGCAGCCATGAGGAGCGGCTGTTCGTCGAAGGCGGCATCGACGTCGCCACTTTCGCCATGGCCGCGCTCGATCGCGATCTGCGCGACTGCCGCAAGACAAGGTTGCCGGAGAATTTCCGCAACACCACGCCGCACACCCATCGCGCGCTGGACGATGCGCGCGGGCATGCCGAGATATTTTTCAGCCTGCTGCGCCATGTGCGCGCCCAGCAGGCCGCCTAAAGGAAGTCAGGCATGCATATCATCGATCTGTTCGAGCGCGGCGCGCGTCTTGATCCCAATGCCCTGATGCTGAGCGGCGCCGGCGGCGACGTCAGCTACAAGGATGGCCGCAGCCTGACCATCCGCATCGCTCGCGCCCTGATCGCCAAGGGCTTCAAGCCGGAGACGCCGTTTGCCGTATTCGGCCCCAATACCGGCCCGGCGATGCTCGCAATGCTGGGGGGACTGCGTGCGGCCGGCGCCTGGTGCAACGTCAACCTGCGCAACGGCGTCGAGGCCAATATCGACGTGCTGGGGCGCGGCGTGTGCAAGGTGCTGTTCTTCCATTCCAGCACCGCCGACATGGTGCGCGAGATCCTCGCCAGGGTGAAAACCATCGAACTGGCCGTGTGCCTCGACGCGCCGTCCGAGTTCGGACCCTCGCTGATGCAATTCGTCGAAGGCCATGGCGATGCGCCGCTCGACATCGTTTACGATCCGCGCGGCAACGGCTTCCAGGGTTCGACCGGCGGCACCACCGGCCTGCCCAAGATCACCCGCTCGCCATCCGATTTCCTCACCTTCAACACGCTGGGCTGGATGGCGGCGTGGAATTTCGACACCCCGCCGGTCAATCTCGCCGTGGCCCCCATCACCCATGCCGCCGGCATGATTGCGCTGGCCCAGTTCCCGCTGGGCGGCATGGTGGTGATGATGGACAAGGTCGATCTGGGGGAGTTGCTGGCCAACATCGCCAAGTACAAGGTCACCACGCTGTTCCTGCCGCCCACCATCATCTACATGCTGCTGGCCCATCCCGATGCCAAGACGACCGATTTCTCCTCGCTGCGCTACGTGATCTCCGCCGCCGCCCCCATCGCGCCGCAGAAGATCGTCGAGGGCCTGAAAGTGTTCGGACCGGTCATGGCGCAATCCTTCGGCCAGACCGAAGCGGGCTTCCCGCTGACCTGGATGTCGCCGGCCGAGACGATAGCGGCCGCATCCGATCCCAAGTTGCAGCACCGGCTGCTGTCCTGCGGCCGGCCGACGATGAATTTGGAAGCCATCGATTTCATGGACGAGCAGGGCAATCTGCTGCCCATCGGCGAGAAGGGCGAGATGGTGGTGCGCGGGCCGACCGTGATGCAGGGCTATCTCAACGACGAGAAGGCTTCGGCCGAGGCGCGCAAATTCGGCTGGCATCATTCGGGCGATGTCGGCTATCGCGATGCCGACGGCTACATTTATATCGTCGATCGCATCCGCGACATGGTGGTGTCGGGCGGCTTCAACATCTTCCCGTTCGAGATCGAACAGGTGCTGATGAAGCATCCGGCGGTGCAGGACTGCGCGGTGATCGGCGTGCCCGACGAGAAATGGGGCGAGGCCGTGAAAGCCGTGGTACTGCTCGCGCCCAGCGCCAAAGCCAGCGAGGACGAGCTGATCGCCTTCGCCAAGGCCGAACTCGGCGGCATGAGAGCGCCCAAGAGCGTGGAGTTCTGGGCCGACCTGCCGCGCAGTGCGGTGGGCAAGGTGCTGAAGCGCGAGATCAGGGCGAAGTTCTGGAGCGGTAGAGATCGGGCGGTGAGTTAGGCGCTTTCCCCCTTTGTCATCCCGGCCGAAGCGAAGCGGAGAGCCGGGACCTATAACGCCGTTAAATGCAGCTTACCCACCGTCATTATGGATTCCGGGTCTCGCTACGCTCGCCCAGGATGACAATTAAGAAGGACGTCGCTCACTCCCGCATCGTCAATGCTGAGCGGAGCGAAGCATCTTGCTCAAGCAAGTCGCGCAGCCAATTGCAGAGGATTACTGCGTTGAAGCAAGATCCTTCGCTGCGCTCAGGATGACGGAAAGAAGGTTTAAGCGAAGTCCGCGCTCAGCCCCTCGCGCACCGCTTCCGGGATGATCGCCATGTGCTGGTATTTCGGATGCGAACAGCCGATGACGATTTCCGCGCCGGGCTTGCGGAAGGCCTCGATCTGGCCTTTGCTGAAAGGGAAGTGAAGGAAATGCACCGACGAGGTCTTGCCGGCTTCGTTGGTGCGTTCCTGATCGTCTTCGGGCTGGCCTTTGATCACCTCGCCGCTCACGCGCAGGAAGAACTCGAACTCCACGCCACCCAATTCCGCCAGGACCCGCTTGCGGCGCAGCTCGTCGTCGATCTCGATCATAACCGTGGCGGTCAGCTCCTGGCCGTTGGGAATCAGCGGGTTGTAGGCGGCCAATTCGTCCGGCAATTGCTCGGCGCCGCCCTTTTCGATGAACAGCATCTCCTGCACCTGGTGCAGCATGGTCTCGTAGCACTCGAAATAGAACGTCACCACCGTGCCCAGCTCGATGCGCCGGTTGCGCTTCAGCGCCGACATGGCGCTGCGGCGCTCGGCGCGCAGCCTGGAGTACTGGTCGAGCGGCAGGATGTCGGAAGCGGTGATCTTGCGGGCGGCGGTCATGGCGCTCCTCCGGCTTTACGCGACGCTATTTGTTCGGCGACTGCTTGATGCGGCGGGGGAAGTAATACTCGATCATGCGCCAGGCGGCGATCGCCAGCGGCTCCTCGCGGTTGTTGCCGCAATAGGCCGTCATGCCTTCCATCACCTTGGGCCATTCGGCGCCGGGCACGATGTCGTAAGTGTCGGCCCGCTCGATGTTCAGCGAGGTGACGAAGCCGTCGAGGAAGACGTCGAGCTGCTCGCTCGTCACGCCATTGCCGCGCAGCAGGTCCTGGCAGGTCTTGGCGCCGATGCCCTTCATCATGAACTTGCCGTTGCCATCGGCGGCGAGAGCGGGCGTGGCCACGAAGGCGAGCGCGAGAGCAAGGCCGAGGGAAGGTTTCATGGCTCACTCCAGACCATAGGCGCGGGCCAGCAATTCCACCGGATGCCTGGAATGCGCCGGCACCTGGGCGTCGGAATCGTTGAGTTTTTCCATGCCCTGCACGATGTGCTCGCCCGCCAGCGGGCATTCGGACACGACATGGGGATGGCCGTTCTTGGCCGCCTGCCGCGCCACCGGCTTGCCGATCTTCAGCGCCACCTCGAACCATTCCTTCTTCACGCCCCACGAACCGCCATGGCCCGAGCAGCGCTCGATCACCGAGATCTTGGTGTCGGGGATCAGGCGCAATAATTCGGCCGCTTTCGGTCCCATGTTCTGCGCTCGCGCGTGGCAGGCGAGATGCACCGTGACGCCGCCTTCAAGCGGCTTCAGCCCCGGCGCCAATCCGTTCTTCTTGGCGATGTCGACGATGTACTCGCTGACATCGAACGTGGCCTTGGACAGCAGCTTCACGTCCTCGTCGCCCGGCAGGATCAACGGCCATTCGAATTTCAGCATCAGCGAGCAGGACGGCACCAGCGCGATGACGTCATAGCCCTTGTCGATCCACGGCTTCAGCGCCTGGCTGACCTTTTTGGCATTCTCCGCCACCTTGGCGATCTCGCCCTGCTCGAGCTGCGGCATGCCGCAACAGGCGGGATAGACCACTTCGGTTTCGACCCCGTTCAGCGCCAGCACCCGCCTTGCCGCCATGCCAATGCCGGGATTGTTGTAGTTCACGAAGCAGGTGGCGTAGAGCACCGCCTTGCGGCCAAAGCCCGGCGCCTCGCGATTGGCCGGCAGCGCGACGTTCTTCGATTGCAGCGCGAAGGTCTTGTTGTGGAAGTCAGGCAGGCGCGCTTCGCGATGCACCCCGGCGACTTTCTCCAGGATCGGCCGCGTCAGCCCGTTGCCAACATCGGTGGCCCAGTTGGCGATCGGCGCCACCGTACCGGCCAGCTTGCCGTTGCGGTCGGTCTGCGCCAGCTGCTTGTCGTAGAACGGCACGCCTGTCTTGCGTGCATTGGCGGCGCGATAGCGCAGCATCAGATGCGGGAAGTCGAGGTTGAATTCGTGCGGCGGCACATATGGGCATTTGGTCATGAAGCACATGTCGCACAGCGTGCAGGCATCGACGACCTGCTTGAAGTCCTTGCTGTCGACCGAATCGAGTTCGCCGGTCGGCGAATTGTCGATCAGGTCGAACAGGCGCGGGAAGCTGTCGCACAGGTTGAAACAGCGGCGGCAGCCATGGCAGATGTCGAAGATGCGGTGCATCTCGGCATCGAGCTTGGCTTCGTCGTAGAAATCCTCGCTCTGCCACTCGATGGGATGGCGCGTGGGCGCATCCAGACTGCCTTCGCGCATGGGCCGTTCTCCGCTGTTCGGACGTGCTCTGGAAACGACAAGCCCTTCGCCTCCGTTTCAGGAAGGACGAAGGGCCTGTCCAAAGTCTAGCGATGGCGCGCCGCGAAAGCGCGCCGCATTACGCCATCGTGTCGAGGGCCTTCTGGAAGCGGCCGGCATGGGACTTCTCGGCCTTGGCCAGGGTCTCGAACCAGTCGGCGATCTCGTCGAAGCCTTCCTGGCGGGCGGTGCGCGCCATGCCGGGATACATGTCGGTGTATTCATGCGTCTCGCCGGCGATGGCGGCTTTCAGATTGTTGCCGGTCTCGCCGATCGGCAGGCCGGTGGCCGGATCGCCCACGGCTTCGAGGAATTCGAGATGGCCGTGGGCGTGGCCGGTCTCGCCTTCCGCCGTCGAGCGGAACACGGCGGCGACGTCGTTGAAGCCTTCGACGTCGGCCTTCTGCGCGAAATAGAGATAGCGGCGGTTGGCCTGGCTTTCGCCCGCGAACGCGTCCTTCAGATTGCCCTCGGTCTTCGAGCCTTTGAGTGAAGCCATTTTTCTCTCCCTCTGTACGGCCGGATGGGAATCCGGCGATTGAACCGGCAGCGCGCTTCGGCAGAAGCGGCAATACCTTGCCTGGATGAAAATTCTAGGAGCGTCGGGAGTATGCCGTCAATAGTCTGGAACCGTTCCAGACTGTGTTTTTACCGGCTGATTTGTCTTGGAAGTTTATTTGCGGTTGCGAACGCGAATGACCACGTCGACGCGCGCCACTTCCGTGCCGGCCGGCGCCTCGGGCAGCGCACCTAACACCACCGATTCGCCGGGGATGTCGCGCAGCAAACCATCGCTTTCATGGAAGAAGTGATGGTGGTCCGAGGTGTTGGTGTCGAAATAGGAGCGTCCGTGCTCGACCACCACTTCGCGCAGCAAACCGGCCTCGGTGAACTGGTTCAGCGTGTTGTAGACCGTGGCCAGCGACACTGGCACTTTGTGCATCACCGCTTCTTCATGCAGCTGCTCGGCCGACAGATGCCGGTCGCCCTGGCCGAACAGCAGCCGCGCCAAAGCCAGCCGCTGGCGCGTCGGCCGCAACCCGGCGCTGCGCAGCCGCTCGATGACGGGGGCGAAAGTGCGATCCTGCAACATTCCCTAATAAATAGGCCCGCCGCCGGCAAAAGCAAAGAGGCTAAACGGGCTCCCGCGCCCAGGCCGCCGCCAGCCAATAGGCGATGGCGCTCAGCAACCCCAGCCCGGCCATGACCCAGATCGCCGTCTGGTAATTGCCCTGCCAGTCCCAGAGCAGGGCGGCCAGGGTTGGAGCGAATGCCCGCGCCAGGGTGGTGGGCAGGCCGAGCGCGCCATTGATGGCGCCAAAGCCTTCGGCGCCGAGGAACTCGACCACCGAGGCGCCGCGCACGATGGTCATCAGCCCGTTGCCGGCGCCGTAGAGCGCCACGAACACGTAAAGCCAGATCGAGCCGCCTTCGACCGCCAGCAGCGCTAGCATGGAGAGCGGCAGCAAGGTGACGGTGATGCTGCCCATCACCTTGGTGGTGGCGCGCCGCCCCAGCGCCAGAAGAACCAGCCTGCCAGCGACCTGGGCCGGGCCGATCAGCGCGATGGCCAGCAGCACCAGCGCCGTGCTCAGGCCGCGCTCGCCCAGCAGCGGCACGATATGGAACGTCAGCGCCGACACCGCCGCGCCCTGCGAGATCAGCGACAGGGCCAGCATCCAGAACACTTTCTGCCGCAGCGCCGCCTTCAGCGGCGAAGCGGGCGGGGTGGCATCATTGGTCGACGGCCGCGACAGGCTGCCCTTGGTGCCGCGCAGCAGGATGGCATGGATGAACAGGCCGACCGCGGCATTGCAGGCGGCGAGGACGATCAGGGTGTCGCGCCAGCCCCACCAGTCGATGAATACCTGCGTTGCCGGCATGAACACGGTGCTGGCGAAGCCGCCTACCAGGGTCATGTAGGTGATGCCCAGCCGATACTGGCCGCCGAGATTGGCGGTGACGACGGCGAAGGCGGGATCGTAGAGCGTCATGGCCTGCACCGCGCCCAGGCCCAGCCACAGCAGGAAGAACACCAGCAGGCTATCGTTGAGCGCCCACACCACGAACAGGGCGGCGCCCGCCAGCGAGCCGATAGTCATCGGCCAGAAGCCGCCGCGCCTGTCGATCCAGCCGCCCACCAGCACGCCGGAGAATCCCGCCACCAGGAGCCCGCCCGACAACGCCAGTGTCAAATCGGTGCGCGACCAGCCAAGTTCCCGCTCCATCGGTTCGACGAACAGCGAGAAGCCGTAATAGAACGTGCCCCAGGAAACGAGCTGCCCCACCGACAGCAGCCACACCAGCCGCCAGGGATGCGGCACGAGAGGCGGTTGGGTGGCGAGGGACATTGTGCGGGCGGGCAATTAACTTCGGACATTACTAGTTTACACCCTTCTCCCGCTTGCGGGAGAAGGTGCCCGAAGGGCGGATGAGGGTATAGCGGCGTTCGCTGCTCAGTCGCCCGTGGCGATGCGGTCGACCAGTTCGCGGACTGTCGGGATGAAGCCGTTGCGGTAGAACGGGTCGGAGGCGAAACGGTAGGCGTTGTGGCCGGCGAACATCAGCTGGTTGTCGAGCTTCTCGCTGTGGCTGATCTCCTGCAGGGTCTTCTGGATGCAGAAGGAGCGCGGATCGGCCTTCTTGCCGGTGGAGAAATTATGCTCCGGATGCTGCGACCAGTTGCTGAACTGGCACTGCGACAGGCAGCCCATGCAATTGATCTGGTCGGTGACGATTTCGTTTTCCTGCGCCGGCGTGACGAAGATCAACGTCGTCTCGGGCGTGCGCATCGCGTGTGTGTGGCCCTGCCTGATCCAGGCGTCGGCGTGTTTCTTGTCTTCGGCCGTGAGATAGACCATGCGGCCGCGGGCGCCGACCGGGAACGGCGTGTTGTGCTCGCCGACCTCGTGCGCGGAATAAGCGACCTGGCGTTCGGAACGGCCGCGCAGTTCCTCCATGAACGGGTTGTTGACCGCCGACGAATAGAAGCCTGTTGGGCTGAAGCGGTTGAGGTAGACGTCGCCTTCCTTCAGGGTCAGCAAACGATGCTTCCAGGCGTCGGAGATCGGGCTTTCCTGCGTCAGCAACGGACGGGTGCCGAACTGGAAGGCGACCGGGCCGATTTCCGGATTGTCGAGCCAGTGCTCCCATTCGCGCAGAGCCCAGACGCCGCCCGCCATCACGATCGGGATCTCATCGAGCCCGAACTCGTTCATCTGCTTGCGCAGTTCGGCGACGCGCGGATAGGGATCTTCCGGCTTGTTGGGGTCTTCGCTGTTGGAGAGACCGTTATGGCCGCCGGCCAGCCATGGATCTTCGTAAACGACGCCGCCCAGCCAGTCGCTGAATTTGTGATAGGCGCGTTTCCACAGCGCGCGGAAGGCGCGGGCCGACGAGATGATGGGATAGTAATGCACGCCGTGATGGGTGCAGATTTCGGCAATCTTGTAGGGCATGCCGGCGCCGCAGGTGACGCCATGAATCAGGCCCTTGGCGCCTTCCAGCACGCCGACCAGGATGCGCTCGGCGCCCGCCATCTCCCACAGGATGTTCATGTGGATGCGGCCCTGGCCGCCGGAAGCCTCGTGCGCGATGCGCGCCTGGGTGATGCCGCCCTGGATGCCGAAGGCGATCAGCTCTTCGTGGCGCTCGCGCCGCGTGCGGCCCTTGTAGACCTGCGGAATGACGCGGCCATGCTCGTCGTAGGAATCGGCGTTGACGCCGGAGAAGGTGCCCACCCCGCCGGCCGAGGCCCAGGCGCCCGAGCTCTGCCCGTTGGAGATGGAAATGCCCTTGCCGCCTTCGACCAACGGCAGCACTTCTTTCCCCGAAATGATCAGCGGGCGCAAAGCTTTCATCGAAACCTAAACTCCGTTTGAAACCCGACTACGCGGCGGCAGCCAGCCCGGCTCGACGGCGCTGGTCGATCCGGCGCGCTCCCTGTCGCTGCTGCGCTTTATATAGGCGCTTTCGAGGGTCCGTGCCACCCGCCGCCGGGCCTGAAAACGAACCGGCCGGACCCTTGCGGATCCGGCCGGCGATTGGCGGATTCGGTTAAAAAACCAATCGCTTAGTTGGCAGCCTGGCCTTCGGCCGGCGGACGGTTGGTGATGTCCTCGCCGGTCTGCTGATCGACGGCCTTCATCGACAGCTTGACCTTGCCGCGGTCATCCACACCCAGCACCTTGACCTTGACCACGTCGCCTTCGTTGACGACGTCGCTGACCTTGTTGACGCGGCGCGGCGCCAGTTCGGAGATGTGCACCAGACCGTCGCGGGCGCCTAGGAAGTTCACGAAGGCGCCGAAATCGACCACCTTCACCACCTTGCCGGAATAGACCACGCCGACTTCCGGCTCGGCCACGATGCCCTTGATCCAGTCGATGGCGGCCTGCGCCGCCTTGCCGTCGACGGCGGCCACTTTCACAGTGCCGTCGTCTTCGATGTCGATCTTGGCGCCGGTGGTCTCGGTGATCTCGCGGATCACCTTGCCGCCGGTGCCGATGATCTCGCGGATCTTGTCCTTGGGCACGTTGATGACGGTGATGCGCGGGGCGTTCTCGTTGACGCCATCGCGCGCGGCCGACAGGCCCTTGGCCATCTCGCCCAGGATGTGCAGGCGGCCCTGGCCGGCCTGCTGCAGGGCGATCTTCATGATCTCCTCGGTGATCGAGGTGATCTTGATGTCCATTTGCAGGGCGGTGATGCCGCGCTCGGTGCCGGCGACCTTGAAGTCCATGTCGCCCAGATGATCTTCGTCACCCAGGATGTCGGACAGCACGGCGAAACGCTCGCCTTCCTTGATCAGGCCCATGGCGATGCCCGCCACCGGACGGATCAGCGGCACGCCGGCATCCATCATCGACAGCGAGGAGCCGCATACGGTGGCCATCGACGACGAGCCGTTCGATTCGGTGACTTCCGAGACGATGCGGATGGTGTAGGGGAACGCGGTCTTCTCCGGCAGCAAGGGACGCACGGCGCGCCATGCCAGCTTGCCGTGACCGATCTCGCGCCGGCCCGGAGGGGCCATGCGGCGCACTTCGCCGACCGAATAGGACGGGAAGTTGTAATGCAGCATGAAGTTTTCGCGATATTCGCCTTCCAGCGCGTCGATGATCTGCTCGTCCTGGCCGGTGCCGAGCGTGGTCACTACCAGCGCCTGCGTCTCGCCGCGGGTGAACAGGGCCGAGCCATGCGCGCGCGGCAGGATGCCGACTTCGCTGACGATGGGACGAATGGTCTTGGTGTCGCGGCCATCGATGCGCAGGCCGGTATCGAGAATGGCGCTGCGCACCACATCGGCCTCGAGCTCCTTGAAGGCTTCCGAGACCAGCGCCGTCGCCGCAGGATCCTCGGCGAACATCGCCTTGGCCTGGGTCTTCACCGCCGCCACCTTCTCGTGGCGCAAAGATTTCTGACGCTCGCCATAGGCTTCGCCGAGCTGCTTGCTCAGCTCGCTCTTGAAACGGCCGCGCACGCCTTCCATGGCCGGCGCCGCGGAGGGCAGCGGCCAGGGATCCTTGGCGCATTTCTCGGCCAGCTCGATGATGGCGTCGATCACCGGCTGAAATGCCTTGTGGCCGAACATCACCGCGCCCAGCATGACGTCCTCGGGCAGCTCCTTGGCTTCCGATTCGACCATCAGCACGCCGTCCTTGGTGCCGGCGACGACCAGATCGAGGGTCGATTCCTCCAGCTCGTTCAGCAGCGGGTTGAGCTTGTACTCGCCATTGACGTAGCCCACGCGCGCGCCGCCCACCGGACCCAGGAACGGGATGCCGGAGATGGTCAGCGCCGCCGAAGTGCCGATCAGCGCCACGATGTCGGGATCGTTCTCCAGATCATGGCTCAAGGTGGTGCAGACGATCAGCGTCTCGTTGCGGAAATTCTCGTGGAACAGCGGCCGGATCGGCCGGTCGATCAGGCGCGAGGTCAGGGTTTCCTTTTCGCTCGGCCGCCCTTCGCGCTTGAAAAAGCCGCCGGGAATCTTGCCGGCGGCGAACGTCTTCTCCTGGTAGTGCACGGTGAGCGGGAAGAAATCGAGGCCCGGCTTGGGCTGCTTCTCCGCAACGACGGTGGCCAGCACCGTGGTCTCGCCGTAGGTGCACATGACGGCGCCATGCGCCTGGCGGGCGATCTTGCCGGTCTCCAGAACCAGCTTGCGACCGCCCCAGTTGATTTCCTTGCGATGTACCTGGAACATTTTCTTTCCATCCTTCCTATTGTCGAATCGACCCGCGCTCCATGCGCGGCGATCCGCCCGAACGACCCCATGTCGCGCGGGACCGACCCTTCATGCGTTTGCTTCAGCGGGTCGGCGTTGCTGCAAATAGTCGAAGACCGCCAGCGCGATGTGCTTCTGGCGGCCCTTCCAATCTTTCCCGTCGCGTTAGCGGCGCAGGCCCAGACGATCGATCAGCTTCTCGTAACGCTGCTCGTCCTTGCGCTTGAGATAGTCGAGCAGGCGCCGACGCTGGCTGACCATTTTCAGCAAGCCGCGGCGGGAGTGGTGATCCTTGTTGTGGCCCTTGAAGTGCTCAGTGAGGTTCTTGATGCGCTCGCTGAGAATGGCGACCTGGACTTCCGGCGAACCGGTATCGCCCTTGGTGGTCGCATATTCGGTGATGAGTTCGGTCTTGCGTTCGGCAGCTACCGACATCGGAGTGCTCCTATGGTCAGGGGTTCAAGACGCGCACCGAACGGATTTCGCCGTCCTGGTTCCTGACCAGAGCCACCAATCGATCGCCCAACATGGCCCGCATCAACGCGGTACTGTCGGACATCGGCGGCACGCGGTCGGAGAACCCGGTGCGGAGCATCTGGAGAGGCTGGCCCATCCGGAGACGGGTTGCTTCTTCCTCGGTCACGGCCAGTGCCGGGATGTCGTCCAGCACGGTCTCGACCGGGAGCAGGTGCTCAAAGCGGGCGGGAATATGGCCCAAAGCCTCCAGCTTGGCCAGCGAAATAGCCCCTTTTTCGCTGAACTTGCCGACCTGCGTGCGGCGCAGGGCGGCGACATGTCCGACGCTGCCGAGCGCCAGGGCGATATCCCGGGCCAGCGACCGGATATAGGTGCCTTTGCCGCAATCGACCTCAAAATCTGCCAAATCCGGCTCCGGCCGGCCGGTCAGCGCGAGGCGGAAGACCTCGATCTGACGGGGCTGAATTTCGAGCGTTTCGCCGCCGCGGGCCCGCTCATAGGCCCGTTTGCCGTCGATTTTCAGGGCGGAATAGGCCGGCGGGGTCTGCTGGATGGTGCCGGTGAAGCGGGGCAGGACGGACCGGATCTCATCGTCCGTGGGGCGGTTATCCGAGGTGGCGACCACCGCGCCTTCGGTATCGTCGGTGTCGGTCTGCTGGCCGAAGCGCAGCGTGAAGCGATAGGTCTTGCGCCCGTCCATGACCAGGCTGACCGTCTTGGTCGCCTCGCCGAATGCCAAAGGCAGGATGCCGCTCGCCAGCGGATCGAGCGTGCCGCCATGGCCGAGCTTGGCGGCGTTGAAGGCGCGGCGGGCGATGGCGACGGCCTTGGCCGAGGAGATGCCGGCCGGCTTGTCCAGCACCAGCCAGCCGTCGACCCGGTCGCCCCTTCTTTTACGGGCCACGCTTGCTCATTCCTTGGAGCTGTCGCTTTCGTCCGGCGATTCCAGGTCGCGCGCCACCTGCGGATCGTGCAACAGCCGGTCGATCTTGGCGGCGTGATCGAAAGAGCGGTCGAGCTCGAAGCGGATCTCCGGCGCAAACCGCAGCTCGATCATCTTGGCCAGGCGATTGCGAAAGTAGGGCGCGGCCCGCCGCATGGCGGCGAGAATCTCCTCGGCATGTTCGCCGCCAAGAGGCACGATGAAGGCGGTGGCGTTGCGCAGGTCGGGGCTGACATCGACCACGGTGACGGTGACGCGCGCATCGCGCAGCACCGGGTCGCGCATGTCGCCGCGCTCCAGCAATTCGGCCAGGCCGTGGCGCAGTTCCTCGCCGACGCGCAACTGGCGCTGCGAATGTTCGCGATTGCGTTGCTTGCTCATGGTCCGCCTCCGTCGGCTGGAGAGGACGCCCGGCGGTTCGGCGCCGCCGGGCGGACCTGGAAATCGACGCCTAGAGCGTGGCGGCGACCTGTTCGACCTCGAAGCATTCGATCACGTCGCCGACCTTGATGTCGTCGTAGTTTTCGAACGCCATGCCGCACTCGAAGCCCTGGTTGACCTCGCGCACTTCGTCCTTGAAGCGCTTGAGCGTCTTGAGCGAGCCCTCGTGCACCACCACGTTGTCGCGCAGCAGGCGCACCTTGGCGCCGCGCTTGACGCTGCCTTCGGTGATGTAGCAACCGGCCACGGTGCCGACCTTGGTGATGCGGAAGACCTGGCGGATCTCCGCCGTGCCGAGGAATTTCTCCTTGTAGGTCGGATCCAGCAGGCCGGCCATCAGGTTCTTCACGTCGTCGGTGACGTTATAGATGATGGAGTAGTAGCGGATATCGACCTTGTCGCGCTTGGCCAGATCGCGCGCTTGGGGATTGGCGCGCACGTTGAAGCCGATGATCAGCGCGTTCGACGCCTTGGCCAGCGTGACGTCCGATTCGTTGACGCCGCCCACGCCCTTGTGCAGCACCCGCACCTGGACCGAGCCGGTGCCGAGCTTGCTGAGCGCGCCTTCGATGGCTTCGACCGAACCCTGCACGTCGCCTTTGATCAGGATCGGCAATTCCTTGGCGGTGCCTTCCTTGATGTCCTTCAGCATCTGCTCCAGCGAGGAGCGGCCGGCGGTCGCGACATGCAGCCGATCGCGGCGCTGGCGGAACTCGGCGATCTCGCGCGCCCGCGCTTCGGATTCGACCACCACCACGTCGTCGCCCGCCGCCGGCGTGCCCTGCAGGCCCAGCACCTCGACCGGCATGGCCGGCGTGGCGCTGTCCAGCGTGTGGCCGCGATCGTCGAACATGCGGCGCACGCGACCCCATTGGGCGCCGGCCACGACGATGTCGCCCGCCTTCAAGGTGCCGCGCTGCACCAGCACGGTGGCGACCGGGCCGCGGCCTTGTTCCAGCTTGGCTTCGATCACCACGCCAGTGGCGCTGCGATTGGGATTGGCGCGCAGTTCCAGCACTTCGGACTGCAGCAGGATGGCTTCTTCCAGCTTCAGCAGGTTGAGCTTTTCCTTGGCCGAAACCTCGATGTCCTGCACGTCGCCGCCCAGCGATTCGACCTGCACCTCGTGCTGCAGCAACTCGGTGCGCACGCGCTGCGGATCGGCCGAAGGCTTGTCGATCTTGTTGATGGCGACGATCAGCGGCACCTTGGCCGCCTTGGCGTGATGAATGGCTTCTACCGTCTGCGGCATGATGCCGTCATCGGCCGCCACCACCAGCACCACGATGTCGGTCGCCTTGGCGCCGCGGGCGCGCATGGCGGTGAAGGCTTCGTGGCCCGGCGTGTCGAGGAAGGTGATCTTGGCGCCCGACGGCAGGGTCACCTGATAGGCGCCGATATGCTGGGTGATGCCGCCGGCTTCCTTGGCGGCGACGTCGGTCAGGCGCAAGGCGTCGAGCAGCGAAGTCTTGCCGTGATCGACGTGGCCCATGATGGTGACCACGGGCGGGCGCGGCGCCAGCTGCTCGGCGGTGTCCTGCACGCCCTCGATGCCGATTTCGACGTCGGCTTCAGTGACGCGCTTGAAGGTGTGGCCGAACTCCGAAACGATCAGCTCGGCGGTGTCGGCGTCGATGTTCTGGTTGATGGTCGCCATCACGCCCATCTTCATCAGCGACTTGATGATTTCGGCAGCGCGCACGGCCATGCGGTTGGCCAGCTCCTGCACGGTGATGGTTTCGGGGATCGTGACTTCGCGGACGAATTTCTGCTGCGTCTCGTCTTCGGAGTCGCCCATGCTCTGCTTGCGCTGGCGCTGCATGGCGCGCTTTTGCGCCGCAAGCGAACGGACCTTGAAATCGTCGTCGCCCGAGATGGCGCGCTGCACGTCGAGCTTGCCCCGCCGCTTGGGTTCCTCGCGGCGGCCCAACGTCGGACGCTTGACCTCGACCTTGTTGATGCCGGGACGCTTGATGGGCTCTTCCGGCTCGATCAGCTCGGCGACCCGGCGGGCCGCGGCGGTGCCGGCGGGCGGTGCGGATTGCAGGCGCTTCTGGACCTGCTCCTCGGCCTTCTTCTTGGCTTCGGCTTCGGCCTTCTTGCGCGTTTCTTCCTCGGCGGCGCGGCGGGCGACTTCCTCGCGCTGCGCGGCCATCCGCTTCTCTTCTTCGGCGCGGCGGGCCTGATCGACCAGCGCGCGCTGGCGCGCGGCTTCGGCGTCACGCTTGGAGCCGGCCAGCGCCTTCTGCCGCGACTGCTGCTCTTCGTCGGTCAAGGCGCGCAGCACGATGCCCTGGCGGTTGCCGGCAGCGGCGCGCGGCGCCGGCTCGGTCTTGGCAGGCGGGGGCGCGGCAGCAGCCGCGCGCGGCCGCAAGGCGGTGCCGCTCAAGGTGCGGACGGGCTTGGGGGCGGCTTCGGCCGCAGGCGTTTCCGCCGCGGATCCCGCACCGGCGACGCGCTTCTTCTTGACCTCGACCGTCACGGCCTTGGTGCGGCCATGCGAGAATTTCTGGCGCACCAGCCCGGCGTCGGACTTGGGCTTCAGCTCAAGCTTGCCGGCGCTGGAAAGGGTCAGCGGTTTGGACGGTTTGGTTTCTTTCGTATCGCTCATCTAAGCCTACTTTATACCTGTTCCCGGGGCGCTGTCGGCAGGCCGCGCAGGCCGGCCAAACGCGCCGAATCGATTGTCAGTCTCTGCGCCAGCTTGCCGGGCGCCACCACGGCGAAAACCGCTTGCTCGCGCGCGAAAGCCGCGCCCAGTTCGGCCGCATCCAGCACTTGTATCACCGGCGCGCCGCGCGCCATGCCGGGGCCGCGATTGCGCGCATCGTTGCCGGCATCGGTGGCCAGCAGCATGACGCCGGCGCCGTTGCGGGCGATGAATTCCTGCACCTTGTCGTGGCCGGCCACCGCCTGGCCGGCGCGGCGCGCCAGGCCCAGCGTGTCCAGCACACGATGCAACAGCAGGCTTTGCAGCCGCTGCGGCAGATCCTGCGGCACGTCGATCTTCCGCCGTGCGGCGCGGGCGAACGAATTCTTCGCCATCGCCTTCTCAAGCGCGTCCTTGTCGGCCGACAGCCAGAAGCCGCGGCCGGGCAGGCGGCGGTCGATATCGGGCGTCAGGCTGCCATCGGGCGCCACCACGAAGCGGATCAGCTGCTCCGGCGGCAGCGAGCGCTCGGTGGCGATGCAGCGGCGCAATGGCCCTGCATCGGCCGCGATCTCGGGCGCGATCTCCGGCGCCGTTCCGCTCATGGTTTCGATCCGCAGCAAACGATCGCGCTCCTATTCCTGCACTTCCGCGGCTGCTTCTTCTTCGTCGCCGAACCAGCCGGCGGCGCGGCGCGCGTTCATGATGATCTCGTTGGCCTGTTCCTCGTCGAGGCCCAGCGCCGGCACGGTCTCGCGCAACTCGTCGCTGGCCAGATCGGCCAGGTCTTCCGTGGTCTTGACGCCGGCCTTGCCCAACAGCACCAGCGCCTGCTTGTCGAAGGCCTCGATGGCGGCAATGTCGTCGCCGACGCCCAATTCGCGGCGTTCGGCTTCCAGCCGCTCGTCGCGTTCCTGGATGAAGCTCTGCGCGCGGCGCTGCAATTCGCCGGCGATGTCCTCGTCGAAACCCTCGATCGAGGTCAGGTCTTCCAGCGGCACCATGGCCACGTCCTCGACCGAGGTGAATCCCTCTGCCACCAGCAGATGGGCAATGACCTCGTCAACGTCCAGTGCCTCCTTGAAAGCCTCGGAACGCTGCTTCATCTCGGCCTGGCGGCGTTCGCTTTCCTCCGCCTCGGTCATGATGTCGATGTCCCAGCCGGTGAGCTGGGAGGCCAGGCGCACGTTCTGGCCGCGCCGGCCGATGGCCAGCGACAGCTGCTCGTCGGGCACCACGACCTCGATGCGCTCGTTCTCCTCGTCCAGCACCACCTTGGAGACTTCGGCGGGCGCCAGCGCATTGACCACGAAATTGGCTTGGTCGGGGGACCAGGGAATGATGTCGATCTTCTCGCCCTGCAATTCCTGCACCACGGCCTGCACACGGCTGCCGCGCATGCCGACGCAGGCGCCCACCGGATCGATCGAGCTGTCATGCGACAGCACCGCGATCTTGGCGCGGCTGCCCGGATCGCGCGCCACCGCCTTGACCTCGATGATGCCGTCGTAGATTTCCGGCACTTCCTGGGCGAACAGCTTTTGCATGAACTGCGGATGGGTGCGCGAGAGGAAGATCTGCGGCCCGCGCTGCTCTTCGCGCACGTCGTAGATATAGGCGCGCACCCGGTCGGACGGGCGGTAGACCTCGCGCGGGATCAATTCGTCGCGCCGGATGATGGCCTCGGCGCGGCCGCCCAGATCGACGATGACGTTGCCGAAATCGACCCGCTTGACGGCGCCCGACACGATCTCGCCGACCCGGTCCTTGAATTCGGCGTACTGGCGCATGCGTTCGGCTTCGCGCATGCGCTGGGTGATGACCTGCTTGGCGGTCTGGGCGGCGATGCGGCCGAAATCGATCGGCGGCAGGATGTCGGTAAGAAAGTCGCCGACCTGGGCCTCGGGGTTGCGCCGCTGCGCCTCCTTGATGCCGATCTGGGTCGCCTCGTTCTCGACCGCGTCCACCACTTCCTGGTAGCGCAGCAGCTTGATGTCGCCGCTCTTGCGGTCGATCTCGGCGCGGATGTCGTGCTCGAGCCCGTATTTGGAGCGGCCGGCTTTCTCGATCGCCGTCTCCATCGCCTGCAGCACCTGCTCGCGGTCGATGCTTTTCTCGCGCGCAACGGCGTCGGCCACCTGCAACATTTCGATGCGGGGCATTTCCGCCGCGACTTGCATTTTCGTCGCCATGATCTTCTCCAGCGCCTCTATTTAAGCTTTATGCGCCGCCAACAATTCGTCGGTCAGCACCAGTTTCGCCCTGACGATCGAGCCAAGCGGCACCGCCGCCTCCTCGCCGCCGTCCAGAACCATCACAGCCGATCCCTCCTGCACGCCCTTGAGCATGCCGATGAACCGGCGACGGCCCTCGATCGCCTCGCCCGCCTCGACCCGCACACGGTGACCGGCGAAGCGCTCGAAATCGCGCGCCTTGGTCAGCGGCCGGTCGATCCCGGGCGACGACACTTCCAGACGGTACGGGCCGGTGATCGGATCCTCGACTTCCAGCAGGGCCGAAACGGTGCGGCTGATCTCGGCGCAATCCTCCACCGTCATCGCCTTGCCGTCGTGCCGTTCGGCCATCACCTGCAGCAGCACCGACTGGCCGCCTGCGATCATCACCCGCACCACCTCGTAGCCCATGGCCTCGATCGTGGGGGTAATCATGGCTTCGACTGTGACGGCCTGTTCCTGCCCTTTGACGACCATTCATCCTGCCCGGTTGCCGGCTGATCCGGCCTTGGCAGGGGCTCCAAAAGCGAAGGGTGGGCTTTTGGCCCACCCTTTGATTTTGGGGCCCGGCTTTGACCGAACCCTATGTTGGGCAAGGGTTTAGGCTATGGAACCGCTATAAGCAAGCTGATTCTGGCTGCTTCCAATCCGTCCGGGAAAGGCCAGCGGACTCAAGCGCCTGCCGTGCGGTGGCGCCGTTTCAGCCGCAGGAACATCGGCACCCGGCCATGCACGATCGCCTTCCGTTCATAGCGGGTCTGCGGCCAGTCCGCCGGCCGCGCCTTCCAGTCCGCTGCGCTTTCGGCCAGCCACTCGAAATCGGGATGCTGGCAGGCATGTTCCACCATCCACGGCTGGTAGGAGGGATCATCGGTGGCGCAGCGCAGCTCCGCCCCGTCGGTCATGACCCGTGCCAGCAGGTCCAAAGTCGGCTGCGCCACGAAGCGGCGCTTGTGATGGCGTGTCTTGGGCCAGGGATCGGGGAACAGAACGAACACGCGCTCCAGCGACGCATCGGGCAGCGCGCGGATCAGCAATCGCGCGTCATCGGCCAGGAAGCGCACATTGTCCAGCCCGCGCTGCTCGGCCCCGGCCATGCCGCGCGCCAGCCCGTTGACGAAGGGCTCGCAGCCGATCAAGCCGACATCGGGATTGTTCTCCGCCTGCCACAGCAAATGCTCGCCGGCGCCGAAGCCGACTTCGAGCCAGATGGCGCGCTTGCCGGGAAACAACGTAACGGGATCCAAGCGCTCGCCCTCCGCTGGCGCTGCGATGGCGCGCTCGCGCAAGGTGCGTTCGAGAATTTCTTCCTGCCCGGGCCGCAGCTTCTTGCCCTTGCGCCGGCCATAGATGGTGCGCCGGCGGGCTGCCTGTTCGGGAGATTCGGGATCGCTCATGAGCGCTCTTCTCTCATGTCATTTAGAGAGCAGCGAGAAAAATCCTCACCCTGAGCTTGTCGAAGGGTGAGGGTCACAGGTCACCTGTGTAACTCGTCCTTCGACAAGCTCAGGACGAGGTCGTGAGAGTCTCACATCACCAATTCGATCAGTCGCGGTCCCTTTTCGGCGAAGGCAGCCTTAAACGCCTTCACCAACTGATCGATATCGGTCGCGCGGGTGGCTTCGACGCCCATGCCCTTGGCCAGCGCCACCCAGTCGGGGTCGGGCCGGTCGAGGGTCAGCATGTCGATGGCCTTGGGGCCGGGATTGCCCGCGCCGACGCCGGCAAGCTCGCCGCGCAGGATGGCGTAGGAGCGGTTGGCGAAGATCACGGTAACGATGTCGAGCTTCTCGCGCGCCATGGTCCACAGCGACTGCAGCGTGTAGAAGGCGCTGCCGTCTCCGGTGAGACAGATCACTTTGCGATCTGGTGCAGCGATGGCGGCGCCAACCGCGACCGGCGTCGAGAAGCCGATCGAGCCGCCCATGTTGGTGATCCAGTCATGCGGCGGCGCGCCGGCGGTGAACGGCGCGAAGCCGCGGCCTGACGTCACCGATTCGTCGATGACGATGGTGTTCTCCGGCATGGTCGCGCCCAGGGCCGCGCCGATCTTATCCAAGGTGATGGCGCCGGAAGGCGCTTCCGGCCGCTCCGCTTTTTGCAGCACCTGTCGGGATAGGCGAAGAAGGCCACCGGCTGGCGCGCGCCGCACAGCACCAGATGCTTCACGTCCTTCAGCACGTTCAGCGCCGGATCGACGGCATAGGGCAGGCGCGGGATGAAGACCCGGCCGGCGCCGCGCTGCATGCGCACGTTCGACCATTGCGCCGAGATGCGGCAACCAGTGGCGGCAGCGATGCGCCCCGCGAGTTCCAGCGGCTTTTCGCGCAAGGCGATGCCAGTCATCATCAGCATCGCATCCTTGCCGTTAGCCTTCAGCACGCGCGCGGCATTTTCGATGGCGGCATCGTCGACTTTATGACGCGCGGCCGGCGCGGCGGTCTTGGCGATGCCGGTGCCTTCGTTCCACGCCGTATTGGCCGGGAGGATCAAGGTGGCAATCTGGCCCGGCGAGGTGCGGGCGGCCTGGATGGCGGCAGCGCCGTCGGCGGCGACCTCCTTGGCGCTGGGCGAGGTCTTGACCCAGTGCGACACCGGGCGGGCGATGCCTTCGATGTCGGCGGTGAGCGGCGAATCGTATTCGATGTGATAGGTGGCGTGCTCGCCCACGATATTGACGATAGGCACCGAGGCTTTCTTGGCGTTGTGCAGATTGGCCAGCCCGTTGCCCAGTCCTGGCCCCAGATGCAGCAAGGTGGCGGCCGGTTTGTCCAGCATGCGGGCATAGCCGTCGGCAGCCCCCGTCACCACGCCCTCGAACAGGCCCAGCACGCAGCGCATGCCGTCGACGCGATCGAGCGCGGCCACGAAATGCATCTCCGAGGTGCCGGGATTGGTGAAGCACACGTCCACCCCGCCCGCCACCAGGGTCCGCACCAGGCTTTCCGCACCGTTCATGCCGCGCTCCTTCGATTCATGGAACGAGCATAGGCCGTGCGCGTCTTGCAAGGCCAGCGGCTTGGCGCATGACAGGCCGCGTCCCCGGTTCTACAATAACTGCCGACTCGCCACGGTCACTGGATGTCCCTCGACATTTTTCTGCAATACGGCCTGCTGCTGGGCGCGGTGCTGCTGCCCTTGCTGGTGCTGCCCGATTTGTTGCGCACGCGGCGCGCGCCGACCGCGACGCTTGCCTGGCTGCTGGGGCTGGTGCTGCTGCCTTATGCGGTGGTGCCGCTCTATTTCGTGTTCTCCGGCCGCAAGCTGCCACTGACCCGGCGGCGGCGCATCAAGGCCCGCATGCGGCTTGCCAGAGTCGATGCCGTGCCGGAAGAACAGGCCAGCGACGTCGATCGCCTGCTGCGCCGCCTGCAGTTGCCCGGCGCGACGCCCGGCAACAGCATTAGGCTCGAAGGCGACGGCACCGACGCCTTCAAGGCGGTGTGCCACATCATCGACGGCGCGCAGAAGGCGCTGCACAGCGCCATCTACATCCTGGCCGATGACGAGGCCGGGCGCGAGATCATCGCGCGGATGACGGCGCGGGCGCGGCTGGGCGTTGACGTGCGCCTGCTGGTCGATGGCGTGGGTTCCATCGATCTTCCCGAGACGGCGCTGGCCGAATTGCGCGCCGCCGGCGGCAGGGTGGCGATCTTCAATCCGCTGCTGCTGGGCGTCTTCCGCGGCCTGGCCAATCTGCGCAACCATCGCAAGATCATCGTAGCCGACGGCGCGGTGGCGTGGAGCGGCGGGCGCAATTTCTCGCTCGACTACATGCGCGCGGAGTGTCCGCCCGAATGCTGGACCGATCTTTCCTTCACCATTGCCGGTCCGGCTGCGCAATTGCTGCAGGAGGTGTTCTGGTCCGACTGGGTGTTCGCCAGCGGCCAGCCGCCCGACACGGCGTCGGCGACGCCACCGGCGCAATGCGGCCAATCGAAGATCCAGATCGTACCCTCCGGGCCGGACGTGCCGGAGGATCCGCTGTTCAGCGCCCTGCTGTCGGCCAGTTTCGCCGCCCGCCAGCGCATCTGGCTGGTGTCGCCCTATTTCGTGCCCGACGAAGCCTTGATGCATGCCTGGCTGCTGGCCGCGCGCATGGGGGTGGATGTGCGCATCGTCGTGCCGCAGCGTTCCGATTCGCGCCTGGTTGATATCGCCCGTACCAGCTACGTGCGCGATCTGCAGGCAGCCGGCGCCAAGATCCTGCGGCACCAGGGCCCGACTTTGCATCTGAAGGCCTTCGTCATCGACGACGAGATCGCCGGCATCGGGACGGCCAATCTCGATACGCGCAGCCTGTTCCTGAATTTCGAAATGACGGCGATGCTCTACAGCCGCGATGACGTTGCCAAGGTGATGGCGGTGATCGAAACGGTGATGGGCAAGAGCCGCGAAGGCGTGCCCGCCATCGGCCGCTATCGCGGCCTGCTCTCCGGCGCGGCACGGCTGTTCGCGCCGTTGCTTTAATTTTTTCTGTCATCCCGGCCGTAGCTCTGCGCGCCTTCGGCGCTTGGCCGGGATGACAGTTTTATTGAGCCCCGAACGCCGACTTCAGATCCTTGACCAGATCGGTCTTCTCCCAGGAGAAGCCGCCATCCTTTTCAGCCTTGCGGCCGAAATGACCGTAAGCCGAAGTGCGGGCGTAGATCGGGCGGTTGAGCTTCAGGTGCTCGCGAATGCCGCGCGGGGTGAGGTTGACCAGCTGCTGCAAAGTCTTCGAAAGCCGGGCTTCGTCGACATGGCCGGTCTCGTGCAGGTTGACGTAGACCGACAGCGGATGCGACACGCCGATGGCGTAGGACAGCTGGATGGTGCAGCGCTCGGCCAGGCCGGCAGCGACCACGTTCTTGGCCAGGTAGCGGGCAGCGTAGGCCGCCGAGCGATCGACCTTGGTCGGATCCTTGCCGGAGAAGGCGCCGCCGCCATGCGGCGCGGCACCACCATACGTGTCGACGATGATCTTGCGGCCGGTGAGACCGGCATCGCCGTCGGGACCGCCGATGACGAAGCGGCCGGTGGGATTCACGTAGAGATGGTCCTGCGGCGGCATCCAGCCCTTGGGCAGCACCTTCTCGATATAGGGGCGCACGATCTCGCGCACCTCGTCCTGGTCGGCCTTCTCCGAATGCTGGGTCGAGAGCACGACGGCGGTGGCGCGCACCGGCTTGCCGTTGACGTATTGCAGCGTCACCTGGCTCTTGGCATCCGGCCCCAGCATCTTCTCCTTGCCCGAGTGCCGCACCGCGGCCAGCTCGCGCAGGATGTTGTGGGAATACTGGATTGGCGCCGGCATCAGTTCCGGCGTCTCGTTGCAGGCATAGCCGAACATGATGCCCTGATCGCCAGCACCCTCGTCCTTGTTGCCCTTGGCATCGACGCCCTGGGCGATGTCGACCGACTGGCCATGCAGGTAGACGCTGACCTTGGCCTTCTTCCAGTGGAAGCCCTTCTGCTCGTAGCCGATGTCCCTGACGGCGCGGCGGGCGATGGCTTCGATCTTCTCCGCTTTTACCTTGCCGTTCTTCTCGACCAGGCCCTTGGGCCCGCGCACTTCGCCGGCAATGACGATGCGGTTGGTGGTGGTGAGCGTCTCGCAGGCAACGCGCGCATAAGGATCCGCGGCCAGGAACAGATCAACGATTTCGTCGGAGATGCGGTCGCACACCTTGTCGGGGTGACCTTCCGAAACGGATTCGGAGGTGAACAGGTAGTCTTTCAGCGCAGCCATAGACTGACGTCTCCCATCGGTCGCTGGACACAGGGATCGTCGGTGGTGCCGCCCAATCCGCTTAGCGTTTTTTTGCGTGGTCGCAAGTCGTCCAAATTCATCCACGGCCGGAAGAGGGCTCTTCCGAAAAGCGCCCTATTTGCCTCGCGCGTGACGAAAAAATCAAGAGGGGCGGAGGGGCCCGTCCTGTGACCGAAAATGCGCGGAAAAAACCGGAGAAAAGGCAGGGAAACGGGATAGCCCAAGGCCATCCCGCCGTAACCCCTTAAGCGCGCTTGGCCTTGCGGCCCGGTGTGGCGCTGGTCTGTCCCACCGTCTTGACCATTTCGAAGATGCGCTTGCGCACCCTGGGCTCGGAGATCTTGTAGTAGGCGCGCACCAGTTCGAGGGTTTCGCGCTTGGCCAGCGGATCCTTCTCGTGGTGGAAATCGGCGCCGCTATCGGCCATGCCCTTGCCGCGGCCGCGGCCGCCGGGACGTCCGACCAGCACGTTGACCGGCATCTCGTCGAAGAAATAGGCCACCGGCACGTCGAGCACCTTGCTGAACTCGTACAATCGGCTGCAGCCGATACGGTTGGTGCCACGCTCGTATTTCTGTATCTGCTGAAACGTAAGTCCGACGGCGTCGCCAAGCTTCTCCTGACTCATCCCCAAAAGCGTACGGCGCTGGCGGACCCGGCTGCCGACGTGAACATCGACCGGATGTGGCTTGCCCATTTCTTTCCTCTCAACTTCCCTGTGTTTTTCATTTTGCAGCGAGCAGACGCGGCGATTTAATGCCCGCTCGTTGCTGCATACAAATGTATGCGCTTGGCGTACCATGTCACGCGAAAAAACACTGTTCACTATTCAACCGGAACTATTGTCGCCGCCGCAGACACAATCCGGTCACAGCCAGCAGCAACAGCAAAAACATCCAATCGCCAAAGCGCGCATAGAGCGTTGGCGGCAAGGCCAGAGGCAATCCGGTATCGATAACGCCGGTCTTTTCGAGATCAAGACGGGACAGGGTGCGACCATAGGCATCAATGACCGCCGAGATCCCGGTGTTCGCCGAGCGCACCAGCGGCAGACCTTCTTCGATGGCGCGAATGCGGGCATTAGCCAGATGCTGGTATGGCCCGCTGGAGACTCCGAACCAGGCATCATTGGTGATATTGAGTATCCATTGCGGCCGGTCCTTGGCATCGACCACGGCGCCGGGGAAAATGATTTCATAGCAAATAAGAACTGTGACCGGTGGCATGCCCTGCAACCGCAGAGTGCGAGGGCCAGGCCCGGACTCGAAGGAGCCGCGCCCCACCGTGTCTTCCAGCGGCAGCCAATTGCGCAAAGGAATGTATTCGCCCAGCGGCACCAGATGGAACTTGTCGTAGTCGGTGACCACCTTGCCGTTCTGGTCCAGCGCCTGCAGTGAATTGAAAATGTCGCGCTTGCCATTCGGCTTCTCGATCATGCGCATGGTGCCGGTCAGCAGATAGCCATCCTTGGGCACGACGCGTGTCATCGCCTCGCGCGCGCTGGGGCTGCGCTCGAGCGGAAAGGCGATAGCCGTTTCGGGCCAGATCACGATGGTGGGCGGCGTCTCCGCCGGCAGACTGGAGAGTCCAAGCGTCTTGCCGAAATGCGCGTTGGCCAGCGCATTCAGCCATTTCTCGCTTTGCGCGATGTTGGGCTGCACGACGCGCAGCTGCACCCCGGGCTGCTCGCCGCCTCGATCCTGCGCCAGCCGCAGCGCGCCGCCGCCGGCCATGACCGCCAGCAGCACCAGTGCCGCCGCCGTGCCGCGCCGGCCAGCCACCGGCAGGGTGAAGACCAGCAGGCTGAGCAGGCTCAGGCCATAGATGCCGAAGACCGCCACCGATTGCGACATCGCGGTCGACAGGCTCCAGGCGTGACCAACCTGATTCCACGGGAAGCCGGTCATTACATGGCCGCGCAGCCACTCGAAGATCACAAAACAGATGGCGAAAACCAGTACCTGCCGCCAGGTCGCTGCCAGCATTGCCGGCAGGCGGCCAAGCAGGAGGCGAAACAGTCCGCAGCCGACGCCGACGAACAGCGCTAGCAGCACCGCCAGGCCGAACACGGTGGGCGGGCCCATCAATGCGAAATCGGCTGGCGGCACCAGATACGCGAACACGATCCAGTACAAGCCGGTGATGAAATGGCCGGTGCCCCAGAACACGCCGGCCCAGAACGCGTGCCAGAATCCGCGCGCCGCACGCGCCAGCAGGAACAGCAGCGGCAGGGCGATCAGCATCGCCGGCGGGCAATCGACCGGCGGCATGGCGAGCGTGCCGATGGCGCCGGCAAATGCTGCCAGCAGCAGCCGCCGCCCGCCGGTCAGGCCGACGATCGAGGCGAGCGCATTGGGCAGGTGGGAAGGAGCGGGAATGACCGTCATGTCCGAAGGCTTATGCGACGGGTGGCGCGAGTGCGCAACCCGTGCCGGTGTAGCGGCCGATCGTGGCAGCTTCGTGATTCAGCCGCTTGCGGCCTGCGCGTCGGATGGGATGTTGCGGATGCGCAGCCGGCGGATGCGGCGGGGATCGACGTCCAGCACCTCGAACTCGATGCCGGAATGATGGCGCACCACTTCGCCGCGTTCGGGCATGCGCCCGACGACGGAGAACACCAGCCCGCCCAGCGTATCGATGTTGTCGCGCTCGTCCTCCTCGAAGACATTGCCGAAGCGGCGCTCGAATTCCTCGATGGTGGCGCGGGCGCGGGCGTCGACGGTGCCGTCCTTGCGCACCACCAAAGGCGTGGTCTCCTCGATGTCGTGTTCGTCGTCGATTTCTCCAACGATCTCCTCGACCAGATCCTCGATGGTCAGCAACCCATCGGTGCCGCCGAATTCGTCGACCACGATCGCCATGTGGATGCGGGTGCGGCGCATTTCCAACAGCATGTCCAGCACCGGCATGGTTGGCGCCACGAACAGCACGCGGCGCACAATATCGGAAAGGTTGAAGCGCTTGTGGCTGCTCCAATACGGCACCACGTCCTTGATGTGCACCATGCCGGTGACGTTATCGAGCGTTTCGGTGAAGACCGGCAGGCGCGAATGGGCTTCCTTGCCCATGACGTCGACCAGCTTCTCGAGTTGCGTGGTGGCGGAGATGGCGACGATGTCGACCCGCGGCACCATGACGTCGGCGACGGTAAGATCGCGCAGCGCCAGGATGTTGTGCAGCATGGTGCGCTCGTCGGCGCCGATGCCGCCCTCCTGGGTCGGCTGCTCCTCGATCAATTCCTCGATCGCCTCGCGGATTTCCTCCGGCTCCTTGCGCCGCAGCAGTTTATGCATCAGGCGGCGCAGTGGCGTGGGTTTGGGCGCCAAGGCGCTGGGCGTGGCGATGCCAGTGGCGGGGGCGGCGGCTTGGAAAGCGGGCGCAGGAGCGGCTGCAGCTTCGGCAGGGTCGGGGTTCGCCTTGGGCTGCGAGGCTGGGCCGGCTCCGTGCGGGGCGGAAGCCGGCTTGCTTCGGTCACTGTTCATTGCGGGCGGACTGTAGCACAAACCGGACGCGGCACCGGAAGATCGCCCTATCTCTTTGATCGGGGTGATTTTTTTGGCGGGCTTGAGTCGCTGTTACGGTCCGCGATGTCATACGGATCGGCAACCCCCAGCCCGGCCAGGATCTGCCGTTCCAGCGCTTCCATCCGCTCGGCCAAACGCGGCTTCTCATGGTCGAAGCCCAGCAGATGCAAGGTGCCGTGCACTACCAGATGTCGGAAATGGGCCTGCAGCGTCTTGCCCTGCTCTTTGGCTTCCCGCTTCAGAGTGGGCAGCGAGAGGGCGATATCGCCCAGCCGGTCCGGCGCGCCGGCTTCGAAGGACAGGACATTGGTCGGCTTGTCCTTGCCGCGATAGCGGTGGTTGAGCGCCTGCAGCAGCTCATCGTCGCCCAGCGCGATGGCGATGCTGCGGCGCTCTGCCTTTTGGCCGGCGCCGGCAAGGGCGGCTCGCGCCGCCTGCCGCCCCAGTTTGGCCGCATCCTTCAGCGACCTGCGCCAGGGAGCGTGCAGGATAACGATTTCGACCGGCGTCGATTTCATTCCCGCTCGCGCGCCCGCGTGCGCCCGGCGTCGCGGGCGTCGTAGGCGCGCACGATCTCGGCCACCAGGTCATGGCGCACCACGTCGGCTGCGGAGAAGCGCACGATTTCCAGGCTGCGGATATCGGACAGCGTGTCGACCGCATCGCGCAGGCCCGACATGACGCCGTTGGGCAGGTCGATCTGCGACAGATCGCCGGTCACCACCATGCGCGAGCCTTCGCCCAGCCGGGTGAGGAACATCTTCATCTGCATCGGCGTAGTGTTCTGCGCCTCGTCGAGGATGATGAAGGCGTTCGAAAGCGTGCGCCCGCGCATGAAGGCGAGCGGCGCGATCTCTATCTCGCCCGAGGCCAGTCGGTTGGCGACCTGGTCGGCCGGCAGCATGTCGTAAAGCGCATCGTAAAGCGGGCGTAAGTAAGGATCGACCTTCTCGCGCAGGTCGCCGGGCAGGAAGCCCAGCCGCTCGCCCGCTTCGACGGCGGGCCGCGACAGCACGATGCGATCGACTGCGCCGGTGCTGTGCAACGCCACCGCCATGGCGACGGCCATGTAAGTCTTGCCGGTGCCGGCCGGCCCCAGCCCGAACACCAGCTCCTTGCTGCGCAGGGCGCGCACATAGGCTTCCTGGCCGGCCGTGCGCGGCATGATCACCCGTTTGCGGGTGCGGATCGCCAGGGCATCCGAAGCGCCGCCGACATTGGACAGGCGGATGGCGGCATCGACTTCGGCCATGTCGACCGGCTGGCCGCGCTTCAGCCGCTCATAAAGCGTCGCTAGTGTCGAACGTGCGGCGGCCACCATGGTGGGATCGCCCTCGATCGCGGTCTGGTTGCCGCGCGAGAGGATGGAGACGTCGAGCAGCTGCTCGATGCGCGCCAGGTGCCGGTCGTGCTCGCCATAGAGCGCCGGCAGCAGCGAATTGTCGTCGAACTCCAGCCGCACAGTGCCTTCGCTTGTGGCCTTGGCCGGAGCGCGGGCGGCCGGAGCGCGGGCGGAGTGCACGCGCTTCAAGCGACGGCCTGTGTCGCGGCGAAATCGCCGGTAACGATTTCGCCCGCGAGCGAATTGGGCAGCGCTGCGGTAATGCGCACGTCGACGATGCGGTTGAGCAGGCGTGGATTGCCTTCGGCATGCACCGATTGCAGCCATGGACTCTTGCCCAGCAACTGGCCGGGACGCCGGCCTTGCCTGTCGAACAGCACCGGCATCACCGAGCCGATCCTGGTGCGGTTGAAACCGATCTGCTGCTCGGTGATGACAGTCTGTAGCAGGCGCAGGCGCTCCTCCTTGACCGCTTCCGGCAGCTGCCGTTCGAGCAAGGCGGCGGGCGTGCCTGGGCGCGGGCTGTACATGAAGGAGAAAGCGGCGGCGAAGCCGATCTGGCGCACCAGACCGATACTGGCCTCGAAATCCTTCTCGCTCTCTCCCGGAAAACCAACGATGAAATCGGAGGAAAGTGCCAGACCGGGCCGGCGCGCGCGCAGACGTTCGACGATGTCGAGGTAGAAATCGATGCCGTGCTGGCGGTTCATCGCGTCCAGGATGCGGTCGGAGCCCGACTGCACCGGCAGGTGCAGATAGGGCATCAACGCCTCGACTTCGCCGTGGGCGGCAATCAGATCGTCGTCCATGTCGCGCGGATGGGAAGTGGTGTAGCGCAACCGTTGCAGTCCGGGCAATGCGCCCAACACGCGAATCAGCCGCGCGAAATTCCAGCTCTTTCCGTCCAGTCCCTCGCCATGCCAGGCGTTGACGTTCTGGCCCAGCAGGGTGATCTCGACCGCGCCGCTGCCCAGAAGCCGACGCGCCTCCTCGAGGATGGCGGCGGCCGGGCGCGAATATTCCGCACCGCGCGTATAGGGCACGACGCAGAAGGTGCAGAACTTGTCGCAACCTTCCTGCACCGAGAGGAAAGCCGACGCCGATCCTTGCGCCGATGGCGGCGGCAGAAAATCGAATTTCGGCTCGGCAGGAAATTCCGTGTCGAGCACGCCCGCCCCATTGCCCCTGCCGCCGGCGCGTGCGGCCCTGGCCACCATCTCGGGCAGGCGGTGATAGGATTGCGGGCCGACCACGATGTCGACGAAGGGCGCGCGGCGGACGATCTCCGCGCCTTCGGCCTGCGCCACGCAGCCGGCGACGGCGATCACCATGCCGCGCCCGTCTTCGCGCGCTTGCCGTTCCTCGCGCAGGCGGCCCAGTTCGGAGAAGGTTTTCTCCGATGCCCGCTCGCGGATATGGCAGGTGTTGAGGATCACCATGTCGGCATCCTGCGGCGTATCGCAGGGCTCGAAACCCAGCGGCGCCAGCACGTCGGCCATGCGCGCCGAATCGTACACGTTCATCTGGCACCCATAGGTGCGGATGAAAAGTTTCTTGCGGGCGCGCTGGTTCACGATGGGGCTGCTATTGACCGGAAATAACGGCGTTCGGCCGGTAAATGGCGGTCGCGGCAACGAGAGTCAAGCTCATGCCGCCTGGCGCGGCTCGGGCAGCTTCTCGAGCCGGCCGGAATTGGAGGCGGCGACGCCTTCATTGACGATCTTGAAGCAATGCTCGGCCAGCGCCTTGCGGTCGGCGAAATCGGCCAGGCTGACCGGCTCGTGGAAATTCACCAGCACCTCGACCTCGCCCAGGCCCGCCATCTGCCACAGATGCGGCGCCAGCTCCATGTCGCCGAACCAGGTGTAGAACGGCCGCCAGTGCCGGCCGAGCGCGATGCCGTCCAGCCGCGTATAGGCCAGCGACACCGGCTGCACGGTGATCGGCTGGCCGTCGCGCTTCTTGAGCTGGGCCACGGCGAACAGCGCGCTGCGGAACGGCAGCACGCGCGTGCCGTCGCCGGAGGTGCCTTCGGGAAACAGGATCAGGTTGTCGTATTCGGACAGGCGGCGGAACATCTCGTCCTGGCCTTCCTTGGTCGCCGTCATGCGCCGGTCGATGAACACCGAACGCTGCAGCTTGGCCAGGATCGAGAAGAACGGCCAGGTGGCGACTTCCTTCTTGGCGACGAAAGAACCCGGGATCAGCCCGCCCAGCACCTCGATGTCGAGATAGGAAACGTGGTTGACCACGAACAGGGTCGGCCGCTTGCGCACCATGCGGCCGTTGACCCTGACCTTGATGCCCAAAATCCAGCACACCACGCGGTGATAGGGGATCGGCAGCCAGCGTGCCAGCGGCGGAATGGCCAGCACGCCCAGGAGCTGGATTGGCAGCAGCGGCAAGGTGAGGGCGGCATAGACGACGATGCGCAGCACCGCGCGGGCGGGCGATCCGATCAGCATGTTCAGCCGGCGGAGGCTTCGGTGCCGTCGCGTGCGGCGCGCTCGTAGTGCTTGAAATACTTGTCGGTGACCAGATCGGTCTTCACCACGATGCAGACATCGGTGGTGTTGAACTGCTCGTCGACCACCGCGCCCTCGCCGACGAAACCGCCCAGCCGCAGATAGCCCTTGATCAAAGGCGGCAGCGCATTGATGGCGGCGCGCGTGTCGATGACGCCGGGCGGCAGCAAATCCATGCTGACGAAGCGCGACGGCAGCGCCCGCGGGCGCAGTTCGGGCGGCGCCAGATGGTGGTGGTGCAGATAGGACAGCGGCATGGCCAGCGCCTTGGCGTCGGTGCCCGGCAGGCTGGCGCAGCCGAACATCACCGCGATGTCGTAATGGAAGACGTAAGCGGCGATGCCGCGCCACAGCAGCTGCATGGCGGGGCGCGTGCGCGCCCCCTGATCGACGCAGGAACGGCCCAGTTCGAGGATCTCGCCGGGATAGCGGGTGAGAATATCGATGTCGTATTCCGCCGCCGAGTAGAAGCGGCCCAGCTTCTGCGCGATCGGCCGGCGGATCAGGCGATAGGTGCCGATCACGCCATCGGCGCCGGCCCCGCGCTTGCGGTCGATCACCAGCAGATGGTCGCAATGGGCGTCGAACTCGTCGAAGTCGCGTTTGCGCGCCGCCATCTCCGGCGTCGGGCGCGCCGCCATCTCCTCGTAGAAGACGCGATAGCGCAGCGCCTGCGCGGCGTCGATCTCGGCGGCGCTTTCGGCCAGCCTGACTTCGATCCCGTTGGAAACGATCGGTGCCGGCCGCTCGTTTTGCAGGCGCTGGGCAACGCTAGGCGTCACCGCCGCCCTCCCGCTTGAGCGGCACGGCATAGAGCTCCAACCGGTGGTCGACCAGCTTGTAGCCCAGCCTCTGCGCGATCATGCGCTGCAATTCCTCGATCTGCGGATCGGTGAACTCGATCACCTTGCCGCTTTGGACGTCGATCAGATGGTCGTGGTGCTCTTCCGGCGCTTCCTCGTAGCGCGCCCGGCCGTCGCCGAAATCGTGCTTCTCCAGGATGTCGGCCTCCTCGAACAGCCGCACCGTGCGATAGACGGTGGCGATCGAGATGCGCGGATCGATGGCGGTGACGCGGCGATAGAGCTGCTCGACGTCGGGATGGTCGGAGGAATCGGACAGTACGCGGGCGATGACCCGGCGTTGCTCGGTCATCTTCAGCCCGCGCTCGATGCAGCGTTTTTCCAGCCGTGAGGGCATGTCACTCCATTGGACGCCAAGGGACGTCGCCAATCGCGGCCAGTATAAAGCAAAACCGCCGCCCGCGCCTATCCCACGGGCTGAGGGGAAAAGTGCCGTAGGCTCCGGAGCTTAGGGCGTTACCCGCCCTAGCGCCGACCGCGGCCCTTGGGACGCAGGCCCAGCCCGCTCTTCTTGGCCAGCGCACTGCGCGTTCTGGCATAGGCGGGCGACACCATCGGGTAATCCGACGCCAGGCCCCATTTCTTGCGGTACTCGTCGGGCGTCATGTCGAAAGCGGTCTTGAGGTAGCGCTTCATCATCTTGTGCTTGCTGCCGTCTTCGAGGCAGATGATGTATTCGTTGGTCACCGATTTCTTCACCGGCACGGCCGGCGCCTTGGTCGCGACCGCGCTGGCGCCATGGCCGCCCAGGCCCTGCAAGGTGGCATACACTCTCTGGATCAGCTCCGAAACGTCGTTCAAGCCGACGGAGTTCTTGGTCAAATGGGCCGAGACGATCTGCGATGTCAGAGTCAAAAGCGTATCGGAGGATTTGGCGGTATTCATGGCAACTCCGTGGAAAAATCAATTCGGCTTTTAAGAGTGGGCGGATTATGAACAGCGAGTTCTCAAAAGGCGAGTATGAATTTATGCGAATACACGAGCATTTTACTCGTTTATTTCGCTATAAACTTTCGCCATGAGCCAACATCTCGATATCACCGGCGAGGTCTGCCCCATGACTTTCGTGCGCGTGAAGCTGAAATTGCAGTCGCTGCAGCCGGGCGAAGAGCTTTGCGTGCGCCTGCGCGCGGGCGAGGCGCTGGTCAACGTCCCGCGTGCTTTACGCCAGGAGGGTCACCAGATTCTGGCGCAAAGCGAAGAAGGCGACGGCATTCATCGCCTCGAGATCCGCAAGAAAGCCTAAACCGGCCGCGCCATTAGAATGGCGGCGACAGTGCCAAGACTGCCGCGCGCATAATAATTGCCGCGCCTGCCGACCGGTTCGAACCCCAGTCCCGTATAAAGCCGGCGTGCGGCGAAGTTGTCCTCCGCTACTTCCAGATGCAGTCGCACGACACCGCGCCCGCGCGCTTCGCTTTGCGCTGCGGCGATCAGCGCCGCACCAATGCCCTGCCGGCGCTGCTGCGCCTCGACCGCGATGGTGAGAATTTCCGCTTCGTCGGCGGTGGCGCGCACCACGATCAGGCCCAGCACGGCATTGGCCTCATCACGCGCCATCAGACCGAACGTGCCGGGCATGGCCAGCATTTCGGCAAAGCTCTGGCGGGACCACGGCCGATCCCACGCGGCGGCAAAGCAGGCGCGGTGCAAGGCCTCGGCATCGGCCAGTTCCAGCCCGCCAAAGGCCGAGATGACGGAGGGCTGGGCAGTCATGGCGCCGCCGGCGGTTTGGGCAAGGTGACGTCGGCTTCGCGCAGATAGAGCGGACGGGGCATGCCCGCGCGCGCATTCTCCTGGCGCCAGTGTTGGGCGCCTGCAGCCAAAAGCGGCACGGCGAAATTGGCCGCGACTGGCGGGCGATCGTCCTGTGCCGCGATTTCTCCCGCACGGCCGGCGGCTATGAAAGCGGCTTGCATCAACGGCGCGCCATCGCCTCCCAGCACGTAGCGGGCACGCGGCAAATCCGCGACCGCCTGCGCGGGACTGGCGATCCAAATGCGGCCGGTCGCGGGCTGGCGGAGAAAAATCTCCTCGCGCCGGCTGTCGATGGCCAGGACGATTTCGCTCTCTCCCGGCTGGGGCGGCAGATTTTGCAGCACCGCGTCGAAGGTTGAACAGGCGGCCAGCGGCACATTGAGCGCCAGCGCCAGGCCGCGTCCCATGGCCAGCCCGATGCGAATGCCGGTGAAGCTGCCCGGTCCGTTGGTCAGGACGATCAGCCCGATGTCCCTGGCCGTCTGCCCGGAAGCTGCGAGCTGGCGCTGGATCAGCGGCGCCACCGCTGCCGCCTGGCCGGTGGCGCTGGTTTCGAAGTGCTGCGCCAGCACTTTCTCGCCGGCCAGAACGGCGGTGGAAAGGCTCGAACAGGCGCAATCGAAGGCGAGCGTGATCAACGGCGGCTTCATCGCGGCCAATCGAACATGTTAGGAAAAGCGGCGCAAGTTGCCGTCCAATTGATCCGCTCCAGGGAGTGTACAAGGTGCAGCTGGTTCCGATCGCCAAGCCCGATTTCGACGTCGAGATCAGCCTGGCCTATGCCACGGCGGACAACATCACCGGCCGGCCGGTCTATGCGCGCGCCGACTGCTATCTGCTCGAGCCGGCGGCGGCAGCGCTGCAGCGGGCGATCCGGCAGGCCGCCAGGCTCGATCTGCGCCTGCGGCTGTTCGATGCGCTACGCCCGACCGAGGCGCAGTGGAAGCTGTGGAACTTCAATCCCGATCCGCAATTCCTCGCCGACCCCAGGCGGGGTTCGCCGCATTCGCGCGGCGTCGCCGTCGATCTGACCCTGATCGGCGCCGACGGGCGCGATCTCGACATGGGCACCGGCTTCGACGCCTTCACGCCGCTGTCGCATCACGGCAACCTCGCGGTCTCGCCATTGGCGCAGCGCAACCGCCTGCTGCTGATGGGATTGATGACCGGCGCCGGCTGGGATTTCTATCGCAACGAGTGGTGGCACTACCAGCTGTTCGACGCCCGCCAGTACCGGCTGTGGAACGATGCCGATCTGCCGCGGCCGATGATGTAGTGGTGCTGCGCTAACGCTGCAGCCTGGCTTCGTCCAGCGGCCGCAGGCTTTCGGTGCGCATGATCAGGCGCAGGAAATCGATGTAGTCCTGGCCGCGCTCGGAATAGGCCAGCAGCGTGCCGGCCAGCACGTAGCCGTCGATCAATGCGCTCTTGTTGCGCATCTCGGCGCGCTGCAGGCGGAACTTGCGATAGGCGAAATGCGTGTTGAGGTTCTGCGCATAGGCGGCGACGGCATCGACGATGCTGCCGAAAGCGCGCATCTGGAAGCTGCCCGGCACATGCGCGCCGACCACCGCGCCTTTGTTGCTGGCCGACGAGACGTGATACTGGCCGAACAGCGCATTGCCGGTGCGCGCCGGCATCGACGTGCCCCAGCCGCTTTCGGTCACGGCTTGCGCGATCGCCAGCGCCGGCGGAATGACATCGACCCGCAGCAGCAGCTCGTCGTGATTGTCGTCTTCGACGCCATAGCGCTGCGCCAGCGCCTCGAGCCAGCTCTGATCCCAGTCGCCGATCGTTTCGCCGGCCGCGATCTGGGCCTTGAGCTTGATCAGATGCTGGCGGTCGGCCTCGATCTCCTCATTGGTTTGCAGCATCACCGGCAGCAGGGTCTTCACGAACAGCCGCTTGCGCTTGTCGGTGTCGGCCAGCTTGGCGAGATCGGACGGCATGCGCATGACGGCGATGGCCGGCACCGGCAGGCGGCCGCCGACCACGGCCTTCAGCGAGTAATTGTGGTTGTCGAACAATTGCGCCAGCTGCTCGCTGCGCTCCACCACGACCGGCGTCGCCGGCGGCGGCGTATCGGGCATGTCGGCCAGGGCCTGGGGCGTGATCAGGGCGGAAGGCACGGCTTCCTGCGGCTGGAATGGCAGCGGCAGGCCGTTGGAGCTGTCGAGCTGCGGCAACAGGCGCGCCACCTCGGCCGGCGCGGCTGAGACCGGATGACGAGCGGGATTGAAGGAGATGAAGGCGAAAACGCCAATGGAAAGAACGGCAAGCGGCAGCGAACCGTGGGCGCGCAGACGCGCCAAAAAACGCGGATCAATCGGCATTTCAAACCGTTCTGTTACGCCCCCAAGGATCGAGGGCCATCGCTGAAACCACCGGGAACTTTTGCGGGTTCCCGGACGGTTGGGACTTTTTTGGGCCTAATCGACGGCGCGAACTTCCGTGACCTCCGGCACATAGTGCCGAAGGAGGTTTTCGATCCCCATTTTCAGCGTCGCGGTCGAACTCGGGCAGCCCGAGCACGAGCCCTGCATGTGCAGGTACACGACGCCATCTTCGAAGCGCTGGAAGACGATATCCCCGCCGTCTTGCGCGACGGCTGGACGCACGCGGGTGTCCAGCAGATCGCGGATTTGCGCTTCGACTTCGTTATCAGCCTCGGGCGAGGCGGATGGGTTGGCCTCCGGGGCGCCAGCCATGACCGGCTGGCCGGAGGTGAAATGCTCCATGATGGCGCCCAGCACGGCCGGCTTCAGCACCGGCCAGTCGATATCGGCCGCCTTGGTGACGGTGACGAAATCTGAGCCCAGAAACACCCTGGTGACGCCATCGACGTCGAACAGCTTCCGCGCCAAAGGCGACAGGCCGGCTGCATCGGCGTTGGGAAAATCATGCGTGCCGCTTTCGAGCACGGCCCGGCCGGGGATGAACTTCAAGGTGGCCGGGTTGGGGGTCTGTTCGGTCTGGATGAACATGACCGTACTCCTCTTGGCTGGGCGGGCGGATCGCCAGGGCGTTCGCGGAACCGGCCAGCCGTCAAAAATGAGCGCCTTAAGCGCCTGAACGTGTTGCCGACATAGGGAAAGGGAGTTCCAGGATCAAGCGGTTTTTCTGCCCCGGGATGCGACATATTCAAAAGAGACTGTCTAAGTATTTGAAATATATAAATATTTATTGTTGAGTGATTTTGTCGGGATTGTGCCCACACGTGGCACTTAAGGCCCTAAACAGCGCCTTGCTATTGCCCTAAATCATTAACTGCTACCTCAGCTGATCGCGTCGATCTGCGCTTCGTCCAGGCTGCCGGGCACGATGGTGATCGGCACCCGCAGGCTGCCGGCATGCTTGCCGGCCAGCGCCGTAACCAGCGGGCCGGGGCCCTCAGCGCCCGTCGCCGCGCCCAGGACCAGGATTGAAATGCTGGGATCCTCGGCGATCAGCTTCAGCAATTCGTCGCGCTTGTTGCCCTCGCGCACCACGGTGCGGGGCAGCTGCCCGGTCAGCGACACCACCAGTTCGGAGAACCGGTGCAGCACCTCTTCGCCCTGCTCGCGCGCCTCCTGCTTCATCAGCTCGTTGACGGAGGAGGACAGCTGCTGCTCGATCGGCTCGAGGACATACAGCATGGCCACCAGCCCGCCGGTGCGCTTGGCGCGACGGCTGGCATAGCGCAGCGCCGTCAGCAATTCGGGCGAATCGTCCACCACCACCAGGAAGACGCGCTCGCCCGGCACTTCCGCTGGTTTGGGGGCCGATTTCGCCGCTTCGCTCAAGCAATCCTCCTGCGGGCGCGGTTAGGTGCGACGGAACGCATAGCCGCTGAGCAATCCTGCCACTGCCGCGACGGCGATGGCAAACAGCCCATAAAGCAGGCCATGGTTCTCGGCCCAGTAGGAAATCCGCGCCCCGACGCCCACCTTGTCGACCAAGAGCGGCAGGGCGGCGGCATCGATGATGCGCCCGCCGCGCAGCTGATAGACGTTGACCCGGTAGCGGCCGGGCGCCAGTTGGGCTGGGAAATGCAGGCTGGTGCGGAACAGCCGGTCGTCCTTGAAGCTGACCTTGGCCGGCAGCGAGGAATAGAGGCCGATGCGCTGTTTGGCGCGGATGAGCCCGGCGCGATAGTCGGCATAGGCCGGATCGCGGGGCTCGATATCGAGGAAATCCAGGCCCAGCCGGTTGTCCTGGCGCACGTTGCGCGGCGCCACGTCCGACAGCGCGCGGGTACTGGCATAGGAATAGAGCGGCGGCACGCGCGAGAATTCCGCCGCGCCGCGATTGAGCCAGATGCCCAGCACGCGCTGCTTGCGCACCACCGTCTGCTTTTCGGTATCGAGGCTGGTCACCACCACGACGATGTCGCTGGGCTGGTCGACGGCGCCGAACAGCAGCAGGTCGGTGCCGGAAAAGCCGGAGCTGATGGAAACCCGGTCGCGCGCCATGTCGACGCTCAGCGAGCGCTGCGCCTGGGCCATCTGTGGCAGTAGCAGGACGAGGAGGATGGCGGCCAGCCGCTTCATTTGCCGGCCTCGCTGAGAACGTAGATTTCCTCCGGCGTCACCACCATGTCGACCAGCAGCTTGATCGCCATGCCCACCAGCAGCACCGCCAGCAACCCGCGCAAATGCTCGCCAGGCAGTTTCACCGACAGCCGGCTGCCCAGCGGCGCGCCGATCACGCCGCCGGCGATCATCATCAGCGCCAGGAAGAGATCGACCGTCTCGTTCTGCCAGGCTTGCAGGATGGTGACGTTGGCGGCTACGAACACGATCTGCAGCGCCGAGGTGCCGATCACCAGCAGTGTCGGCATGCCGAGCAGATAGATCATGGCCGGCACCAGCAAAAATCCGCCGCCGATGCCCATGATTGCCGACAGCACGCCGCCGCCCAGCCCCAGCAGCATTGGCAGGAAAACCGATACGTAGAGCCGCGATTTGGGGTAGCGCACCTTCACTGGCCAGCGCGCCACCCAATAATGCTGGTGCAGCTTGCGCCGGGTCGCGGGCTTTTTCAGCTTCTGGCGCAAGATGGTGCGGCTGCTTTCCACCAGCATCAGCGTGCCCATGGTCGAGAGCATGATGATGAAGGCGAGCGCGATCACCACGTCGATCTGGCCGATGGCCTTCAGGTAGCCGAACAGCTGCACCCCCAGCGCCGAGCCGACCAGGCCGCCGGCCAGCATGGTGAATCCCATGCGAAAATCGACGTTGCCGCGCCGCCATTGCTGGTCGAGCGAGGATACCGAGGTGGCGAGAATCTGCGCTGCCTGGCTGCCGACGGCGACCGCCGGAGGCACGCCGATGAAGATCAGGGCCGGGGTCAGCAGGAAGCCGCCGCCAATGCCGAACAGGCCGGAAAAGAACCCGGCAGTCAGGCCCAGCACCAGCAGGGCCAGCGCGTTGACCGACATTTCGGCGATGGGCAGGTAAAGTTCCACTCCAACTCCCGGCGTGGCGCGGTTTTTTAAGCTTTGTGCGCCTCATGCAAGGCAGGTTCAAGTCTTGCATGGCAGGGAGCGGCGATTGGCGCGGCCTTGCGGCAATCGCGCCACAGATCGCGCTACTTGAGCAGGATGTTGATGGCTTCGTAGAGCTGGAAGCGGGCGCGCAGCAGATAGAAGCCCTGGGTCGCAAGATGGCTGGGCACGAGCTGCGCGTCGGGACGGCCGTTCATGACCACCACGGGATAGAGTTCGGAGGCGGTGCGGAAACTGTCGACCATCTGGTTCCACACCGTGGCGAGGTTGCGCTCGCGGATGACGGCCTCGTAATCGTGGCCCAGCTCGCGCAGCACCAGGTAGTAGACGTAGAGCCGGCCTTTGTTGCCATAGAAGATGTCGTCGACCGTGAAGTCGAAAATCGTGCCGGCATGCTGGGTAAGGTGCTGATCGATGGTGGCAGACATCGAGCCGGTATCCGACGCGATGCGCTCAAGTGCGGCCTGCAGATTGTCCGAGCGGCGCTCGAACACCGCCTGCCCCTGGCCCACCCGCTTGTTGTAGGCGATCAGCGAGCGCATGCCGGCCTGGTATTGCTGCTCGGAAGTGGCGGTGGGCCAGATCGAGATCGAGGGGTCCCAGATCCAGATATGGCCGGGATATTTCAGATTGCCGGCGGCCTTCTCGAGATCGGGATCGGCCTGGCTGGTGCCGCGGGCGCGGCCGATATGGTCGGTCAGCTCGACCGCGATGCGCGACATCGCCGCCATCATGCCGAGCTGGTAGTTGGGCATGTTGTCGAGCGCCCAGGACGGCACGAAGAACGGATCGTTGGGCGTCCAGCGATGCTGGTTGGTCTCGCGGTCGATCAGGGCGGCCATGATCGCCACGGTGCGGCTTTCGCCTGGGGCGGTCTGCGGCGGCGGAAAATCGGGATTGTCGTCGATCTGATGGATCCACAACATGCCCAGCGGGTAATAGAGCAGCAGGATCGCCAGCACGACCCAGCCGACGCGGCGCAGGGCGCGGCCGCGAGCGGGATTGGCCGGCCCGCTGCCGCCCGCCGCCAGACGTTGGCGCGTACGCTCCCACCAGGACAGGCGCGGGGCGGCTTCAGGGGTGAATTCGGGTTCGAAGGTCATCTGGCCAATCCTATGTGGGATGCTGGGGCGCATCGTCAACGCCGCGCCAAGCCTTGCGCGGGAAAAGCCGCGGCGCGATCATCGCACCAATTCGCAATTCAATCGACAAAAGGCAGGAAATCCATGGCGCTCGATCCGCAGATTGCCGCCGTTCTGGAAGCGGCGGCCAAGGCCGGCCGGCCGCTGCTGCAGACCTTGTCGCCCGACGAGGCGCGCAAGATGTTCCGCGAGACGCGCGTGCCGCTGCAGCCGCCGCCGCCGGAAATGGCGCGGGTCGACGATCTGGTGGCCGATGCCGGTCACGGCAAAATCCCGCTGCGCCATTTCCGCCCCAAGGGCCATCCCGAGAACGAGCTGGTGCCGGCGCTGCTCTACTTTCATGGCGGCGGCTGGGTGATCGGCGATCTCGACACCCATGACATCACCTGCCGGCAGCTGGCCGAAGCGTCGGGCTGCGCGGTGCTGTCGGTGAATTACCGCAAGGCGCCGGAGCATCGCTTTCCCGCCGCCATCGATGACGCCTATGCCATCGCCACCTGGCTTACAGCCAATGGCGGCAGTTTGCGCATCGACGGCCATCGCCTGGCGGTGGGCGGCGATTCGGCCGGCGGGAGTCTCGCGGCAGCGCTGGCGTTGATGGCTCGCGATGCGCTGGCCTCGGGCAGGAACGCGCCATCCTTTCGCCTGCAATTGCTGATCTATCCCGCCACCGACATGACCATGGCGCACGATTCGCTGAACCGTTTCGCCGACGGCTATCTGCTGACCCGCGCCGCCATGGCCTGGTTCATCGACCATTACATGGGCAGCGCCGACCGGCGCGATCCGCGCGCCTCGCCATTGCTGGCTTCGTCATTGAAGGATTTACCGCCAGCCTATGTCATCACCGCCGGCTTCGATCCGCTGCGCGACGAAGGCTTCGCCTATGCGCGCAAGCTGGCCGAGGCCGGCAACACGGTCGAATACGTGGAATATGGCGGCATGGTGCACGGCTTCCTCGGCATGGGCGGCGTCATCGCCACTGCCAATCGCGCCGTCGCCGCCGCCGGCGCGGCCCTGAAGCAGGCGCTGTCCGACTAGCCGCGCGCCGCTTCGTAGGCCTTCAGCGCGTTGTAGGAAATGCGCAGGTGCGGCGCGCTGACGCCGAGCGCGCGGGCGCGGGCCAGCATGTCGCCGACGATGTGATCGGCCTCGACCGCCCCACCGCGCTCGATGTCGCGCGCCATCGAGCCTTTGCGCGGCGCGCCCTTCTCGACCAGGAAGGCGGTCATGCGCTGGATGTAGTCGGCGCGCGGCGGAAAACCGGAAGCCTTGGCGACCTGGATGCATTCGTCGAAGCATTCGCGGATGATCGCCTCGCCCTCGGGAGCCATGACGATGTTGCCGATGACGTTGCGAAACAAGGTCGACATGGCGGCGAGCGTGCACAGGAAGACGAATTTCTCCCACATCTCCAGCATGATGATATCGCTTTGCCGTCCGTTGGCCTTGGCGCCTTCGAACATGGCGGCGAACTTCGACAGCCGGTCGCTCTTGCTGCCGGTGCGTTCGCCAAAGACCAGGTTCTGCGCGAAATCGAGATGCAGGATTTCGTTGTTCGGCCCCAAAGTGGCGCCGATCTGGCACAGCCCGCCGACCACGCGCGCCGCGCCGAACCGGGCATCGAGCGCGTCGAGATGCTTCAGCCCGTTGAGCAGCGGCACGATCGCTGTGTTCGCGCCGACCGCGCCCTTGATGCTGTCCATGGCGGATTCGAGATCGTAGGCTTTGCAGGTCAGCAACACGATGTCGTAAGGCCCGCCCGGTTGCTCGGCGCTGACGGTCTTCACCTTCAGCGTCGCATCGCCTTCCTTGCTCTTGATCACCAGCCCGCCCTCGGCCAGCTCCGCGGCCCGCTTGGGCCGCACCAGGAAGGTGACGTCGCCGCCCACTTCGACCAGGCGGCCGCCGAAATAGCCGCCAGTGCCGCCCGCACCCAGAACCAGAACGCGCATTGTCGAACTCCTTTTACGGCCGCAAGAAGCCCACGATGTCGTAAACCTCGTCGGCAATGGCGCGCGCGCGCGTGGCGCCATCCTTCAGCACCTGATCGACATAGCCCGGATCGGCCAGCAGCCGCTTCATGTCGGCGTTGATCGGGCCCAATTTCTCCACCGCCAGATCGGTCAGTGCCTTCTTGAAGGCGGAGAATTCCCTGCCGGCAAACTCGGCCAGGATGTCCGAACGCTGACGATCGGAGAGCGCGGCATAGATACCGAGCAGATTGTCGACTTCTGGCCGCGTCTCGGCTTCGGCTTCCGTTGCCGGCATCGGCAACGGATCGGTCTTGGCCTTGCGGATCTTGAGCGCGATGGCATCGGCATCGTCGGTCAGGTTGATGCGCGAATAGTCGGACGGGTCCGACTTGCTCATCTTCTTCGACCCGTCGCGGAGACTCATCACCCGCGTCGCCTCGCCCAGGATCAGGGGTTCAGTAAGCGGGAAGAAATCCGGCACGCTGAAATCGTTGTTGAATTTCTGCGCGATGTCGCGCGTCAGCTCGAGGTGCTGCTTCTGGTCCTCGCCCACCGGCACGTGCGTTGCCTTGTAGGCTAGGATGTCGGCGGCCATCAGGTTGGGATAGACGTAGAGGCCGGCCGAGGCATTCTCGCGATCCTTGCCCGCCTTCTCCTTGAACTGGGTCATGCGGTTGAGCCAGCCCATGCGGGCGACGCAGTTGAAGATCCAGGCCAGCTGCGAGTGCGCCGGCACCGCGGACTGGTTGAACACGATCTGCTTCTTGGCGTCGACGCCGGCGGCGATGAAGGCGGCGGCCACTTCGCGCGTGGCGCGGCGCAATTCGGCCGGCTCCTGCCACATGGTGATGGCGTGCTGGTCGACGACGCAATAGATGCACTCGTAATCGTGCTGCAGCCGCACGAAGTTGCGGATGGCGCCGAGATAATTGCCGAGATGGAGATTTCCGGTGGGCTGGACGCCCGAGAAGATGCGATTCACGGTTTGGACCCTCGCTATATGCTATCGGGCCAGCGGTTTGGCGTGCCGCCGGCCGGCGCGGGTTATCGCGCTACGCGCACCTCAGGTCAAGAGAGGGGGTCAGGTCAAGCGTCGGTGTCGGTCGGCGTGGGTTTGACGCCGGGCTGGCGCTTCAGGCTGGTGCGCAGCGCGGAGAAACTGGCCGCTTTCAGCAGCAGAACCAGCGCGCCATAGACCAGTCCGCCGCCGCCGACCAGCAGCGCCAGCAAGATGACGCCGGCAGCGAAACTGTCGCGCATGACGACGCTCAAGGCATAGAAGCCGAAGCTCACCGCCAGCCCCATGACGATGGCCGCCAGCAGCAGGCGCGGCAGGCGCGTGCGCAACTGGTTGTCGAACTTCAGATGCCCGCGGCGATGCAGGATGAAGCCCATCAGCAGAACGTTGAGCCAGCCGCTGATCGAGGAGGCGAGCGCGATGCCGACATGCTGCAGCGGCCCGATCAGCGCCAGGTTCAGCGCCACATTGGCGGCTATGGAGCCGGCCACGATATAGAGCGGCGTCTTGGTGTCGTGGCGGGCGGAGAAGCCTGGGATCAGCACCTTGATCAGCACGAAGGCCGGCAGTCCGATAGCGAAGGCGGCGAGCGCGTTCGAGGTGGCGATGGTGGCGGCGGCATCGAAGGCGCCGCGCTCGAACAGGATGCGGATGATCGGCTCGTGCAAGGCGATGATGCCGGCCGTCGCCGGCAGGCTCAGCAGCAGGGCGATTTCGATGGCGCGGTTCTGGTTGGCCAAAGCGGCGTCATGATTGTCAGCCCTGATCTGGCGCGACAGCAAGGGCAGCAGCGCGGTACCGATGGCGACGCCGACCACGCCCAGCGGCAGCTGGTTGATGCGATCGGCGTAGTAGAGAAAAGAGATGGCGCCGGTCGGCAGGAACGAGGCCCACACCACGTCGAGCATCGAATTGATCTGCTGCAGGCCGCTGCCCAGCGCGGCCGGCATGGCCAGCAGCAGAAGATTGCGCACCCGCGGGCTGAAACGCGGCATAAGCGGCGTCAGGCCCATGCCGTCGCGGGCGCAGGCGACGGCCAGCCAGAGATACTGCAGTACACCGGCGATGAAGACGCCCCAGGCCAGGGCGTGGCCGGCCGTCGGCAGGTAGGCCGTCAGGCCAAGGGCTGCCGCAATCAGGGTGAGGTTCAACAGGATCGGTGCGGCGGCGGCATGGCCGAAGCGGTCGAGCGAATTGAGCACGCCGGCTTGCAGCGACACCAGCGAGATGAACAGCAGGTAGGGAAAGGCGATGCGCGAGAGCGTCACTGCCAGGTCGTAGGTGGCCGGCTCGCCGTAGATGCCGGGCGCCAGTGCTGCCACGACATAGGGCATGAAGACGATCATCAGCGCCGTGAGCGGCACCAGCACGGTAAGCAGCGCCGCCTGCGCTTCGCGCGCGAAGCGGCGGGCGGCGTCCTTGCCGCCTTCATGCAGGGCGCCGGCGAACAGCGGTATGAACGCCTGGTTGAAGGCGCCTTCGGCGAACAGGCGGCGGAAGAAATTGGGCAGCTTGAACGCGATGAAGAAGGCGTCGGCCACCGGCCCGGCGCCCATGATGGCGGCGATCACCATGTCGCGCGCGAAACCGGCGATGCGGCTCAACAAGGTGAAGCCGCCAATGGAGGCTACGGCGCGGGCGAAGCTCATGCGCGGCTAGTCATAGCGGCGACCGGCAATCTTGCAAAGCCTGCTCACCTGCCGAACACCTGTCGCAGGAAATTCGCGACATCGGTCTGCGCTGCCGCCAGCGCTTTGGCGTCGCCGCCATAGGTGGCGCCGTATTCCATGCAGGAGCGCAGATAGGCGTTGATGACGCTCTGGTCGGCCATCTCCTCGCCGGTGTCCAGTCGTTTCATGGTGCCGTTGCCGACTATGACTTCGGCCTTGCAGTTGCGCGCGCTTTGCAGATTGGCGTAGCGGCGCGGCGGGAACGGAACGTCGAAATCGTGATAGGCCCCGGGATAGGTTCTGGTCTCGATCTTCGCGCCGCGACTCTTGAACCAGTCGGCATAGGCCAGGCAAGGTGGCGCCGGGGTGTAATCGTCGGCTTCGCCCAGCAGCATCAAAATCGGCCCGCCAGCCAGCGCATCGGCGCGATAGGGGATGTTGCAGGAGGGATAAAGCGCGACATGGGCTGCGAAACGCAGGCCATCGTCGATCATGCCGGCCCGGATCGGCTCCAGCGCCGTGTAGAGCGCCACCTGGCCACCGCGCGAGAAACCCATCACCGCTATGCGCTGCCCATCAATGCGCGGATGGGTGGCGAGCAGCTTCAGCGCCGCCAGCGCATCGGCGACATTGGCCATGGTCGGCAGGCGACTCTGATCGGCTGCCGTACTGCGCAGGCTGCGGCCGGAAAAACTGTCGACCACGAAACTCGCATAGCCCAGCGCGTTCATGCGCGCCGCCCAGTCGTGCTCGCGGCCTGCGAGAATGCCGCCGCTGCCATGGGCGATCAAAACCGCCGGCACACGCTCCATACCTGAAGGCAAGGTCAGGCGGCCGGAGATCGTGGCATCCGGCATGGCATTGCGCCGCACGACGTCGCTGGGGCCGCGCGGGGTTTTCGAGGTGAAGGAAATGTCGCCGCTGCGCCCGTCGGCCAGAGAGGCATCGGGTTGGGCCATGGCCGGGGCGGCGCAGAGCAACAACATCAGCAGGGCTGGAGCAATACGTCGCAGCAAGGTCGATCCAATGCAGGTGGCTAGGCAACGGTGTGCCCAACCATTATGTCGTAAGCTTGACGCACCGACAGCAAGGGAACCGACCATGCGCTCGATAGTCGCCGCTTTTATCCTGGCTTTGGCGGCCGCGCCCGCTTGGGCCAATGCGCCTTCGCCCTATGCCGGCCAGCACCATCGCCCGATCAAAGCCCTGTCGGCCGAGGAAATCGACGATCTGCGCCAGGGGCGCGGCATGGGAATGGCCAAGGCGGCGGAACTGAATTCCTATCCGGGTCCGCTACATGCATTGCAGCTCAGGAACGAGTTGAAGCTGACGCTGCCGCAGATCAAACGCATCCAGATCCTGTCCGAAAAGATGACCCGCGAGGCCAAGGCGCTGGGGGAGGCCATCCTGCAGCGCGAAGCGGCTCTCGACCTGCTGTTCCGCGATGGCAAGGCGAGTCCGGCGGCCGTAGAGAATGCCACTGCGGAGATCGGCGCCCTGCAAGGCCGGTTGCGCGCGGTGCATCTGCTGACGCATCTGGAAATGAAGGCGTTGCTCGAGGCCGAACAGGTCGCCGCCTATGACCGCTTACGCGGCTATGCGGAAGCCTCGGACGCCAAGCCCGGTGGCGGCCATGGTGGCCACAAGCACTGAAGACGCTACTCCGCCGCCGTCCGGGTGCGCCGGGGCAGGCGGGTGGGGCCGGTCGGCGGCGTTTCGGCCAGGCCTTCCTTCCGATCGGCTTCCTGCAGCACGCCCTCGAGCTTGGTCTTGATCTCGGCCAGCTTGCCTTCATGCACGATCTTCAGGCCGAACAGGTCCTTGACGTAGAACACGTCGACGGCGCGTTCGCCATAGGTGGTGACATGCGCCGACGAAATTTGCAGGTTGAGTTGCGACAGGGTGCGGGTGACGAGATAGAGGAAACCCGGGCGGTCGCGGCCATTGATCTCGACCACGGTGTGGGTGTTGGACGCGTTGTTGTCGACCAGCACCCGCGGCGCCACGGTGAAGACGTTGGCGCGGGTGGGATAGTTGGGCTTCTGCTGTGCGAGCTGATCGGCGATGCGCAACTGCCCCGACAGCGCCTGCTCGATGCGGGCCGATAGTCTGGCGAGTTTGTCCGGTCGCTCGAAGGCGCCGCCTTCGGTGTCCTGGATGGCGAAGGTGTCGAGCGCCATGCCGTTGGACATGGTGAAGATCTTGGCGTCGACGATGTTGGCGCCGGTCAACGCCATGGCGCCGGCGATGCGCCAGAACAGGCCGGGACTGTCCTGGGTGTAGATCGTCACTTCGGTGATGGCGCGCACCGGATCGACTTTATGCTCGACCATCAACGGCGAGCGATCGCGCGCCGAGCGCCGCATCAGATCGGCATGGCGGGCATGGGTGGCGGGATCGAAGCTCAGCCAGTAGGCGGGATAGCCATAGCCCAGGATCCGCTCGCGCTCTTCGGCGTTCCAGTCGGGCAACAGCTTGGCCGTTTCTTCCTGCGCCTGCCTGACCCGCTCGGTGCGGCCGCCGCTCAGGGTGCCGCCCGACAGCACTTCCTCGGCGGCGTAGTAAATCTGGCGCAGCAGCGCGGCCTTCCAGCCATTCCACACATTGGGGCCGACGGCGCGGATATCGCACACCGTCAGCACCAGCAGCAGGCGCAGGCGCTCGGGCGATTGCACCAGCGCGGCGAAATCCTGGATGGTTTTGGGATCCTGCAGATCGCGCTGGAAGCCGGTGTAGGACATGGCCAGGTGATAGCGCACCAGCCAGGCGACGGTTTCGGTTTCCTGCGGCGACAGGCCCAGCCGCGGTCCCAGATGATTGGCGACGTCGGCGCCCAGCACCGAATGATCGCCGCCGCGGCCCTTGGCGATGTCATGCAGCAGCACCGACAGATAGAGCACCTCGCGCGAGATCACCTTGTGCACGATGTCGCTGGCCAGCGGATGGTCCTCTTTCAACTCGCCGCGCTCGATGCGCGAGAGGATGCCGATGGCGCGGATGGTGTGCTCGTCCACCGTATAGGTGTGGTACATGTCGTGCTGCGTCTGCGCCACCACCCGGCCGAAGTCCGGCACGAATCTTCCGAACACGCCCGATTCGTTCATCCGCCGCAGCGCCGTCTCCGGATCGTGCTTCGACGTCATGATCGCCATGAACAGGCGATTGGCTTCCGGATTGGCGCGCAGGGAATGGTCGATCAGCCGCAGATTCTGCGTCACCAGCCGCAAGGTGGCGGGATGGATGTCGAGCGCGTTCTCCTGCGCCACATGGAACAGGCGAAGGAGCTTGACCGGATCGCGCGCGAAATCGCCTTCCTGCGCCAGTTTCAGCCGCGCGCCGTCGACCACGAAGCCGTCGATGTGCTTGGGCCGCAGGCTGGCCAGCTTGAACATGCCAAAACGCGGCTTGCGCTTATGCGCTTCGTCGAGCGCGGCACAGAAGATGCGGGTCAGGTCGCCCACCGTCTTGGCGTGCAGGTAGTAGTGCTTCATGAAGCGTTCGACGCCGCGCGTGCCGGCATGGTCGGTGTAGTGCATGCGCCGGCCGATCTCGCCCTGCAAATCGAAGCTCAGGCGCTCCTCGGCGCGGCCGGTGAGGAAATGGATATGACAGCGCACCGTACGCAGGAAAGTTTCGGCGCGGTCGAATTTGCGCGCCTCTTCCGGCATCAGCACGCCCTTGTCGACCAGTTCGGCGACGGTAGAGACGCGATAGAGATATTTGGCGATCCAGTACAAGGTCTGCAGATCGCGCAGCCCGCCCTTGCCGTCCTTGACGTTGGGCTCCACGACATAGCGTGAGTCGCCCATCTTGCGATGGCGCACGTCGCGCTCGGCCAGCTTGGCCTCGAGGAAGTCGCGCCCGTCGCCGGAAAGGAAGGCCTGGGCGAAAGCGCGCTTGAACGCGTGATAGAGCTCCGGCACGCCCCACAGATAGCGGCTCTCCAGCAAAGCGGTGCGGATGGTGTGATCGGCCTGCGCCAGGCGCATCGATTCGTCGATGGTGCGGGTGGCGTGGCCGACCTTCAGCCGCAGATCCCACAGCGTATAGAGCATGTATTCGACGACCTGCTCGCCGCGCGGCGTCTGCTTGTAGGGGCGCAGGAACAGCAGGTCGAGGTCGGATTGCGGATAGAGCTCGCCCCGTCCGTAGCCGCCCACCGCCACTAGGCAGATCTGCTCCGCTGCGGTCGGGTTGGGGGTGGGGAAGACGTGCTGGTTGGCAAAATCGAACAGCACCTTGACGATCTGGTCGGTGAGATGGGCGGTGCCCAAGGTCACGTGGCGGCCGTCGCCGTCCAGCTCGAAGCGGCGAAGGATTTCGGCGCGGCCGGCATCCATCGCCTGTTTCAGGGCCGCCAGCACCGGGCTGCGATTGCTGGCCAGATCGCCCGTATCGGCAGCCACCGCCGCCAAAGCCGCGATCAGCGCCTTGCGGTTGACGATGGCGCGACGCTCGCGCAGCTTTTCGTGCGGTTTTTCCATTGCTCTTTATATAGGCGGCAGGCCGGACCATTGTACCTGCGCGCGGCTTAAGTCCACAATCGGGCGCTGGCCCGCTGAAAAGGGCCGATCGAGGGGTTGGTGGGCGGCGAATTCCTGCATTGGCTGCAGCTGGTGGGCGTCGGCGTGTTCGCTCTGACCGGCGCGCTGGCGGCGGCGCGGCGCAAGCTGGACATATTCGGCTTCGCCCTGCTGGGTTCCGTCACCGGCATTGGCGGCGGCACCTTGCGCGACGTCTTGCTGGATATCGGGCCGGTGTTCTGGGTTGCCGATCCCGCCTATATCCTGGTCTGCGTCGCGGTCTCCACCATCGCCTTTTTCGGCGTTCCCTATCTGGCGCGCAGCGAGAAGATCCTGTTATGGGCCGATGCGCTGGGCATGGCGCTGTTTTGCGTACTGGGCGCGGAACGGGCGCTGGAGGCTGGCGCTTTCGCCGGGGTGGCGTTGGTGATGGGGGTGATGTCGGCCACCTTCGGCGGCATCGTGCGCGATATGATCTGCGCCCAGCTGCCTTTGATGCTGCGCCAGGAAATCTACGCCACGTGCGCCGCAGCCGGCGCCGGGCTGTACATCCTGCTGGCCAGGCTGGGCATTTCCGAGCAGGCCGCGCTGCTGGCGGGATTTGCCACGGCCTTCGTAATCCGCGCCGCGGCGCTGAGATTCGGCTGGACTCTGCCGGCCCATCGCGGCCTGGGCGACTGATCAGCCCAGAGAAAATCAGGGACTGACGGAATCGCTTGCGATCCCGTCAGTCCCTGTGAATCCGCTCCAGCCGCAGCGCGTACGCCGTCGCGGCGGCATAACAGGCCTGCCACAATGCAAAAAAGCCAATCCATGCCGGCAGTGAATCGGCGTTAAGCGGCACCGGCAATAACAGGCCGAGCACGGCGCCGGCAATGCCCGTCACGACAAAAAACCGCGCCGTGCGCGCCAGCGGCGACAAAGCCGCGGTCGCCGCGGTCAGCAGCAGCGCGCCCGCCAGGCCGGCGATGCCGCCGGCGAGCGCGGTGATGGCGGGGCTGTTCTGGTCGTGGAATTGCACGGCGACGCTGAAGGCGATGTAGTAGGAGACGCCGGAAGCGACGATAAGGAGCGGCCAGCCCAGTTGGGTGAAGCCGAGCGGCCGGCGCAGTGCCGCGCCCACGATCACGCCATAGAACAGCCCGGCGCCGGCGC
>JAQSWP010000206.1 GCA_029266575.1 Alphaproteobacteria bacterium | reverse complement strand
GAAATGCGCCACCGGCGAGACGATCTTGCGCGCGGCATTGATGCGCTCGTTCTCCAGCCGGATGCGTTCCAGAACTTCCGGCGGTGGTGTCACCATCGCCTCGGGCAGGCCGTCAATGCGCTGCACCTGGAACTGGCGGCGAGCAATGGAGAGGGAGCGCTGCTCGATCCGGCCTTGCGCATCGCGCACGCTCAACGTCGCCGTCGGCTCGGCATCGTAGGTGAAGCCGATGGCGAAAGAGCCGTCCGGTCCTACCGCCACGCTGCGCTGGCCGAGGCTCACGGTGCTGCCGGGCGCCACCTTGCCGACGACGAAGCCGCCCTGCACGAACTCGCCTTTCAGCTCCAACGCCTGAGCCGGCGCGGCAAAAAGAACAAGCAGCGTTAGAAGCACGATTCTCACAGCAGCGAACCCTGATCGCCACCGGATTTTTTCGCTGGCCTGGCGGGTTTGGTTGCCGACACCGGCGGAGCATCGGTAATGCGCGCGCCAATTTTGCCGTCGCGAAACTCTATGGCAATCGCCGCACCAGGGCTTGCCGTTGCCGCCTCCATCATCGGCACGCCAGCAGCGTCGCGCACCAGCGCATAGCCGCGTGCCAGCACGCTCTTAAAGGAAACGCTATCCAGCAGCTTGCCGGCGCCGTCCAGCCGCACCTGCTCGCGTTGCAGGAAACCATCTAGCGCCATCTGGCTTTGCCGTTGCAGCCGCGCCAGTTTCTGACAGTGTTGCTCGTTGGCATCGAGTTCGCACCGGCGGTAGGTGAGCCAGGCGGTGTTGAGCGCCCGCGTTTCCGACAGCAGTTCCGCACGCTTGGCATCGATCTGAGTCAACGGGCTGCGCAAACGCAAACCGGCCTGCGCCACCTGGGCCTGGCGGATTTCGATCAGCCGCTTACCGGCCTGCAGCAAGCGCTCGCCGCGATCGTCCAGGCGCTGGGCGCGCTCCTCGATCATCTGCTGCGGCCTGGGCAGGCCGCGCGCCGCGGCCAGCACCGAGCGGCGATGCTGCTCCAGCTCGCGCGCCATGCCGGACACCAGCCGGCGCGCCTGATCGAGAATGCTGGCGCGCAATTCGCTGCGCACCGGCACCGCCATCTCCGCCGCCGCCGTCGGCGTTGGCGCGCGCCGGTCGGAGGCGAAATCGATCAGGGTGGTATCGGTTTCGTGGCCGACGGCGGAAATCAGCGGGATGCGCGATTCGGCTGCCGCCCGCACCACGATCTCCTCGTTGAATGCCCACAGATCTTCCAGACTGCCGCCGCCGCGCGCCACGATGAGCAGATCGGGCCGCGGGATGGGACCATCTTCAGGCAATTCGTTGAAGCCGCGAATGGCGCGCGCCACCTCGCCCGCCGCCCGCTCGCCCTGCACCGCCACCGGCCACACCAGCACGTGGCGCGGAAAGCGATCGTTGAGCCGGTGCAGGATGTCGCGGATGACGGCGCCGGTGGGCGAGGTCACGACGCCGATCACCTCCGGCAGATAGGGCAGTTTGCGCTTGCGCTCGGCGGCGAACAGGCCTTCGGCGGCCAGCTTCTTGCGCCGGTCTTCCAGCAGTTTCAACAGCGCGCCCTGGCCCGCAAGTTCCAGCGAATCGACCACGATCTGATAACGCGAGGAGCCGGCGAAGGTGGTGATGCGGCCGGTCGCGATCACTTCCATGCCTTCCTCGGGGCGCACGGACAGCCGCGGGATGGTGCCTTTCCAGCACACCGCGTCCAGCACCGCGCCTTCGTCCTTGAGGCGGAAATAGCAATGGCCGGAACGGGGGAAGCTGGGCTGCGAAATCTCGCCACGCACGCGCACGCGCGGGAACAGGCTTTCGATCTCCCGCTTCAGGGCGGTCGAGATCTCGCTGACGGAATATTCCGCCAGGTTATGGCCGCTTTTCTGTTCGCCCGCGATGTCGCTCAAATCGTTTCCTTCTTAGCGCGACGCGTCCAGTCGCCCGAGCTTGCCCTGCCAATCGAGGATTGCCTGGTCGGCGGTGACTAAAACCCGATCTTCGCGCAAGGCGGTGGCGACGATGAACCGGTCGCCCGGATCGCGCAAGGCATCGCCCAGCGCGCCAGCCTGCAGGGCAATCTCGCCACCGATCGGAATCTCAAGAATGCCCGCGTCCAGTACCGCACGTCGCCAAGCCGCGAGCGTTCGATCGATGCCCACGCGGCGGCGCTGTTCGAGCACGGCGACTTCCCAGAAGGTGATCGCCGAAACCGCGGCCTCTCCAGCTTGGCGCGCGCGGTCGATAGCGGCGGCGGCACGCTTGCCCAAACGCTCAGACCCTTCCATTAGCCAGATCAGCGCGTGCGTATCGAGCAACGTCTTCATTCCTTCAGCACTTTCCATTCGACGTCGAGTGGTGCGACGATATCGCCGGTGATCCGCATCATGCCTTTCAGCGCGCCGAACAGCGGCTTGTCGCTGGCCGGCACCGGCACCAGCCGCGCGACCGGCTTGCCATGCTTGGTGATGATGACGGTTTCGCCGGTCTCGGCTACCTGATCCATCAGCTGCAGGCATTTGGCCTTGAATTCGGAGGCTTTGACTGTTTTGCTCATGGCGGAAATCCTAATATGACCATGGTCACTGACTATGGTCATATTATAGCAAGGCCTTGATTTGGCAAGGGTCGGAGGGCGCATGCGGGTTCTGGTGGTGGGCGGCGGCGGCCGCGAACATTCGCTGTGCTGGGCGATTTCGGCCTCGCCGCTGTGCGACGCGCTCTATTGCGCACCGGGCAATGCCGGCATCGCACAGGTGGCCACCTGCATCGATATCGCGGCCGAGAACGTCGATGCCATCGTTGCGCTGGCGCAGAAGGAAAAGATCGATTTCGTGGTGATCGGTCCCGAAGGTCCGCTGGTGCTGGGCCTGGCCGACAAATTGCGCGCGGCGAAGATCAAATGCTTTGGCCCCTCGGCGCTGGCGGCGCGGCTGGAAGGCTCCAAGGGCTTCACCAAGGACCTGTGCGCCAAATACAACATCCCCACCGCTGCCTATTCGCGTTTCACCGAGATGGAGCCGGCGCTGGAATATCTGCGCCTGCAAGGCGCGCCGATCGTGGTCAAGGCCGACGGCCTGGCAGCCGGCAAGGGCGTCACCGTCGCGACAACCCTCGATGAAGCCGAGCGCGCCGTGCGCGAATGCCTGGAGGCCAATCGCTTTGGCGACGCCGGCGCCTCGGTGGTGATCGAGGCGGTGCTGGAAGGCGAGGAAGCCTCCTTCTTCGCGCTATGCGACGGCGAAACGGCGTTGCCGCTGCTGGCAGCGCAGGACCACAAGCGGGTCGGCGATTCCGATACCGGCCCCAATACCGGCGGCATGGGCGCCTATTCGCCGGCGCCGGTGTTCACGGCGGAAGTTCATCGGCAGGTGATGGACCGCATCATCCGCCCGACGCTTGCCGCCATGACGGCCGAGGGCTCCCCATTCCAGGGCGTGCTGTTCGCGGGATTGATGATCGGCCCCAAGGGTCCGCAACTGATCGAGTTCAACACCCGCTTCGGCGATCCCGAATGCCAGGTGCTGATGCTGCGCCTGAAGTCCGATCTGCTGCCGGCGCTGATCGCTTCGGCCGACGGCGCACTGAAGCATTTCGATCTGCGCTGGCGCGAGGAGACGGCCATCACCGTGGTGATGGCGGCGGAGGGCTATCCCGGGGACTACGTTAAGAACACCGAGATAAGAGGCCTCGACGCGGCAGCGCAGGTCGACGGCGTCACCATCTTCCATGCCGGCACCAAAACCGAGGACGGCAAGATCCTGGCCAATGGCGGGCGCGTGCTGAACGTCTGCGCCATCGGCACGGACGTGCGGCAGGCACGCCAGCGCGCCTACGACGCCATCGCGCGCATCGACTGGCCGCAAGGTTTCTGCCGCAGCGATATCGCCTGGCGAGCTTTGCTCAAATCCACCGGATAGATGCTTGTCCGGCAGCGGCAAGGCGCTACCATGCCGGTGATGGATACACTGCTCGACGCGCTCGATTTCCCGCACGCCGCACCGCCCGAAGGCGGTGTCATGTTCCTGGTCGCGCCGGGACTGTGGTGGCTGCGCATGCCGCTGCCGTTCCGGCTCGACCACATCAATCTGTGGCTAGCGCAAGACGGCGACCATCTGGCGGCGATCGACACCGGCATCGCCATGTCCAAGACCAAGAAACTGTGGGAGCAGCTGTTCGCCGGCGATTTCGCCGGCCGCACGCTCAGCAAGATCGTCGTCACCCACATGCACCCCGACCATGTCGGGCTGGCCGGCTGGCTCAATGAACGCTCCGGCGCGCCGCTGCATATGAGTCTGGGCGAGTACCACTCGACGCAAAACACCATGCGCGGCTTCGGCGACAACGAAGATGTTTCGCGCCGGCGCTTCTACCTCGCCAACGGCATTCCCGAATCCGGCCTCGACGCCTTCGCTCGCCATCGCGGCGGCTTCAAGCAGGTGGTCAGCGAATTGCCGCCCGACTACGTGCGCATCATGGAAGGCAAGCCGCTGTTCATCGGCGGCAGGCGCTGGGAAATCATCGCCGGTTTCGGCCATTCGCCCGAACATTGCTCGCTCTATTGCGCCGAATTGGGCGTGCTGATCGCCGGCGACCAGGTGCTGCCCAAGATCACCACCAATGTCAGCGTCTGGCCGATCGAGCCGATGGCCAACGCGCTGCAATGGTTCCTCGATTCGATCGAGAAGTTCCGCGCTTTGCCCGCCGATACGCTGGTGCTGCCCTCGCACGGCCTGCCGTTTCGCGGCCTGCATCGGCGCTTGGATCAACTGGTGGCGCATCACGACGAGCGGCTCGACGTGCTGCGCGCGGCTTGCGCCACGCAAGACGGCAAGCATGGCGTCGAGCTGACGCCGGTGCTGTTTCCCGGCAAGGTCCTCGACGAGCACCAGTTCGTCTTCGCCCTGGGCGAGACGCTGGCGCATCTGCATTGCCTGGAAGGCCGCGGCCAGGCCGAGCGCCTCGTCGGCAAGGACGGCGTGCATCGCTTCCGCACCATCGGTCCGGCGCCGACCAACGTCGAGCTGCATGACGTGGATGATCCGGAGATGGTTTAAAGCGGCAATTCAGACGCTTGAACCCCTCTATCCCTGCTCTCTCAATTGCAGTAAAACCCGCCCGTTCGCCCGTCCGGCCTGTGCTGCCGATGCGGGTCAAGCAGACGGAGGTCGGCATGAACGCAAACGAACGCGCCTATCTGGCGCGCGGCATGGTCGTGGCCTGTATCGCCATGGTGGCGGTGGTCGCGGCCTCCAACTACCTGGTCCAGTTCCCGCTCAACGACTGGCTGACCTGGGGCGCGATCACTTACCCGCTCTCCTTCCTGGTCACCGACCTGACCAACCGCGCCTTCGGCCCTGCCCGCGCACGCCAGGTGGTCTATGTCGGCTTCGCGTTGGGCGTCGCGTTCTCGATTCTCCTGGCCGACTGGCGCATCGCCGCCGCCTCGGGCACCGCCTTCATCGTTGGCCAATTGCTCGACATCACCGTGTTCGACCGGTTGCGGCGCGCCGCGTGGTGGCAGGCGCCATTGCTCGGCTCGGTGCTGGGTTCGATCGTCGATACGGCTTTGTTCTTCAGCCTGGCCTTCGCCGGCACCGATGTGCCCTGGGTCACCTTGGCGCTAGGCGATCTGGCGGTGAAGCTGGTGCTTGCGGTCTTCTTCCTGGCGCCGTTCCGCGCCCTGATGGGCCGCATCGTGCCGATGAACGAGCTGGCGGCGTC
>JAQSWP010000205.1 GCA_029266575.1 Alphaproteobacteria bacterium | reverse complement strand
GAGCGGCTTGCCAGCCTGAAATGAAATTCAAGGGAGTAACGCCATGATCGATTTCTCGCTGCCCGCCGAACTGGTCGAATTGCGCGACCGCGTGCGCAGCTTCATCGAAGAGAAGATTGTGCCGCTGGAGAGCGATCCGCGCCAGACGCCGCACGGCCCGACCGAGGAGATGCGGCTGGAGATGGTGGCGCTGGCGCGCAAAGCGGGCCTGCTGTCGCCGCACGGGCCCAAGCAATATGGCGGGCTTGGCCTGGATCATCGCGGCATGGCGGTGGTGTTCGAGGCCGCCGGCTGGTCGACCCTGGGGCCGCTGGCGCTCAACATCCAGGCGCCGGACGAGGGCAACACGAACCTGCTCAACGTCGTCGCCACGCCGGAGCAGAAGAAGAAATTCCTCGAGCCGCTGGTGCGCGGCGAAATCCGCACCGTGTTTTCCATGACTGAGCCCGATGGCGGTGCCGGCTCCGACCCCAGCCTGATGAAGACCACCGCGCGCCAGGTCGGGCAGGACTGGGTGATCGACGGCACCAAATGGCTGATCACCGGCGCGCCCGGGGCGGACATCAACATCGTCATGGCGCGCAGCATCGATGCCGCCGGCCGCGACGTCGGCGCCACCATGTTCCTGGTCGATATGGATGCGCCGGGCTTCCGCATCGTGCGCATGCTCGACACCATCGACAGCAATTCGCCCGGCGGCCATTGCGTGGTCGAGTTCAAGGGCGTCAAGGTCGGGCCGGAGCGCATCCTGGGTGAAATCGGCGCCGGTTTCCGCTACGCCCAGGTGCGGCTGGGACCGGCGCGGCTGACCCATTGCATGCGCTGGCTGGGCGCGGCCGCTCGTGCCCATGCCGTAGCCGTCGACTACGCCAAGCGCCGGCAATCCTTCGGCCAGCGCATCGGCGACCATCAGGGCGTCGGCTTCATGCTGGCCGACAACGAGATCGAATTGAACCTCTGCCGCCTGTCGATCTGGCACTGCGCTTGGCTGCTCGACCAGCACGATCGTGCGCGTGACGAGACCAGCATGGCCAAGGTGTTCTGTTCGGAGGCGCTGGGCCGCGTGGTTGATCGCTCGCTGCAAATTCTAGGCGGGCTCGGCATCACCCGCGACACGGTGGTCGAGCGCATCTACCGCGACATCCGCCCGTTCAGAATCTACGACGGCCCGTCGGAAGTGCACCGCCACGCGCTGGCGCGGCGGATCATGAATCGGAATTGATCAGGACAGCCTCGCGGTCCACCCCAATCCTCATGCTGAGCCTGTCGAAGCATGGGCTACGAAACGTTGCCTGTGATCCTCATCCTTCGACGGGCTCAGGATGAGGATGACTAACCTTTCCGTGTCGGCGCATTCCCGTTGCGTGCCGGCTTGTCGAACCGCGTATAGCGATCGCCGCGCCGATTGCGCAGCGAGGCGGGATCGCCCGGCTTCTTCTCCGCCGCGTCGGGCTGGCCGAATTCTTCCTCGGCATAGCCCGGTCCCAGGCCCTGGCGAAAGAATTCGTCCGGGTCGGAAATTTCCTTTTTCGGCTCGCGTGAAGTTTTCTTTGGGTTTGGCATCACGAAGAGACGAACGGCGGTGCCGTCGTGCAGGTTCCGGGATGAAATTTCCGTGCGGAAAACTGGTGCTGCCGGACAGGATTGAACTGTCGACCTCTCCCTTACCAAGGGAGTGCTCTACCACTGAGCTACGGCAGCGAACCGGAAGGATGCGGGGCAGGGCCCGACCTCAAGGCGGCGCAAAGTGCCATAGCGGCCTGACCCGTTCAACCCCGGAAAAACACCGCTAAATCCGCGCTTTGCGCAGGGCTGCCGTGCTGCGGCCGGCCTGCTATAAGCTTTGGTGTCGTATAAGCCGTTGGAGCCCCTTAAATGCCCGCCAGCGATATTGCCATTCCCTATGGCGCCTATTGGAGCACGCCCTTCGCGCGCTGGCAGGGCAGCCTGTCGCATCTCAACAGCGTCGAATTCGCCGCCCATGTCGCCAAGGCTGCCATGGCGAAGCGCAATATCTCTCCCGAGGCGCTGGACTATGCCGTGCTCGGCACCACCGTGCCGCAGCACCATTCCTTCTATGGCGTGCCGTGGCTGACCGGCATGATCGGCGCACCGGACGTCTCCGGCCCCACCATCAACCAGGCCTGCGCCACCTCCGCGCGCTGCCTGGCGGCGGCGGCGGAGGAGATCGATGCCGGTGCTGCCAGCGCAACCTTGGTGGTCGCCGCCGATCGCTGTTCCAACGGCCCGATGATCTACTACCCCAACCCGCTGGGGCCAGGCGGCGCCGGCGTCAACGAGAACTGGGTGCTGGATAATTTCTCCAACGATCCCTACGCCAAGGTTGCGATGGTCGATACGGCCGAGAACTGCGCCCGCAAATGGCAGATCACCACCGCCGAGCAGCATGACGTCGTCCTCCGCCGCCAGGCGCAATACGACGAGGCGCTGGCCGACGATGCCGCCTTCATGAAGCGCTACATGGAATTGCCTTTCGCCGTGCCCGATGCGCGCTATGGCAAGACGGTGAAGACCATCGCTGGCGACGAAGGCGTGATCCATTCCACCGCCGAAGGTCTCGCCAAATTGCGGCCGGTGAAACCCGACGGTTCGGTCACCTTCGGCGGCCAGACCCATCCCGCCGACGGCAATTGCGGCATGATCGTCACCACGTCTGAGAAGGCGCGCGAGATGCAGTCCGACAAGATCGCCATCCGCGTGCTGGGTTTCGGCCAGGCGCGCACCGAGAAGGCGCATATGCCGGCTGCCACCGTGCCCGCCGCGCGCAAGGCGCTGGCGGCAGCGGGCATCGACATCAAGCAGATCGACGCGGTGAAATCGCACAATCCCTTCGCCGTCAACGACATCGTCTTCGCGCGCGAAACCGGATTTCCGCTGGAGAAGATGAACAATTACGGCTGTTCCTTGATCTGGGGCCATCCGCAGGGCCCGACCGGCCTGCGCTCGATTATCGAACTGATCGAGGAACTGGCCTTGCGCGGCGGCGGCTACGGGTTGTTCCAGGGCTGCGCTGCGGGCGATACCGGCATGGCAGTCGTCATCAAGGTCGGCGACAGATAGGGGAGGCGGCAATGGCGTATGACAGCTTCGATTTCTCGGTGACGGACAAGATCGCCCAGATCCGCTTCAACCGGCCGGACAAGCGCAACTCGATGACCTTGGCTTTCTGGCAGGAGATGCGCGCGGTGTTCGCCGAGCTCGACAGCCGCGACGACGTGCGCGTGGCCGTGATCTCCTCGACCGGCCCGCATTTCACCTCGGGCATGGATCTTTCCGTGTTCGGCAGCCTGACGCCGCCCAATGCCGAGGAGGGCCGCAAACGCGAGAATTTGCGCCGCCAGATCCTGTGGTTCCAGGAATGCTTCTCCGTTATCGACCAGGCCCGCGTGCCGGTGCTGGCCGCCATCCAGGGCGGCTGCATCGGTGGCGGCGTCGATCTCGTCACCGCCTGCGACATGCGCTATTGCGCCGCCGACGCCTTCTTCACCATCAAGGAGATCGATATTGGCATGGTGGCCGATGTCGGCACCTTGCAGCGCCTGCCGCTGCAGATGCCGTCCGGCCTGGTGCGCGAGCTGGCCTATACCGGCCGCCGCATGCCGGCGGACGAGGCCAAGGCTTGCGGCTTCGTCAACCAGATCTTCGCTTCGCACGAGAAGCTGGTCGAGGGCGTGCTGGACATCGCCCGCACCATCGCCGCCAAGACGCCGCTCGCCATCGCCGGCAGCAAGGAGATGCTGAACTACGCCCGCGACCACTCGATTGAGGACGGGCTCAACTATATCGCCACCTGGAACGCCGCCATGCTGCAGACGGCCGACATGCCCGAGGCTTTCGCCGCCACGGCGCAGAAGCGGGAGGCGAAATTCGACGATGTCGTGGCCGATTTGCCGGTGGCGAAGGCGATGAAGCCGCGCTCATAAGCGGCGCTAATCCGCACTTACGAAAAACGGCGGTATCACGGCACGAAACCTGCTCATAAGCTTTCCTCTCCTGCCGGCTGCAAATGGGGGGAACAGGCGGTGCGCTATGGGTTCGTGTTTATTTGTCTGATGGTGATCGGGCTGCCGGCAATTGCCGAGGCTCCGAGCCCCATCCAAAGCGCCGAACCTCGGATCATTGCTGGCAGCTTGCAGGAACAGTAGTCGCGTCGAGTAAGCCTGTTGGGGGAAGAAAAGGGCTGCGAGGGCAAACTCGCAGCCTTTTTTTCATTTCGCCAGGTAGTTGCGATGCACCCAGCCGCCTTCGGCAAGCTGCGCTTCGGAGGCGAGGATCTTGTCGCTCTCGCGCTTTTCCAAAGTCACGCGTGAGGTGACTTTCTGCTTGCTGGCTGGCGCTGCGCGCGCCTGATCGAGGAAAGCGACAACCTGCGCTTCCGTTGCCGGCGCGAAGCTGGCGCCGGTCTTCTTCTCCGAGAGGGCTTCGACCGAGGTGGCATGCAGCAGTTTCGGCCACATGGCGCGGAACAGATCTGGCGAGGAGTAGATGTCGGCCGAACTGACCTTGCCATTGATCGCCACCACGAAGCCGATCGCATCTTGTGTCGTTTCCACCATGCTGCGCAGGCTGGCTTCATAGGCACCGACGGCCGATTTGAGTTTGCCGCTCTCCATGGTCAGCTGCAGCGAGCTGGGAGATGCCGCCGAGGCCGCGGAGCTGCCGAGATTGTCGGCGAGCTTGCGCTGCACCTCCTGCACGCCACTCCACACTTTCTGCTGCGGCTCGGCCACGCCGCGCGGCGAGGGGCTCGCCGGCGTCTGAGCGGCCAGTTTCATGGCGCGCGACGGCAGGGCGGTGGTCGAACTGGCGAAGCTATCGGCCTTTTCGTTGCCGCGCTTCTGCCAGCGGCCTTGCTCGACGCAGAACGAGGCGATCGGCACGGCGCCCGATTTCGGCCCCAGCACCATGTCGACGCTCAGCACGCGGTCCTGCTTGCCGCCCTTGACGATGTCGCCGGCCTGGATGAACACGTCCTTGTCGCCGAGGTTTTCGATCTCCAGCGAGTTGACGTTGCTGGTCTCGCGCACGCGCAGGACGCCTTTCTGCATCGCCTCCTGCAAGGTGATGGGCACGGTCTTGCCGGCCGCCCTGTCGCCGCGCACCAGGAAGATGGTGAGGTTCTCATGCGTGGTGGGCTGGCTGATCCGGTGTGCTGCCGGGGTGTCGGCGAAGGATGGCAAAGGAGTAGCGAACGCCAGGGCGGCTGCCATGGCGGCGAGGGCAAGGATTTTCATTGAGCCTCCGTGTTTGTCGGACGCTGCAGCCTCAATCGGCTTTGCGTCCGGCGCGCGGAGGAGTTGCGGCGAATTCAAGAAGGTTGAATCTGTGGCGCGCGGGACACGCCAAAGATTATGGAAAGCGGAATGCCTTACTTGGCCTTCTCGCCCAGCCAGCGATCGAGAACTTTCCAGATGCCCTTGGCCTGCATCACCACCTTATCGCCGACGCGCAATCTGCCATCGACGAACACCAGGTCCTTGGTGGCGCGTCCGGAAGCTCACCAGCATCCCGCCATGCACCACGCCGCCGCGATTGGCGTGGTGGGCCAGGGCGCGGAAGCCGAACGCCAGCGTGTAGCCGTCTTTTGGTTTGCGCACGTAGAACGGGCCGATATGCTCGCTGAAGCCCATGTCGTTGCGCAGGATTTCGTAGCCGGGCGGGATTTCCGCTGCTGCGATCGCGGTGCTGTCCATATTCATTCTAGGGCGCGCGCAGCGCCTTCCTGTCCATAAGAGTGATCATGGCGCTGTAGCTGAGCAGCTTGACGCCGGTCTGAGTGACGAGGCCGCGCACGAAGGCGCTGCGCTCGGATACTTTCAGCAATTCCACCGCGCTCTCCAGCAGTGGGCCGAACCGGCCGGCACTGAGGAATTCCGCCGTGAAGGTGGTGGTGATCGGCGCCTTGCCACCGGTGGCGATGGCGATCTCGGTGCACAAGGCGTTGTCGGCGAAATTCATCAGCATGCCGCCATGCATCAGCCCGCCATTGTTCAGCATGTGCGGCGCCGTCGGCTGCACCACCAGGCGCTTGCCGTCGCGCTCGCCGACATAAGAGTCGCCGACATGCTTCAGGAACGGCGAATCGCGCTCCACCAGCCGGAAACCTTTGGGCGGCTCCTCGCGATCGGCGAGGTTGAGGGAGGCTGGCTCC
>JAQSWP010000204.1 GCA_029266575.1 Alphaproteobacteria bacterium | reverse complement strand
CCACGAAGTTTCCTTCGGCGCCTTCTTCGACGAAATCGTGTCGCTGACGGAAGACGACATTGCCTACAACTACCTGCCGTTCTTCCATATCGCGGCCAAGTTCCTGACCTTGGGCCCGCTCCTGATTGGCGCGCGCATGATCCTCGTGCCGACCTTTTCCGTCAGCCGCTTCTGGCCGGACGTGCGCCAGCACAAGGCGACGGTCTGCGTCGCCGTCGGCGGGCTGTGCCACATACTTCGCAGCCAGCCGGAACAGCCCGACGATGCCGACAACACAATGCGACTGGTTTACGCGGTGCCGATTCCCGCCGAATTCCAGGAGGAATTCGAACGCCGCTTCGGCGTCGAGCTGGTCGAGGCCTATGGCGCCACCGAAAGCAACCTCGTCGTCTACAGCCGGCCCGGCCAGACTCCCCAGGGCTCCTGCGGCATGGCCAGCCCGCATTTTGAAGTCACCATCCGCGACGACGACGGCTTCGAGCTGCCAACCAACGCCTCAGGCGAAATCTGCGTGCGGCCGCGCCTGCCCAATACCCTACTCGCGGGCTATCTTGGCATGCCGGAAAAGACTTTGGAGGTGATGAAGGATTTCTGGTTTCACACCGGCGATCGCGGATACATTGATGGCGGCGGCAACGTGTTCTTTCAGGACCGAATCAAGGATTCCATTCGTCGGCGCGGCGAGAATATTTCCTCCTTCGAGGTGGAGCGAATGTTAAATGCCTGTCCGGGCGTGGCGGAGTCGGCTGTCGTTGGCGTGGCTTCTTCCATGGGAGAAGAAGACGTATTGGCCATCCTCGTGCCGCAGGCCGGAGCCAGCGTTGCACCCGACGCGCTTTTCAATTTTGCACAGAACACCATGCCTTATTTCATGGTGCCGCGTTACATTCGCTTCGTAGATCAGCTGCCTCGAACTCCCACGCAGAAGGTGCGGAAAATCGCCCTACGGGAAGAGGGAGTGACGGCGGATACCTGGGATTGCGAACGGCATGGTTACCGCATTAGTAGCAAGGGTCGGAAAGTCCCGGTCCAAAACAATCATTACCGAGAAATCAACACATCCGACAATTAGTGCGAACTTAGATTCAGGTATTTGCGTCAGCAGATCGATCTAGTTCACTCGTGGCAGGAGGAGGCCTCTGTCAGGTATGAGCTTATTTTGGCTGTCGTAGAAGCAGGCGCATCCTTTCCAACCGTTTTGACTGTCGCATGGGTTTCGCGTGCCGATGACCGGCGGTCCCATGCATCATGTGGTCTGATGGGGAACGCCATGAGGCATCGTCACAAAATAATTTTACCAATTTTGCGGCTATACGCGTGTAGCTGGGACACGGTACGCAACCTCGAAAGCTCTAGAGATTTGACCCGCCCCCCAAAGCACTAAGCGGCAGTTGCGGCCTTTGCAGTTGGAAGCTGATGCTCCCTGCCTTCGATCCATGACCAGCCGAACTCACCCGCGATCGTGTCAATTTGTTTCTGCCATTCCTGGGCGTCAAACTGTTGCAGGTGACCGAAGCGTTTGACCCGCAGTTGGCTCACCAAGCCGCGCATCATCCGGCCGAATCGTGGCTTGCCGAACGGCGCCGGGCGTGGCGCCTTGGCATCGCGCCCGATCGCCTCAAAGGCCAGCTGCATAACCGCTGCCTTGATCTCGATCTGGACCAGCTCGCATTGCGGCTGCCAGCGGTCCTGATGCGTCTCGTGCCAGTGTTTCACAAGCGCCGCCACTTGGGCACGGCGCTCGAACCAGCGCACCGCTTCCCTTTGCCGAGTTATGTCGCTGTTACTCACAATGCACCCGCCTGACCATGGGAAAACCAGCCGATGCGGTTGCGCTTCGAATGCTCAGTGCAAACCCGCTTGGCGTCCTCGTGGTCAGGAAAATTTGGGTCGCGCGCCGCCCACACCAGAAGCTTGGCTTGCACTTCGGTCATGCCCGCCCGCGTCGGCACCGTCAAATAAGCACCATTTGCAAAGCTATCCCCCAGACGTCCCGATCTTGCACATAAGCGTCCGCACTTGCGTTGTCGTAACGTCCTTGATGTTATAGCGACGAGCCTGATTAGGCTGTCCTAGAGGGGGAGAGACCGCATGGTTCGCGCATCGGCTGAGAAGACGGCGAAAAAATCCAGTGCAGCAGCGAAGAAAGCGACGAAAACGTCCCGGGTATCGACCAAAAAGGCGACGAAAAACCTCCATCGAGGCGGTGCTGTGAAGCCGCCGGTATCCAGACTTATTATCGCCGGAGAACCCGTTTACCTGCAGTCTATCCAGAATGGTGTGGTGAGATTTCTGGGAGTGGACGACAGGATGGTTGCTTTCATGCAGCTCGAGAGTGGGAAGCCTTCGATCATCGAGCTGTTCGATAGTAAGCCGGAATTCGGCGACAACCGCTCGGGTGACTTTCCCCGGCCGGTCGTGCGCGCTATGCGTCCGCCGCCCGGACACAAGTTCTTCTTAGTGAATGTGCAAGTCTGGAATAACCCCAATAATCGTCCGCCCAATCCCTGGGCCGTTCGCTATGAAATTGGAGAAATGATTCAGGGCAGCTTTGTTCCCATCATCGCTCCTGCGTATCGCTCTCCCGACAACACAAACGATACAAGGTGGGTTCTTCACGTTGTGCATTCAGTCCAGGTGGTGAATGCCCGTTAAAGTGGCGACGACAGTATCTCGCGCTATCGCAAAATCTATTTACGAACCTTAGACCGCCATTCTTAATCAGCGGGTCCCAGGTTCGAGCCCTGGTGCGCCCACCAATTTGTCCCGCTTGCGGCAGCATTCAAAAGACGTTCAGTGTCACCGCTGCGACCACGATGAATCGCATTGTCTTGGCGAAGCCAACCAGTGCGAGGAAGATTGGCAGCGGCTCGCGCAACACGCCGGCGATGACCGTCAGCGGATCGCCGATCACCGGCGCCCAGCTCAGCAGCAAAGACCATCGGCCGTAGCGCTGGTACCAACCCCGGGCCCGGTCGAGCGCCGCAGCTTTGATCGGAAACCATTTGCGGTCGCGAAACCGTTCGATGCCGCGCCCGATCAGCCAGTTCAGCACCGATCCCAGCACGTTGCCGATGCTGGCCATGGCGATGAGCGCCACGATCGAATAGTCGCCGGTCAGGATCAACCCCACCAGCGTCGCTTCGGACTGCACCGGCAGCAGGGTTGCCGCGAATAGCGCCGTCAGGAACAGCCCGCCATAGGCGGCAAGATCGCTCATGCGGCCAAGGTACCCGAAATCCCGACGTTGCGGAGATTCAGCCGGTGCGTTGCCTCACCAGCCGACCCAGCGCAGCGCGCCATAGGTCAGCGCCGGGAACATCACCAGCAGCGCCACGCGCAGGAAATCGGAGACCAGAAACGGCGTCACGCCGCGAAACGTCGCCGCCATCGGCACGTCGCCGGCCAGCCGGTTGATGACGAAGACGTTCATGCCGACCGGCGGGGTGATCAGTCCGACCTCGACCACGATCAAAATCAGGATGCCGAACCAGATGGCGGTGTTCTCCGCACCCAGGCCGAAATCCAGCGCCATGATGGCGGGGAAGAAGATCGGCAGAGTGAGCAGGATCATGCTGAGCGAATCCATCAGGCAGCCCAGCACCAGATAGACCAGCAGCACCAGGACCAGAATGAAATAGGGCTCCAGCCCGCTCTTGCCGATAGTGTCGGCGAGATATTGCGGCAGGCCGCTCAGCGCCATGAAGGCTGAAAACAGATCGGCGCCGATCAGGATCATGAAGATCATGCCGGTGCTGACCGCGGTTTCCAGCAGGCTGCCGGCCAGTGCGCGCCATGTCATGCGATAGACGGCAAAGGCCACCACCAGCGCGCCCAGCATGCCGAACGAGGCTGCTTCCGTGGGTGTGAAGACGCCGGAATAGATGCCGCCCAGCACCAGCACGAACAGCGCGGCGATCGGGATCATGTCGACCAGCGCGCGCAGGCGTGCGCTCCAGCCGCTGCGCGCTCCGGCCGGTCCCGCCTTGGGATTGAGCCGCACATAGACGGCGATGGCCAGCATGTAGCCCAGTGCGGCCAGGATGCCGGGCAGGAAGGCGGCCAGGAACAGCTTGGCGATGTTTTGCTCGGCCAGGATGCAATAGACGATCAGCGGAATGGAGGGCGGGATCAGGATGCCCAGCGTGCCTCCGGCCGAAAGCGTGCCGGTGGCCAGCGCGCCGGAATAGCCGTAGCGCTTCATCTCCGGCAGCGCCACCTGGCCCATGGTGGCGGCGGTGGCGAGCGAGGAGCCGCAAATGGCGCCGAAGGCGGCGCAGCCGCCGATCGACGCCATCGCCAGTCCGCCGCGCCAATGCCCGATGAAGGCATTGGCGGCGGCGAACAGCGTGCGGCTGATGCCCGAGCGCGAGGCGATGAAGCCCATCATCAGGAAAAGCGGGATGACGGAGAAGCTGTCGGACGAGAGAATGAAGAACGGCCCGGTCTTCAGGTAATTCAGCAGCGGCAGCCAGCCCGACAGCGCGACGTAGCCGGCGCCGCCCGCCAGCAGCATGGTGGCGGCGATCGGCACGCGCAGGAACATCAGCCCCAGCATGATCAGGATCAGCAGCACGCCGACGCCAATGCCGCTCATGCGCCGCGCTTCCCGTTAATGAGGCGCCACTCCTGCCAGGCGCCCAGCAGCCCGGCCAGGGCCAGCAGCGCCATCGACGGCACGATGATGGGGAAGACGATCCAGGTCGGCAGGCGCAGCACCATGGTCTGATCGACCGAGCTGCGCAGCTCGACGCCGCCCAGCCCCATGCGCCAAGCCAGAATGGCGCCGAGCAGCGCGATGGTGAGGCATCCCAGCAGATCGAGCGCGATGCGCATCTTGGGTGGCGCGCCCTGGGTGAAGATGTCGACCACGACGTTGCCGCGTTTGATCTGGCAATAGGGCAGGACCAGGCTGATGCCGACCGACATCAGCAGCGCCACGATCTCGATATCGCCCTGGATCGGCGCATTGAGGAAAAAACGGCCCAGCACGCTAATGGTGGTGACAAGCGCGCAGCCGACCAGCGCGCCGCAGCCGATCAGGGCGCAGGCGGCGAACAGCGAAAACAATGGCGGCGGAGAACTTGTCTCCGCCGCCTGGCCTTGTAGGGGTTCGCTCACGCGGCTACTTGGCGTGCTTGCCGATCAGCGCTTCGGCTTCGGCCAGCAGCTTGGCGCCGTCCTTGCCGGCTTTCTTCAGCTCCTCGATCCAGTCGGCATTCACCGATGCCGCCTGGGCGCGCAGCTTGGCCACTTCCGCCGCATCCATGGTGACGATCTTGTTGCCGCGCGCCTTGGCGGCATCGCGGCCGGGTTGCTCGACGTCTTCCCAGGCCTGGCCGATGCGCGGCGCGATGTTCATGCCCGAATTGTCGTCGATCACCTTCTTGAGGTCCGCCGGCAGGCCGTCGTATTTGGCCTTGTTCATCGCCAGCAGGAACACCGATGTATAGAGCCCGCGATCGCCCGGCACTTCGGTGTGATGGTCGGTCAGTTCGGAAAGCCGCAGCGAGACTGTGACTTCCCACGGCACCACGACGCCGTCGATGACGTTCTTGGACAGCGCCTCGGGCACGCTGGGCACCGGCATGAACAGCGGCGTGGCGCCATATTTGGCCAGCGCATCGCCCACCGCGCGCGAGGGGGCGCGGATCTTAAGGCCCTTGAAGTCGTCGGCCTTCAGCACCGGCTTGCCCTTGGTGTGGATGACGCCGCGGGCATGCACGTGGAACAAGAGCGGATGCACCTCGGCGAATTCCGCC
>JAQSWP010000021.1 GCA_029266575.1 Alphaproteobacteria bacterium | reverse complement strand
GCCTTCTATTATAACAACCTCTATCCCGAACAGATCTTCTCCATGGGCCGCTCCATCGAACTGCTGCTGGGGCCGATCATCGGCGGGCTAGGCACGCTGTTCGGTCCCATCCTGGGCTCCGCCCTGCTGGTCGTGGTCGGCGAGCTGTTGACCGACGCCACCGAGGGCTCGAACCTCGCCGGCCTGAAACAGATCTTCTACGGGCTGGTGGTGCTGCTGATCGTGCTGTTCCTGCCGGGCGGCGTGTGGCCGTGGCTGGCGAAGAAGCTGGGCTTCGATCGCGACCGGAGCGAGCCATGAGCGCGCCGCTTGCCATCGACGGCGTCGGCAAAAGCTTCCGTGGCTTGCGCGCGGTGCACGATGTCAGCTTCTCCGTTCCCGCCGGCGGCATCCATGCCGTGATCGGACCCAATGGTGCGGGCAAGACGACCTTGTTCAATCTCATCGCCGGCGTTTTTCCGCCCGATCAAGGTGCGATCCGGCTGCAGGACCGGACGCTGAACGGACTGCGGCCGGATCAGATCTGCGGCGCCGGTGTCGGCCGCACCTTCCAGATCGTCAAGCCGTTCAAGGCGCTGACCGTGGAGGAGAACGTCACCATCGGCGCGTTGCGCCAGACGCGGCATGTCAGCGAAGCGCGCGAGGCGGCGCGGTCCATCCTCGACCGGCTGGGTCTGTTCGACAAACGCCGCATGCTGGCCTCCAACCTCACCCTGCCCGACCGCAAGCGGCTTGAAGTGGCGCGCGCGCTGGCCACCGGCCCCAAGCTGCTGCTGCTCGACGAGGTGATGGCGGGACTGCGGCCAACCGAGACCGATCAGATGGTGGCTTTCCTGCGCCAACTCAACGCGCGGACCGGCGTCACCATCCTGCTGATCGAGCATGTCATGCGCGCGGTGATGGCGCTGTCGCAGCGCGTCGTCGTGCTGCATCACGGCGAGAAGATCGCCGAGGGCACGCCGGCCGAAGTCACCCGCGACAAGGCGGTGCTGGAAGTCTATCTCGGACAGGCAGCGCACTGATGCTGAGCGTTGAGAACATCGATCTCTACTATGGCGATGCCCAGGCGCTGGAGCAGGTCAGCCTGTCGGTGCCGCCGGGCGAGATCGTGGCCATCGTCGGCGCCAACGGCGCCGGCAAAAGCTCGCTGATCCGCACCATCCACGGCATCGAAAAGCCGCGCGCCGGCCGTATCGCCTATGACGGCAAGGACATCACCGGCTGGCCGTCGCATCGGATCTGCGATCTGGGGATCGGCCAAGTGGCCGAAGGGCGGCAAATCTTCCCTTCGCTGAGCGTGCTGGAGAATCTGGAGACCGGCGCCTTCCTGCCGCGCGCGCGTGGCAAGGAGAAGGAGACGCTGGAGCGTGTCTTCGCCATGTTCCCGCGCCTGAAGGAGCGGCTGGGCCAGGCGGCCGGCACATTGTCCGGCGGCGAACAGCAAATGCTGGCCATCGGCCGCTGCCTGATGGGCCAGCCCCGGCTGATCATGTTCGACGAGCCCTCGCTCGGTTTGGCGCCTGCCCTGGTCGAGGAAATGTTTGGCGTCATTCGCCGCCTCAATGCCGACGGTATGACGGTGGTTCTGGTCGAACAGAACGTTGCGGTATCCCTGACCATGGCAGCGCATGCCTATGTGCTGGAGAACGGACGCATCGTGCTGCAGGGCACCGGCCAGGACTTGTTGCACAATGACGGCGTGCGCCAGGCCTATCTGGGGCTGTAAACTGCCGCCGGGAGGAACGCCATGTCGATGACCGCACCCACGCGGCCGGGCAAGCCACCTTTTGCCGAACTGGATTTCGCCGTACCGCTGGTCGACGTCACGCGGCGCGAGGACGGCAGTATCATGCTGGCAAGCGGCCATGTGCTGGGTGATTACCCGCGCAGTTTGGGCGACATGCTGGTGCATCAGGCGCAGGTTCATGGCGAGCGGGTCTTCCTCGCCGAGCGCGACACAAGCGGCGGCTGGCGCAGGATAACGTTCCGCCAAACTTTGGAAAGCGTGCGGGGGCTTGCGCAGGCCGTCCTGGACGCCGGCTGCGATCGCGAGCGCAGCGTGGCCATCCTTTCCGGCAACAGCATCGACCATGCCCTGCTGGCGCTGGCCGCCATGCATGTCGGCGTGCCGGCAGCCCCCATCTCGGTCGCTTACTCGCTGATGTCGCAGGATCACGCCAAGCTGCTGCATTGCGTGCGCCAGGTCACGCCTGGCATCCTTTATGTCGATAATGGCGCACCTTATGCCAAGGCGCTTGCGGCTTTGAAAAACGCCGGCCTCCTGGAAGACGTCGTCGTGGTGATCGGCGCCAATCCGCCGCCTAGCATCGACAGCATATCTTTCGAGCGTTTTGCCGCGACGGCGCCGACGGCGGAAGTCGATGCCGCCTTCGCCGCGCTGACGCCCGAGACGGTCGGCAAGGTTCTGTTCACCTCGGGCTCGACCGGCCTGCCCAAGGGCGTCATCAACACCCAGCGCATGATGTGCTCCAACCAGCAGGCGCTGTCGCAGGTCTATCGCTTCGTCGGCAAGGACAAGCCGCCGGTGCTGCTCGACTGGTTGCCGTGGAACCATACCTTCGGCGGCAATCATGACTTCAACATGATGCTGTTCCATGGCGGCACCCTGTATATCGACGGCGGCAAGCCGGCGCCTGGACTGATCGACCAGACCATCGCCAATCTGCGCGAGGTCTCGCCCACCATCTATCTCAACGTGCCACGCGGCTACGACATGCTGCTGCCGGCGCTGGAGAAGGATGCCGCCCTGCGCAAATCCTTCTTCAAGGATCTGCAGCTGATCTTCTACGCCGCTGCCGCCCTGCCGCAGAACCTGTGGGAGCGGCTGGAAAATCTTTCTATCGCCGAGCGCGGCGATAGAGTCACCATGGGTTCGGCCTGGGGTTCGACCGAAACCGCACCGGCCGCCACGGCCGTACACTGGATCATCGATCAGCCCGGCGTGATCGGCCTGCCGATTCCCGGCACCGAAATCTTGCTGACGCCCAATGGCAGCAAGCACGAGCTGCGCGTACGCGGTCCCAACGTGACGCCGGGCTACTGGCGCAGTCCGGAACTGACTAAGGCCGCGTTCGACGGCGACGGCTTCTATCGCATCGGCGATGCCGGCAAGTTCTTCGATGCCATGGACCCCACCAAGGGCATCGTGTTCGATGGCCGCGTGGCGGAAGACTTCAAACTGTCGTCCGGCACATGGGTTCATGCCGGGTCCTTGCGAGTGCAAGCGATCAGCGCCTGCGCGCCGCTGATCATGGATTGCGTCGTCGCCGGCCATGATCGCGAGGAAATCGGCCTGCTGATCTTCCCCAACCCGGCAGCCTGCCTGTCCCTTTGCGCGGGATTGGGGGCGGATACGCCCTTATCCGGATTGATTAACCGGCCTGAAATTCGTGCTGCCCTTGAAAAGGGGCTACAAGCCTACAATAAACGGAACACGGCCAGTTCCGTCAGGATCGCCCGCGCACTGGTGCTGGACAGCATGCCTTCGATCGACGCCAACGAGATCACGGACAAGGGCTACATCAACCAGCGGGCGGTGCTGGAAGCGCGCGCAGCGCAGGTGGCGCGACTGTTCGCCGACCAACCCGACGACATGGTGATCCGGTTATGAGCGAAGCCACACTCTCGATCACCGCCGCGGGCTGCGACACCGCAGCCTCGCTGAAGCGCCGCTATTACCTGCTGATGCTGTCGGTCTTCCTGGTCGACATGGTGATTTCCGGCATCTTCATGCAGTTCAGCGACAGCTGGCATCTAGCCTGGCGCATCATTCCCTCGTCCGCGATCATGCTGCTGGGCGCCAATCTGGTGCTCGCCTACTGGCAGTTCGCGCCGATCGCACGCTTCCTCGACGGCAAGGTCGAGTTCGCCGCCATCGAGCGGCGCATGACGCAGCTGCAGCTGCAATCGGCGCGCAATGTCGGCATTCTCACGCTAGTCCTGATGACGTTCCGCATGTCGCTGCCCTTCTTCATCGATACCGGCTACGGCCAGGCGATGCCCACCATCGTCGACGCCATTTCCACCGTGGTGGTCGAGGTCGCCTTCTTCTTCACCCTGATCTATTTCCTGATCGGCGACTATCTGTCGGGGCTGGGCCAGTTCATCTTCCACCGCTTCGGCCACAATCTCAGCCTCTATTTCGGTCGCTTTTCGGTCAAGCTGGGCGTGGCACTGCTGGTCAGTTCGCTGCTGCCAATGATCATGATCCTGATCGACGTCAATTCCTACGACGGCGATCGCGGCCGGGTCGAGATCATGATCGATGCCACCGCCGCTCTGTTCGGCGTGGCGCTGGCCGCGATCTTCGTCACCCGCAGCCTGATCCGCCCGCTCGGCATCCTCAGCGGCGGCATGACCCAGGTCGCCGACGGCAAGCTCGATGTGCGCCTTCCTATCACCTCCAACGACGAGGTCGGCAGAGTTACCGGCCAGTTCAACCGCATGGTCGAGGGCTTGCAGGACCGCGAATTCGTGCGCGAGACTTTCGGCAAATACGTCTCCGAAAGCGTCGCGGCCCAGATCCTGAAGGACAAGGGCCGGCTTACGGGCGACGTGCGCGAAGCGACCTTGATGTTCATCGATATCGAGGGCTTCACCACCCTTTCCGAGCAGCTGCCGCCACATGACGTGATCGCGCTTCTGAACGAATACAGCGCCATCGTTTCAGACCCGGTGCGCGCACATAACGGCGTCATCAACAATTTCATAGGCGACGGCGTGTTCGCCACCTTCAACCTGCCGCTGGAGCATGAGGATCACGCCTGCGCCGCCGTGCGCGCGGCACTGGAGATCGGCGCAGCGGTCAACAGCCATGTCTTTGCCGGCGGCGTGCGCATTTGCGTGCGGATCGGCATCAATACCGGCGAGGTGGTTGCCGGCACGGTCGGATCGGGCGACCGGCTGACCTACGCCATCCTGGGCGACGCGGTGAACGTGGCCCACCGGGTGGAAGAATTGAATAAGGAGTTAAAGACGCGGCTGCTCTTCACCGAGACGACGCGCGCCAAGCTCGACGCCTCCTTCGACTGCAAGGAACTCGGCACTCAGCCCATCCGCGGCAAGACCGCCAGCCTGAAGCTCTACACCATCGCGTCGCAGTAGTTTCACACCGCCAGCGACATCCCGTCGGTGGCCGGATCGGCGCCGCCATCCATCCTGCCGTCCTTGATGCGAATGCCGTGCACCCAGGCGAAGGTGTAGGACAGCGGGCTTCTGATCACCTCATAGCCCATCTTTTCCAGCTCGGCCTGCGTGCTCCGCGTGATGCGGTTGGCGATGTCGATGGCGTTGGAGGTCGCCGACACGCGCGGCGCCGAGATCGCATCCTGCATGTCCATGCCGAAATCGATGGCGTTCAGGATACCCTGCAGCACGCCCATGGCGATCTGCGTACCGCCCGGCGCGCCGATCACCAGGAACGGCTTGTCGTCCTTGAACACGATGGTCGGGCACATCGAGCTGAAACGGCTCTTGCCGGCGGCGATCGATCCGGTGCGGCCGGGCCGCGGGTCGAACACGCCCATGCAGTTGTTGTACTGGAAGCCCAGCCCGTCGGTGACGACGCCGGACGATGAGCCCAGCGAATGCGTCATCGACACGCAATTGCCGTCCTTGTCCACCACCGAGATATGGGTCGTGTGTTTTGATTCCCCGGCGCCGCCCATGCGCGGCACATCGACCTTCTCGCCGCGCTTGATCGCCTCGGCGCATTGCTTGGCATAGGCTTTGTCGGTCAAACGCTTGACCGGCACGCCGACGAAAGCCGGATCGCCGACATGCGCATCCTTGTCCGCTGTCGCCCGCTTCATCGCCTCGGCCAGCACGCGCACATATTCCGCCGAATTATGGCCCAGCGCTTTGAGATCGAAATTCTCCAGGATGTTGAGCATCTCGATCAACATGATGCCGCCGCCCGGCGGCTGGTTGGTGGCGATGCGATAGCCGCGATAAGTGCCCCACAGCGGCTCGGCCGGCGTGGTCTTGGCGTTGGCGAGATCGTCGTAGCTTATAAGCCCGCCATTGCGCTCCATGTCGGCGGCGATGGTCCGCGCCATGTCGCCTTTGAAAAACACATCCGGTCCTTCGGCGCCGATGCGCTCGAGCGTGCGCGCCAGATCGGGATTGACGATGACATCGCCGATATCCTTGGGTGTGCCATCTGCCTTTAGGTAGAGCGCCCGGCTGGCCGGCGTCTGCTGCAGGCGGCCCAAGGTCGTCACGCGGCCATAGCGATCGGGCTGCACCCAGAACCCGTAAACCGCCGGGCGCACCATGTAGCCTTCGCGCGCGTAGGCGACGGCGGGCGCCACGATCTTCGACAGGCTCCAGGTGCCGTATTGCTCGATCGCTTCGGCATAGGCTTTCAGCGACAGCGGCACGGTGATCGACTTGTAGCCGGCATCGTTGATGTGGCCCTTGAGGATGAAGCCAAACCCGTCGCGGGTTTCGCCGACGATCAGCTTCTCCCACATGTCGGGCGTCGATTTGCCGGGGCACTTGCCGTGGAAATCGATGAAGCGATGCACGCCCTTGCCCGGCATGTAGATCTGCAGCGAGCCGAAGCCGGCAATGCCCGCCATCAGCGGGTCGACCACGCCCTGGACGAAAGCGCAAGCAATTGCCGCATCGATCGCATTACCACCCTGGCGCAGCACCTCGGCCCCCGCCTCCACCGCTTCCGGCTGCGGCGCACAGATCATCGCTTGGCTCATTTCGCTCCCTTTCCCTATTTGGAAGCGATTGTTCCCGCCGAAACGCAGGTCAGCAACGGTTTTGTGGGAAGAGCTTCTATGCCGCGTCGGCGGCGCGAGTGCGCGGACGCATGCGCAGCATGGTGTCGATAGTGATGGAACGCAGCGTTGCCTCGGCGATCTCGCCCATCTCGCCCAGCACCATGCCCAGCGCCTGGCCAGTCTCGGTATCCTGTCCCGGCTCAGCCGTTTCGCCATAGAGCGATTCGAACAGCGACACCACGTCCCACAAGGTCACGCGCTTGGCATTGGCGACGAAACGGTAGCCGCCACCCACGCCGCGTTCGGCCTCGACCAGACCGGCGCGGCCCAGTTCACGCATCACTTTGGCAAGATGGTTGGTGGAGATTGCGTAGCGCCGCGCGATGTCGCTGGCCGAAAGCTGCTGGCTGGGATCGCGCGCCAGTTCGAGCAGCGCATAGATGCCGAACCTGGTCGCCTTTTGCAGCTTCATGACGGGATCTCCATCTCGAGCTGGAGCGACGGCCCAGCCATCATTCCCTGGCTGCGGAAGAAGGAAAGGATCAGATGATCGCGCCGATCGACCATGGTCCGCACCGAACGCACGCCCGCCGTCCTGAAGCGTGCGCACACCTCATCGAACAGCCGCGTGCCGATGCCGCCCAATCGCGTTTCGGGATCGACATTGATGGCGAACACCCAGCCGGCCGGCGGCGAACCGAATTCCCAGGCGCGGATTTCGCCAATGACGAAGCCCAGCAAGGCGCCGCCGTCGTCCTCGGCCACCAGAAAGTAATGCTCGGCCGCTTCGCCGTCGTAGCGGCGCATCATTTCCTGCCAATAGGCCGGCTTGGAGACACCCGTTATCCGCTGGTCCAGTTTGGAAATCGCCACTAAGTCAGAAGATTTTGCAGCCCGAACAATGGCTTGCGCACCATCTCCGGGTGGCGCGATTTGCTCCACAGGCCTGATTTTTCGTTTCCGCTCCATGATTGACACGGTGATCCACGCGGCCTAGTTTGTAAATAGGTATTTGCGTACTGTTATTCCAATTAAGCTGAAAATTGTCCGGAGAAACGCCATGGCCGCTCCCCAGCTTGCCGACGCTGCTGCTGCATCGCTAATCGAGTTCGCCACCGAACCGTCGCGCTACCGGCACTGGAAGCTGGCCATCGATGGCGTGATCGCGACGCTCACTCTGGACGTACAGGAAGATGCGACCCTGCGGCCGGGCTATAAACTCAAGCTTAATTCCTACGATCTCGGCGTCGATATCGAACTCTACGACGCCGTGCAGCGTCTGCGGTTCGAGCATCCGCAAGTGGCCGCCGTCATCGTGCAGTCGGGCAAGGACCGCGTGTTCTGCTCCGGCGCCAATATCAATATGCTGGGTCTCTCAAGCCACGACCACAAAGTGAATTTCTGCAAATTCACCAACGAGACGCGCATCGGCATCGAAGATTCCAGCGAGAATTCCAGACAGGCTTTCGTCTGCGCCATCAACGGCACGGCGGCCGGCGGCGGCTACGAGTTGGCGCTGGCTTGCGACGAGATCATCCTGGCCGATGACGGCTCCTCCTCCGTATCATTGCCTGAACTGCCGCTGCTGGCCGTGTTGCCGGGCACTGGCGGGCTAACGCGCCTGGTCGACAAGCGCCATGTGCGCCACGACCACGCCGATTATTTCTGCACCATCTCCGAAGGCATGCGCGGCAAACGCGCCGTCGACTGGCGTCTGGTTGATCAGATCGTGCCGCGCTCCAAGCTGGAAGACGCCGCCCGCGCCCGTGCGCAGGCCTTGGCGCAGAAATCGGACAAGCCGAAGGACGCCAAAGGCATCGCTCTCTCGCCGCTGAACCGTCGCATCGAGTCCGACCGCATCGCTTACGATTACCTGACCATCGAACTCGATCGCGACAACCGCGCCGCCACTTTCGTTATCCAGGGCCCGAAAGAAGCGCCGGTGCAGGATGCCGCCGCCATCCATGCCCAGGGCGTGAAGTTCTGGCCGCTGGCGATCGCACGGGAGCTGGACGACGCCATCCTGCATCTGCGCGCCAATGAAGGCGATATCGGCACCTGGGTATTCCGCAGCATCGGCAATCCCGACTTCGTCGAAGCCGCCGACAGGGCGCTGCTGGCCAACGCCAATGACTGGCTGGTGCGCGAGATCAGCCACTATCTGAAGCGCACTCTCAAGCGCGTCGATGTCAGCTCGCGCAGCCTGATCGCGCTGGTCGAACAGGGCAGCTGTTTCGTCGGCACTCTGCTGGAACTTGTCATGGCCGCCGATCGCAGCTTCATGCTGAACGGCGCCGCCGAAGGCTCCAACCTGCCCGCCGCCTCGATCCGCCTGACCGAGATGAATTTCGGCCGCCTGCCAATCGGCAACGGCCTGACCCGCCTGCAGCGCCGGCTGTTCGCCACGCCCAACAAGGTCGAGGGCATGAAGGCAGAGATCGGCCGCGGCATCGAAGCGGAAGAAGCCGAGGAGCTGGGCCTGGTCACCTTCATTCCCGACGACATCGATTGGGAAGACGAAATTCGGCTGGCGATCGAGGAACGCGCCAGCTTCTCGCCCGACGGGCTCACCGGCATGGAAGCCAATCTGCGCTTCCCCGGGCCTGAAACGATGGAAACCAAGATTTTCGCCCGCCTTTCGGCATGGCAGAACTGGATCTTTCAGCGGCCCAACGCGGCCGGCGCGGAAGGCGCATTGAAACTCTATGGCAGCGGCCAGAAGGCCAAGTTCGATCGGCGGAGGGTGTGATCATGTCCATCAACTATTCGGAAAAGATTCCCAATAACGTCGACCTCGCCTCCGACCGCCGCCTGCAGCGCGCCCTGGAGAATTGGCAGCCCGCCTACCTGCAATGGTGGAAGGACATGGGACCCGAAGGCGCGCAGGCGTTCGACGTCTATCTGCGCACCGCGATCTCGACCGACGCCAATGGCTGGGCGCAGTTCGGGCACGTGAAGATGCCCGATTACCGCTGGGGCATTTTCCTCGCCGACCGCGAGGCCGACCGCAAGGTCAATTTCGGCGAGCAGATGGGCATGCCGGCCTGGCAGGACGTGCCGGGCGAGCATCGCGCCACCTTGCGCCGCCTGATCGTCACGCAAGGCGACACCGAGCCGGCCTCGGTCGAACAGCAGCGCATGCTGGGCAAGACCGCGCCATCGCTTTACGACCTGCGCAACCTGTTCCAGATCAACGTCGAGGAAGGCCGTCATCTGTGGGCCATGGTCTATCTGCTGCACGCCTATTTCGGCCGTGATGGCCGCGAAGAGGCGGAAGCGATGCTGGAGCGCCATTCGGGCGATCCGGACAAGCCGCGCATCCTGGGCGCCTTCAATGAAGAGACGCCGGACTGGCTGTCATTCTTCATGTTCACCTACTTCACCGATCGCGACGGCAAGTACCAGCTCGCCTCGCTGGCCGAATCCGGCTTCGATCCGCTGGCGCGCACTTGTAAATTCATGCTGACAGAGGAAGCGCACCACATGTTCGTGGGCGAGACCGGCATCAGCCGCATCTTGCAGCGCACCTGCGACCTGATGCGCGAGCACAAGACGGACGACGTACGCGCCTTCGGCGGCATCGATCTGTCGACCATGCAGAAATACCTGAACTTCCACTTTTCGGTGTCGCTCGATCTGTTCGGCCAGGAACTGTCAACCAATGCCGCCAATTACTACACGGCCGGCATCAAGGGCCGTTTCCTGGAAACCCGCATTGCCGACGACCATAAGCTCGCCGACACCACCTATCGCGTCACGACCTTCCGCGATGGCGGTATCGTCGAGACCGACGCGCCGGCGCTGACCGCGCTCAACGAGCGGCTGCGCCAGGATTACATCGAAGATTGCGCCCGCGGCCTGGTGCGCTGGAACAAGATCATCGAAAAGGCCGGCATCAATTTCGAACTCAAGCTGCCGCATCGCGGCTTCCATCGCGCCATCGGCGCTTTCTCCGGCGCCCATGTCTCGCCTGACGGCAAGGTGCTGAGCGATGCCGAGTGGCGGGAGAACAAGCATCGCTTCCTGCCCAGCGACGAGGATCGCGCTTACGTCACTTCGCTGATGAGCGCGGCGGTGATCGAGCCCGGCAAGTTCGCCAACTGGATCGCCCCGCCGGCGCGCGGCATCAACAACCAGCCCGGCGAATTCGAGTACGTGCGCTTTAACTGATCAATCGTCGAGTTCGATCAAGACCGGCTGGTGATCGGAAAGCTGAGTTTGGGTATCGTAGAACACCCTGCGCAGTCGGGGCTTTAAATCCGGCGTCAGCAGGATGAAGTCGCAGCAATGCGGCTGATCGTAGCGCTGGTCGTAGATGCAGAACGAGAACGGATGCGCTTCGTTGGGATGGAGCGCCGACCAGGCATCGATCAGTCCCGGTGCGCCGTCGTCAGCTGGCTGCAGCAGGCGCTGGAACGTTGGATTGCCGGCGATCATGTTGAAATCGGCGGTGAGAATTGCCGATGCCGCTTCATCAGTCGGCGCGAAGCCGCCCGGCCCCTGAACCGGTGCCAATCCTGCCCGGCCCCTGCCCTCCTGCACCGCTCGGCGGATGGTTTCTACCTGCCCGATACGTTGCAGCGGGGAGTAATATTCCAGATGCGTGGTCATCACCCGCAGCGGCCCCCACGGCGCCTGAACCACCGCATCGATCAGCAAGCGCGGCATCGAACGGCTGCCATCCGTAACCCACGGCAGGGCATGGCGGAAAATGCGTCCGACCGGATAGCGCGAGAGCATCATATTGCCGAAGCGGCGGCGCCCGCCTTTTCCATCCGGCACGTCAACGCCTGGCCCTTCGATCGACTCGTAGTCCGGCAGGAGAGCAGCAATCTGGGCGAACTGATCGGAGCTGCCGCCCTGTTGCAAGTCGGGGAAATTGTCGGCGACCTCCTGCAGGCACAGCACGTCGAAATCGGCCATCGATCTGGCGTGGGCAATGATGCGTGCCAGATCGAGGCGGCCGTCGACGCCCAATCCGAACTGGATGTTCCAGGTAATGAGCTTCATCGAATGCCCGCGCGCATGAAGCTCTGCACGAACTGGCGCTGGAACAGCAGGAAGGCCAGTAGCAGCGGCGCCGACGTCATCAGGGTCGCTGCCGTGATGATCGACCAGTCGATGCCTTGATCGGTGGACGAGAAGACCTGCAATCCCACCGTCAGCGGTCGCGCACTGACGGAGTTTGTCACCACCAGCGGCCAGAGGAAATTGTTCCAATGGAAACTGACCGACACCAGCCCGTAAGCCAGATAGATCGGCTTGGCGAGCGGCACATAGACTTTCATCAGCACCTGCAGCGCGCTGGCGCCTTCGACCCGCGCGGCATCGTCCAGCTCGCGCGGCACCGTCTTGAACGTCTGCCGCAGCAGGAAGATGCCGAAAGCCGAGGCCACGTAGGGCAATGCGATTGACGGAATCGAATCGAGAATGCCCAGCACGCTCATGGTGCGGTAATTCTCGACGATGAGAATTTCCGGCATCACCATCAATTGCAGCAGCACGAGAAAAAATGCGATCTCCGATCCCCAGAATCGGTAGCGGGCGAAAGCGTAGGCCGCCAGCGTGCAGAGCACGAACTGGCAGATCAGGATCAGCGTCACCAGCATCACGGTGTTGAGGAAATAGCGTGCGAATGGCGCCGCCTCCCATGCCTTGGCGAAATTCTCCAGGGTCAGCGGCGCCAGAAGTTCGAAGCGCGCCGAATATTCCGAGGGATGAAAGGCGGTCCACACCGCATAGAGCAGCGGCAATGCCCACAGAATCGCCAAGGTCCATGCCGCCACCGTATCGACGACGCGAGCGAAGCCTCTGGGTTCGAAAGGATGCGGGCGCTCGGCGGCGTTCATTGGTAATGCACCCGCCGCTCGAGAAAGACGTATTGCGCCATCGCCATCAAGGCCAGCAACAGCAGCAACATCATGGTGAGCGCGGCGGCGTAGGAGGTGTCCCAGAACTTGAAGCCGACCTCGTAGATATAGAACAGCAGCAGCGAGGTCGCATTGTCCGGTCCCCCGCGCGTCATGACGATGATGTGGTCGACCAGCCGGAAGGAATTGATGATGGCATTGATCAGCACGAACAATGTCGTCGGCATCATCAGCGGCAGCACGATGCGCCGCAGATAGGTCCAGCGCGAGGCGCCTTCCAGAGCGGCGGCCTCGGCCAGGCTGGGCGGAATCTGCTGCAAGGCCGCCAGATAGAAGATCATGAAGAAGCCGGCTTCCTTCCACACCGCCACGACGATGACGCAGAACAGGGCGGTTTCCGGGCTCCCCAGCCAATTCTGCGAGGCAAAGCCGAAAAGATGCGAGAATTGTTCCAGCAACCCGTATTGCGGGGTGAAGAAGAACAGCCAGATATTGGCGACGGCGATCATCGGCAGCACGGTCGGGGTGAAGAACGCCGTGCGCAGCCAGGCACGGCCGGCCAGCCGGTCGTTGACCCAGATCGCCATGACAATGGCGAGCGCGATCGACAGCGGGATGGTGCCCAGCGCGAAGATCAGATTGTTCGAGAGCGATTGCCAGAACACCGGATCCTCGAGCAGCGCCTGGTAGTTGTCCAATCCGACGAAGCGCGACGGTCGCGCCCCGCGCGGCGTCGAGTAGAAGCTTTCGATCAGCGTCGCGATCGCCGGGTAGTGCGTGAACAGCGCCAGAAACGCCAAGGCCGGCAGCAACAGCAGCCAGCCATGGAGATGAACGTCGAAGCGTCTTGGCATGACGATGGCGCGGAAAAAGCCGCGGCCGCAGCGGCGATAAACCGCTGCCGCCGCTTGGTGGCTTACTTCTTGTAGGGACGCAGGATGCGCGCGGCCTCGGCCTGCGAATCCTTCATCGCCTGTTCCGGCGTCTTGGCGCCGGTCAGCGCCGCCTGGAGCCCGTCGTTGAGGGCCTTGGTGACGCGCTGGTTCTCATGCGTCGAAAGCTCGGCGACCGAATACTGCAGCTGGTCGCGCGCCACGGCAGCGGCCGGGAAGCCTTCGACGTATTTCTTCATCGCCGGCGTTTCCCAGGCATCGGCCCGCACCGCCACATAGCCCGTGTCGATGCCCCATTGCGCGGCGCGCTCCGGCGAGGTGATCCACTGGATGAACTTGACCGCCGCCGCCTGCTGCTCGGGCGTGCTCTTCTTGAAGACGTAGAAATTGCCGCCGCCGGTCGGGCTGCCGCGCTTCTTGCCTTGCGGCAGCATGGCGACGCCGAAATCAAATTTGGCGTTGTTCTTGATGTTGGTCAGGTTGCCGGTGGTGGTGTAGATCATCGCCGCCTTCTTTTCGAAGAAGTCCTTCGGCGTCGTGCCCCACTCGATGACGCCCGGCGCCATCACCTTGTGCTTGGCCGACAGATCGACCCAATATTGCAGCGCCTGCACGACTTCCGGCTTGTCGTAATAGGTGGTATCCCCGGCCTGGTTCATGATCTCGACGCCATTCTGAGTCGTGAAAGTCTGGAACAGCCAGTACGGGAAGCCCGAAGACGGCACCTGCACGCCCCACTGCGTCACGTTACCCGAGGCATCGCGCTTGGTGAGTTTCTTGCCGAACTCGATCAGCTCGTTCCAGTTGGCCGGCGCCTTGTTGGGATCCAGCCCCGCTTCCTTGAAAGCCTCCTTGTTCCAGTACAGCACCACAGTCGAGCGCTGGAACGGCACGCCCCAGGTCTTGCCGCCGGTCTGGCTGTTCTTCATGAAGGCGGGGAAGAAACTGCCCAGCCATTTCTTGTCGGCATCGGTCTTGATGAAAGTGTCGATCGGAATGATCGCGTCCTCGTCGATCAGCGAGAACATGTCGGTGGACAGCAGCACCGAGATCACCGGCGGCGTGCCGCTCTTGTGCGCCGTCAGCGCCTTGACGATGGTTTCCTGATAGGTGCCGGCATAGATCGGCGTCACCTTGATGGTGGGATTCTCCTTCTGGAAGTCGGCGGCGTATTGGTCGATGATCTTGGTGATCGGACCGCCGACGGCGACCGGATAGAAGAACGACACTTCCACGTTCTGCGCCGTGGCCGGCAAAGCCAGCGCCGTTGACAGCAGCGCACCGGCGGCGGCGGCCGTCGCGGATTTCAAAAGTCTGTTCATCATCCTCGTTTCTCCCTTGGTTGAGGTGTGGTTTGTGGCCGGCGTTTATTGCAAACGTTCGCCGGTTTTGGCGTCGAACCAGTGACAATCCTTCTGATCCCAGGCCAAACCGAGGCGATCGCCTGGTTTGGCGGAAATCTTGCCGACGACTTTGGCCAGCATGTTCTGGCTACCCAGCCGTGCGTCGATCAAGCTGTCGGCGCCCAGATACTCCACCGCCGCCACTTCCGCAGCGATGCCGGCCGGATCGACCCGGACATGTTCGGGCCGTACGCCCAGCATGGCATCCGTATTTCCCGAGGGCGGTGCAATCGCCGGGCCGAAATTCGCCGGCTGCAGCACGTTCATCGGCGGCGTGCCGATGAAGCGGGCCGCAAAAACGGTGCGCGGCCGGGCATAAAGCTCGTCGGGCGGTCCCATCTGCTCGATATTTCCCGCATTCATCAGCACCACCTGGTCGGCCATTGTCATGGCCTCGACCTGATCATGGGTGACGTAGACCATGGTCATGCCCAGCCGCTGCTGCAGGGAACGGATCTCGCGCCGCATCTCGCCGCGAAGCTGGGCATCGAGGTTGGAGAGCGGCTCGTCCATCAGGCACACCGGCGTCTGCGCCACGATGGCGCGGCCCAAAGCCACGCGCTGCTGCTGGCCGCCGGAAAGCTGCGACGGCTTGCGGTCGAGCAGATGGCCGATGCCCAGCACGTCCACCGCCCGCTTCAGCCGCGCCTCGCGCTCGGCCACCGGCACCTTGCGCACTTGCAGGCCGAACAGGATGTTGTCGCGCACCGTCATGTGCGGGAACAGCGCGTAGGATTGGAACACCATGGCGACGCTGCGCTTTGACGGCGGCAGTTCGGTCACATCGCGGCCGGCAATGTCGATGCGGCCGGTGCTGACCTGATCCAGCCCGGCAATCAGGCGCAAGGTCGTGGATTTGCCGCAGCCCGAGGGCCCCAGCAGCACGACCAGCTTTCCGGAATCGACGTTGAAGGAAATCGAGTTCAGGACGCGTGTCGGGCCCCAATCCTTGCTCACATCGTGCAGCTCGATGGCCGCCAAATACGCCTCCCAGTTACCATTTTGGTTCTTACTGTCCTTTGTTTACAGTTTTGTGACAATAGCTACCGCAACTGCGAAGCCGAACAAAGCCTTCGCTTGAAATGCGTCCAAGCCAATGATGTTGTGCGGTGGGGAGACGGCAGCGATGGATAAATTCGGCGTCACGATCAGGCCAGGCAAGGAAGCCAGCGACGTTGTGCTGGCCGAGGCCTTCAACGTCGCCGTGCCCTTCATCGACCGGCATCTGGCCGAAGGCCGCGGCGCGAAGATCGCGATCCGTACCGTGCGCGAAGAAATCAGCTACGCGCAGCTTGCCGTCAATGTAAATCGCGCCGGCAATCTGCTGCTTGGCCTGGGGCTGAAGCGCGGCGAGCGCGTGCTGATGGTGGTCAAGGACTGTCCAGCGTTCTTCTATGTTTTCTGGGGTGCGATCAAGGCCGGCATCGTGCCGGTGCCCCTCAACACGCTGCTGCGCTCGGCCGATTATGCTTATATCATCGACAATTCCGCCTGCGCCGCACTGATCTATTCGCCCGAATACGCTCCCGAGATCGAGCCGGCGCTCCAGCAATCGCCGCACAAGCCGCGCTCGGTGCTGCGCACGGAAGGCACGGCGGATTCGTTCGATGCAGTGCTGGCAAAAGCCTCGTCCGACCTGCAGCCGGTGATGTCGACGCCTGAGTCCGACTGCTTCTGGCTCTACTCCTCCGGTTCGACCGGGCGGCCCAAAGGCGCGGTGCATCTACAACGCGACATGGTGTTCACCAGCCAGCATTACGGCGTCGAAACGCTGGGTGCGCGCGAGAGCGACGTCTTCTTCTCCGCAGCCAAGCTGTTTTTCGCCTACGGTCATGGCAATGCCATGACTTTCCCGCTCTGGGTTGGCGGCACGGCAATCCTGAGCGACGAGCGTCCCGCGCCGCCAATGACATTCGGCCTGATCGAGAAATTTCGGCCGACGCTCTATTTTGGAGTGCCGACGCTCTATGCCGCGCAATTGCAGGCACTGGAGACGAGCAAACCCGATCTGTCGTCGGTGCGCGCCTGCGTCTCGGCGGGCGAAGCGCTGCCGGCCGATATTTTCCGCCGCTGGAAAGAGAAGACCGGGTTGACGATTCTCGACGGTATCGGTTCGACCGAGGCGTTGCACATCTTCATCTCCAACCGCCTCGATGACGTGAAGCCGGGCGCCAGCGGGCGCATGGTGCCGGGTTACGAGGCGCGCATTCTCGACGAGCATGGCGAACAGGCGCCCGATGACGAGCCGGGCAAGCTTTGGATCAAGGGCAACTCGACGGCCAAGTACTATTGGAACAACCCCGCCAAGACGGCTGAAACGATGGTCGAGGGCTGGCTCAACACCGGCGACACCTATAGCCGGGATGGGCAGGGCTACTACACCTACGGCGGCCGTTCCGACGACATGCTGAAAGTCGGTGGCATCTGGTGCTCGCCATTCGAGATCGAGGCGCGGCTGATCGAACATGCGTCGGTGCTCGAAGCGGCAATCGTCGGCCGCGCCGACAGCGACGGGCTGATAAAACCCGAAGCCCACATCGTGCTGAAGGATGTCGCGACGATCGAAAGCGACGATGGCGCCGGCTTGCGGCGGGCGCTGCTGGAACACTGCAGGAGCGGGCTGGCGCCGTACAAATATCCGCGCTGGATCAACTTCGTGGGCGAACTGCCGAAGACCGCCACCGGCAAGATCCAGCGCTTCCGCCTGCGTCAGTGAGCGTCAATTCGGTATCACCGCTACCGGATTGTACCGGCGAGATAAAATCAGCCTTGTTAGGGGTGGCAACAATGTTAAAGTTCCGCGCTACGCAATGATTTCCGGACCGCGCTCTGCTAAAGTGCGGCCAATTCCAAGGTCGGACAACGACCGCTTACTTTTCACGACGGGAGGCTTTCCATGAAAATCAAGATGCTCGCCGCCGCTTCGGCGCTGGCGCTGCTGAGCGCGCCGGCCGTGGCGCAGGACAAGGCCGTGAAGATCGGGTTCATCACCACGCTCAGCGGCCCGCAAGCCATTATCGGCAACGACATGAAGAACTCGGTCGAACTGGCGCTCGATCATCTGGGCCGCAAGATGGGCGGGCTGCCGGTCGAGGTCATCTACGAGGACGACAGCTTCAAGCCCGATGTCGGCAAGCAGAAATCGGAAAAGCTGGTGCAGCAGGACAAGGTCAATTTCGTGTCCGGCTACATCTGGTCCAACGTGCTGCTGGCCTCGCTGAAGAGCGTGACCGACGACGGTGATACGATCCTGGTTGGCGCCAATGCCGGCCCGTCGCAGATCGCGGGCGAGCTGTGCAACAAGAATTTCTTCACGACTTCCTGGCAGAACGACCAGACGACCATGGCCATGGGCGAGAAGCTCAACAAGGCAGGGGTCAAGAAAGTCTACCTGATGGCGCCGAACTACGCCGCCGGCAAGGACATGCTGGCCGGCGTGCGCCGCAGCTACAAGGGCGAGGTCATGGGCGAAGACCTCACCAAGTGGCCCGACCAGCTCGACTTCTCCGCCGAGCTGGCCAAGATCCAGGCCGCCAAGCCGGATGCGGTGTTCGTCTTCTACCCCGGCGCCGCGGGCGTGCAATTCCTGACGCAGTATTCGCAGGCCGGTCTGAAGGGCAAGATTCCGCTCTACACCGCTTTCACCATCGACGCCACCACCCTGCCGCAGCAGAAGGATCTGGCACTGGGCGTGCTGGGAGCGCAGACCTGGGTCAACGATCTGCCCAACGACGCCAACAAGAAGTTCGTCGCCGACTTCAAGAAGAAGCACGGCACCTATCCGTCCTTCTACGGCCAGCAGAGCTACGACGCCATCATGCTGATCAACAGCGCCGTGGTCGGACTGAAGGGCGACCTGTCGAACAAGGACAAGATCCGCGCCGAGTTGAAGAAGGCGAACTTCACCTCGACCCGCGGCCCGTTCAAGTTCAACACCAACAACTTCCCGATCCAGAACGTTTACATTCAGGAAACGGTCAAGGACAGCGACGGCAACCTGACCTTGAAGACGGTCGAAACCATCATGACGGACTTCAAGGATCCCTATCACGAAAAATGCCCGATGAAGTAAGGCCGGACTGACACGACGGACGGGAGCGTCCTGAACAGGACGCTCCCGTTTCGTTTATTGGCATCATGGACCCGCAACTCACCCTCTATCTGATTCAGGCGCTGAACGGGTTGCAGCTCGGGCTGCTGATGTTCCTGCTGGCCGCCGGCCTGACGTTAACCTTCGGCATCATGGACCTGGTCAATCTGGCGCATGGCTCGCTCTACATGATGGGGGCCTATTTCGCCGCCACCTTCATCAGCCTGACCGACTCGTTCCTGCTGGGCGCCCTGCTGGCGCTGATCGCTTCCCTCGTTCTGGGCATCGCGGTCGAGGTGATCGTGATGCGCAGGCTCTATCGCCGCGACCATCTCGATCACGTGCTGGCGACGTTCGGCCTGATCCTGTTCTTCAACGAGCTGGTGCGCGCGTTCTGGGGTCCGGCCGGCCTGACGATCGCCGTTCCCTCCTGGCTGGCCCATTCGGTGCAGCTGATGCCGGGCGTGATCTATTCCGCCTATCGCCTCGCCATCATCGCGGTCGGCCTGCTGGTGGCGCTGTTTCTGGCCTGGCTGGTGACCCGCACGCGCACCGGCATGTGGATCCGCGCCGGTGCTTCCAATCGCACCATGATCGGGGCGCTGGGCGTCAACGTGCAGCTTCTCTTTACCCTGGTGTTCGGGTTGGGCTCGGTGCTGGCGGCGCTAGCCGGGCTGATGGCGGCGCCGATCGTCACCGTGCAGATCGGCATGGGCGACAACATTTTGATCCTGGCTTTCGTCATCATCGTCATCGGCGGCATCGGCTCGATCAAGGGCGCTTTCATCGCCGCCATGACGGTCGGCATGATCGACACGTTCGGGCGCGCCTTCCTGCCCGAGCTGCTGAAACTCTTTCTCTCCAATAGCGCCGCCAGCACGGCAGCCCCGGCCCTGTCGTCGATGATGATTTATCTGCTGATGGCGGGCATCCTGGTGTGGCGGCCGACCGGCCTGTTCGGCGCGCGGAGCTGAACGGTGCTGGACGTCAACGCCCTGCGCAATCCTCGCGTGATGATCACGCTGCTGCTGCTGATCGCGGCCGTGCTGGTTCCGTTCTTCGCCGGCAATTTCCTGGTGTCGTTCGGCTCGCGCATCATTATCTGGACCATCGCCGCCATCAGCCTCAACGTCATCCTGGGTTATGGCGGCATGGTCAGCTTCGGCCATGCCGCCTATCTCGGCATTGGCGGCTATGCCGTGGGCATCATGGCCCATCACGGCATCAATAGCGGCTTCCTGCAATGGCCGGTGGCAATGCTGGCGTCGGCGCTATGGGCGCTGGCGGTCGGCGCGCTTTCGATGCGCACCCGCGGCGTCTATTTCATCATGATCACCTTGGCTTTCGCGCAGCTGATCTATTTCGTCGGGGTCGGGCTGGAAGCCTATGGCGGCGACGATGGCTTGACGATCTACAAGCGCAGCGAATTCGCCGGCATCCTGAGCTTGAAAAATCGCGCCACCTTCTACTGGACCTGTTTCGTCCTGATGCTGGGCGTTTTCTATCTCTGCCACCGGCTGGTGCAGTCGCGCTTCGGCATGGTGCTGCAGGGCTCCAAATCCAACGATCTGCGCATGCGCGCGCTGGGTTTCCCGACCACGCGCTACCGCCTCACCGCCTTTACCCTGGCCGGCGCCATGTGCGGCCTGGCCGGCGCGCTGCTCGCCAACCAGACCGATTTCATCTCGCCCGCCATGATGCACTGGACCGCGTCGGGCGATCTGATCGTCATCGTAGTTCTGGGCGGCATGGGCACATTGTTCGGCCCGCTCTACGGCGCCATCGCCTTCTTCGTGCTCGAAGAAAGCCTGAAGCCGCTGATCGACTGGGTGCGGCCGGGTTGGGGCGATTACTGGCGCTTGCTGTTCGGCCCGCTGCTGGTCATGGTAGCGCTCTATGCGCGTGGCGGGCTCGACAGCCTGTTCGAGCGCGCCGCGAGACCGCGCCATGGCTGAGCCGCTGCTGGCAATCGACGGGCTGGTCAAACGCTTCGGCGGTCTGATCGCCACCGACAACCTCTCGCTCGACGTGCGGACCGGCGAAATCCATGCGCTGATCGGGCCCAACGGGGCGGGTAAGACCACACTGGTGGCGCAGCTGATGGGTCAGTTGCCCAGCGATGCCGGCCGCATCGTATTCGACGGCAACGACATCACGCGCCTGCCGACCCATCGGCGCGTTGGCGCCGGCCTGGCGCGCTCGTTCCAGATCACCTCGGTGCTGCGCGATTTCACCGCCCTCGACAATGTCGCGCTGGCGGTGCAGGCGCATCAGGGTCACTCCTTCCGCTTCTGGCGGCCGGCGCGGCACGACAGCGCCTTGCGCGATCCAGCGCTTGTCATTCTGGAACAGCTTGGCCTGGGCGCCCGTGCCGATACGCTGGCGGCCAATCTCTCCTACGGCGAGCAGCGCCAGCTCGAGATCGCCATGGCGTTGGCGGGCGATCCGCGCCTGTTGCTGCTCGACGAGCCGATGGCCGGCATGGGACCGGACGAATCGGCGCGCATGGTGGCCTTCCTGCAGCGGCTGAAGGGCAAGCGCACCATCCTGCTGATCGAGCACGACATGGATGCGGTGTTCGCGCTGGCCGACCGCATCACGGTGCTGGTCTACGGCCGCGCCATCGCCACAGGCGCCCCGGCCGAAATCCGCGCCAATCCCGAAGTGCGAAAAGCCTATCTCGGCGAGGAACACGCCGATGCTTAAGGTCTCCGGCCTCGAAACCTTCTATGGCGCCAGCCAGGCGCTGTTCGGCATGGAATTGTCGGTTGGCGCGGGCGAAGTCGTGACCCTGATGGGCCGCAACGGCATGGGCAAGACCACCACCGTCAATTCGATCCTAGGCATTTGCATCCCCCGAGCGGGCGCCATCGAATTCGCCGGCAAGGCCGTGCGCGGGCTGGCGTCCTATCGCATCGCCAAGCTTGGCATCGGCCTGGTGCCGGAAGGCAGGCAGGTTTTTCCCAATCTGACGGTGCGCGAGAATCTGGTGGCAGCCGCCGCCAACCGCGACGGCCGCGCCTATCCCTGGAGCCTGGCGCGCGTATTCGAATTCTTCCCGCGGCTTGCCGAACGGCAGGGCAATCTCGGCAACCAGTTGTCCGGCGGTGAGCAGCAGATGCTGGCGGTCGGCCGGGCGCTGATGACCAATCCCCGCCTCTTGATCCTGGACGAGGCCACGGAAGGGCTGGCGCCGCTGATCCGGCAGGAGATCTGGCAATGTCTGGCCGGGCTGAAGCGCGAGGGCCAGTCGATCCTGGTGATCGACAAGAACGTCCAGACGCTGATCCGTCTTGCCGACCGGCATTACATCATCGAAAAAGGCCGCACGGTGTGGACCGGCGCCTCGGCCGAGCTCGCCGCCAATCCCGGCTTGCAGCACCGCTATCTCGGGATCTGAGCGGCGCGGCGATTTTCCGCCCGCGCCACGCTTTACAGCGCGCATCACACTGAATATGAATCGCGGACAGAGTTGCGGCGGAATTTCCGTCGGGCCTCGGCATTCTTCGCACTGTACAGGGAAGCGAGCATCATGAAATTTCGCATTCTCGGCCTCAGCCTCGCTGCGGCCCTGATCGCCACGCCGGCTCTGGCGCAGAACCAGATCGTCAAC
>JAQSWP010000203.1 GCA_029266575.1 Alphaproteobacteria bacterium | reverse complement strand
CGGCCAGATCGGCTGGGTGCCGGGCCGCGACGTCTGGTACCACGAGGAATGCGCCAAGGTTTCCGCCGACTGCAAGCCCGAGGAAATGAGCGCGGAGGACCCGCTGTTCATTCTCTATACGTCAGGCTCGACCGGTAAGCCCAAGGGCGTGATGCACACCGGCGCCGGCTATCTGGTCTACGCCTCGATGACGCATCAATACGTCTTCGACTATCACGACGGCGACATCTACTGGTGCACCGCCGACGTGGGCTGGGTCACCGGCCACAGCTACATCCTCTACGGGCCGCTGGCCAATGGCGCCACCACCTTGATGTTCGAAGGCGTGCCGAATTATCCGGACTCTTCTCGGTTCTGGCAGGTGATCGACAAGCACAAGGTCAACATCTTCTACACCGCCCCCACCGCCATCCGCGCCCTGATGCGCGAAGGCGAGGGCCCGGTGAAGAAGACCTCGCGCAAATCGCTGCGCCTGCTGGGCTCGGTGGGCGAGCCGATCAATCCCGAAGCCTGGCTGTGGTACTACAACGTGGTGGGCGATGCGCGCTGCCCGATCGTCGATACCTGGTGGCAGACCGAGACCGGCGGCATCATGATCACGCCGCTGCCCGGCGCCATCGCGCAGAAGCCCGGCTCCGCCACCAAGCCGTTCTTCGGCGTGAAGCCCGAGATCGTCGATGGCGAGGGCAAGGTGCTGACCGGCGTCACCGAAGGCAATCTCTGCATCGGACGGCTATTACTGGATCACCGGTCGCGTGGACGACGTCATCAACGTCTCCGGCCATCGCATGGGCACGGCGGAAGTCGAAAGCGCGCTGGTGGCGCATCCCAAGGTCGCCGAATCGGCGGTCGTGGGTTATCCGCACGACATCAAGGGCCAGGGCATCTACGCCTACGTCACCTTGAACGCCGGCGAACAGCCGAGCGAAGAATTGCGCAAGGAGCTGGTCGGCTGGGTACGCAAGGAGATCGGACCGATCGCCGCGCCCGATCTGATCCAGTGGGCGCCGGGTCTGCCCAAGACGCGCTCGGGCAAGATCATGCGCCGCATCCTGCGCAAGATCGCCGAGAACGAGCATTCCAATCTCGGCGACACGTCGACCTTGGCCGATCCCGCCGTAGTCACGGATCTCGTCGACAACCGGATGAACCGCAAATGAGCGCGCAAGCAGGCAACGCCGACCAGATCGCCTACTGGAACGGCGTCGGCGGCAAGCAGTGGCTGGCACGCCATGATGGTATGGAGCCGCAACTGGCGCCGCTTGGTCTGGCGGCGGTCGAAGCGGCGGCGCCAAAGACTGGCGAGCGCGTGATCGATATCGGCTGCGGCACGGGCACGACCTCGCTGCGGATCGCCGATCTGGTCGGCAACGGTGGCGCGGTACTGGGCGTCGACGTGTCGGAACCGCTGATCGAAGCGGCGCGACACAACGCCGCCGGACGGCCCAACGTACAGTTCCTGCTGGGCGATGCTTCGCAGCACAAGCTCGAAGGCGGCTTCGATCTGCTGTTCTCTCGCTTCGGCGTTATGTTCTTTGCCGATCCGGCAGCCGCGTTTGGTCATCTGCGCTCAGCACTCAAGCCCGGTGGCCGGCTGACGTTCGTCTGCTGGCGTCCGTTCAAGGAAAACGAGTGGGCTTTTCTGCCATTCATGGCGGCCATGCCGCATCTGCCACCAATTGAGCGGCCAGCGCCCAACGCCCCCGGTCCATTTGCCTTTGGCGACGATCAACGCGTGAAAACCGTTTTGAGTGAAGCAGGCTTCAAGGAAATTGCGGTCAAGCCGCTAGACCGCGCCATGAAGCCTGGAAATGACGTGGAGAGCGCCACGTCGTTCGCCAGCGACACTGGTCCGATTTCCCGCGTGTTGAACGATGCCTCGCCCGAGCAGCGGCAAGCGGCGGTGAACGCCATACGCCAGATGTTCGAAAAACGCGTGGCCGAGGGCAAAGGCTTCGCTTTGCCCGCCGCCTGTTGGATTGTCACGGCGCGCAATTGAGACATTCCGCCGTGCGAGGGCGTAGCGCTTGACCGCAACGGCGTAGCTCCCGATCATGCGTCATCGCATCGGTGAGGGAGCGCCGTAGCGGTCCGTGATCGCGCCGGCCGGTGCGCGAGACGGATTGTCAGGCCGGGGCTTTGCTTGTCCGATCGCGCTGCCGCTTCGCCCAAACCCGTTTCAGCCAAGCCAAGTATCGAGCAGGCCATTCTGGCCGGCCCGATCCTGCCGACCATTCTGCGGCTGGCGGCGCCCAACGTTTTCACCGTCGCCGTGCAGACCGCCGTCGCGGTGGTCGAGACCTGGTATGTCGGGCAGACCGGCATCGCCTCGCTGGCGGCGCTGGCGCTGGTTTTTCCCATGCTGATGCTGGTGCAGACCACCTCGGCTGGCGCCATGGGCGGCGGCGTTTCGTCCTCGATCGCCCGCGCGCTTGGCAGCGGTGACATCGTCAAAGCGCAGGCCCTGATCGCGCACGCCATCGTCATCGCGCTGATCGCGGGCGCTGCCTTCAGCTTGCTGTTCCTCGGCCTCGGCCCCTCGATCTATCGCTTGCTGGGCGGCGACGGCGAGGTGCTGGCTCGCGCGCTGACCTATTCCAACATCCTGTTCGCCGGTGCCGTGCTGGTGTGGCAGCAGAACACGTTGGTCAGCGTGGTGCGCGGCACCGGCAATATGGCATTGCCGACACTGGCCCTGGTCGGCGGTGCGCTGCTGCAAATGGTGCTGGGCGGGGCGCTGACGCTCGGCTGGTTCGGCCTGCCCGCGTTGGGCATTGCGGGCATCGGCTGGGGCATGGTGAGCGGCGCGGCGTTCGGCATCGCCGTCACGGTGATCTACCTGATGAGCAGAAGAGCCCGCGTGCGGCTGCGCTTCACCGGCATCGCGCTGAAATGGCAGCTGTTCAAGGACATCCTCTCGGTCGGCGCCATCGCCTGCGTATCCTCGCTGCAGACGGTGCTGACCGTCGTTGTCCTTTCAGGTCTGGTGGCGCGTTACGGCACCACGGCGCTGGCGGGCTACGGCATCGGCGCGCGGCTGGAATTCCTGCAGATCCCGCTGGTGTTCGGCATCGGTGCGGCACTGGTGCCGATGGTCGGGATGAACTATGGCGCTGGCAACGGCAGGCGCGCCAAAAAAGTCGCATGGATCGGTGCGCTGACCGCCGGCGCCATCACCGGCGCCATCGGCATCGTGGTCGCGATCGCGCCGTCGCTGTGGGCCGGCATGTTCACCGCCGATGCCGCGGTGCTGGAGACCGCCTACGACTATTTGCGCATCGCCGGTCCCTGCTACGGCTTCTTCGGCCTCGGCCTGGCGCTGTATTTCGCCTCGCAAGGTTCGCGCAAGGTGCTGGGGCCGGTGCTGGCCGGGACCCTGCGGCTGATCGTGATCGTAGTGGGTGGATTGCTGATCGCCGGCGACGGCGTGCACATCACCTGGCTGTTCGCCATCGTCAGTGCCGCGATGCTGGCCTATGCCGCTTTCGCCGCCGGTGCGGTGGCGATCACCAAATGGACCAAGTGAGCCTTCAGCACCATTTCGCCTTGGCGCCGCGCCCGTCATAGGCAGCGGCGAGGCCTTCTTCGAGCAGAATGGCGCCCAGATCCTCGCCGCTTTCGGTGGTGACCCGCGCCACCACCCGGCCGCCATATTTGTCGTTGCTGATGTCGTGCAGCACCACCAGCCGGTTCGCCGTGCGCTGCTCGAGGAATTCGCGCGCTGTCTTCGCCCGCAGGCGCTCGAGCTCGCAGGCGCCATTCAGTTCCGGCGCGTCGATACCCAGGATGCGCACCGAGGTTTCCAGTTCCTGATTGATCCAGATCCGCGCCCGTACTGTCAGCGTATCGCCGTCCACCACGCGCAATACCGCAGCGGGAACGGGACCGGGCAAAGGTTCGCGCGGCCCCCAGGTCGCCAGCACGCCGCCACCAGCAATGGCGACAGTGCCGCCAGCCAGCAGCATCAAACGCAACTTGGTGGCGATCAGCGCGGAGAGGGGAAACATGGCCGGATTCTACGGCGGAAGCGACCGGAACAAAAGGTGAATATTTTAGCTAAGCTTTTGATCTAAAACGATACAACCGGCGGTATGGGCTAAAAATCCGATACCCTTCCTTTGATCGACCAGTCGCCAAACCGGGTCGGCTCCGGCCCTTCCGGCCCGCCGATTTCCTCGACCTTGGGCAGATCTTCCTTGCGCGTGATCGGCCCCTTTTTGGTCTCCGGCGCGGGTGGCGGATTTGCGGGCTTGTCCTTTTCCATGCCGTCAATATGGTCCGCCGCACTCCTCCAGCCAAGCACTTGAAGCGGCCCCGCAATCCCATATCTCTTAAGTCCGCCGCGCCCTGTGGCGCAGGCCTGATGGAGAGCGAAGTGAACACCCGCACTTTCCTGCTGCTGGCCGGCATGACCGGCCTATTCGTCGCCGTGGGATACCTGGTCGGCGGGCAGAGCGGCATGCTGATCGCCTTCGGCATCGCGGCTGCCATGAACGTGTTCACCTACTGGAACAGCGACAAGATGGTGCTGCGCATGTATGGCGCGCGCGAGGTCGACCGCAATGCGGCGCCGCAATTCTACGGCATCGTCGAGCAGCTGGCGCAGCGCGCCGGCCTGCCGATGCCGCGTGTCTATGTGATGCAGAATGATCAGCCCAACGCCTTCGCCACCGGGCGCAATCCGCAGAACGCCGCCGTCGCCGCCACCACCGGCCTGCTGCAGAAGCTGAGCGCGGAGGAGATCGCCGGCGTGATGGCGCATGAGCTGGCGCATGTGAAGAACCGCGACACGCTGACCATGACCGTGACGGCGACCCTGGCCGGCGCCATCGGCATGCTGGCCAATTTCGCCATGTTCTTCGGCGGCGGCCGCGATTCAAACGGCAATTCGAATCCGCTGGGCCTGATCGGCGGGCTGGCCGTGATGATTCTGGCGCCGATCGGCGCCATGCTGGTGCAGATGGCAATCTCGCGCAGCCGCGAATACGAGGCCGACCGCGAGGGTGCGGAGATCAGCGGCAAGCCGTTGTGGCTGGCGTCGGCTTTGGGCAACCTGCACAATCAGGCGCAGGTCATTCCCAATCACGATGCCGAGCGCAATCCGGCGACGGCGCATCTGTTTATCGTCAATCCGCTGCATGGCAAGGGTGCGGATAGTCTGTTCTCGACCCATCCCAGTATGGAGAACCGCATCGCCCGGCTGCGCGCCATGGCAGGTGAAGGTCCGGCGGTGGTGAAGCGGCGCGGGCCGTGGGGTTAAGCACCCTTTAGTTTCTGGAAAGATCGGAGTGTCGTGTCGGAAAATCCGTTGCAGAGCCGGCGCGTCGCGCTCGATGTCTATGCCGCCTCGGGCCGCGGCGGCCGGCCGCTGGACGATGCCATTCGCGAGCACCAGGGCTTCGGCCGGCTGGAGCCGCGCGATCGCGCCTTCGTGCGCAACCTGGTCTCGACCACCTTCCGCCATCGCGGCCAGATCGAGGCGCTGCTCGATGGGTTCGTCTCGCGCCCGCTTCCCGCGAGCGAGGCGCTGATCGCCGATATCCTGCATCTGGGCCTGGCGCAGCTGCTTTTCCTGCAAACCCCGCCGCATGCCGCTGTCGACACCTCGGTGCGGCTGGTCGAGATGAGCGACCGGGCGCGCATGAAAGGTTTCGTCAACGCCGTGCTGCGGCGCGCCGGTCGTGAAGGTGCTGCGGTGGTGACACGCCAGGATCCCGCGCGGCTCAACACGCCCGACTGGCTGTGGCGCAGCTGGGTGCAGGCTTATGGGCCGGAGCTGGCGCATGACATCGCCGCAGCGCATCAGCACGAAGCGCCGCTCGATTTCTCCGTCAAATCCGATCCCGAGAAATGGGCGCAAGATCTCAACGCCATCGTGCTGCCCACGGGCAGCATACGCCGCACGCTCGTGTCCCCTCCCCCCTTGCGGGGGAGGGCTAGGGAGGGGGGTGCAACAGAGGAAGCATCGCCTGCGATCGCCCCCCACCCTAACCCTCCCCCGCAAGGGGGGAGGGAATCCGAAAGCAGATTGATCAGCGAATTGCCCGGTTTCAGTGAAGGCGCCTGGTGGATTCAAGATGCCGCCGCGGCGCTGCCGGTGCGGCTGCTGGGCGACGGCAAAGGCAAGAGCGTGGCCGATCTGTGTTGCGCGCCGGGCGGCAAGACTTTGCAGTTGGCGGCGATGGGCGCGCAGGTCACCGCTGTAGACGTGTCGACCAAGCGGTTGAAGCTGGTCGATGAAAATTTGGCGCGCACGCGATTACAGGCGCAGACCCTCGCAGCCGACGTGCTGAGCTGGAAACCCGGCACGAGCTTCGACGCCGTGCTGCTCGATGCGCCCTGCACCGCCACCGGCACCTTGCGCCGTCATCCCGATGCCGGCTGGCACAAACGCGCCACCGATGTGACGCGGCTGGCGCAACTGCAGGCGCATCTGCTCGATGCCATGGCGGCGCTGGTCAGGCCGGGCGGCACGCTGATCTATGCCGTCTGCTCGCTGCAGCCGGA
>JAQSWP010000202.1 GCA_029266575.1 Alphaproteobacteria bacterium | reverse complement strand
CGGTGCTGGCGGTGCTGTACGGGCCGCTGGTGGCGGTGCCGATAGCGCTGGCGCTGGAGATGGCGGTGTCGCTGCCGCTGGTGCCGCCGGCCGCGAAGCTGGTGGACTGGCGGCGCATCTCGCTGCTGCTGGGTGCCGCCTGCGCCGCGGTGCCGCTGGGCATCTGGCTGCTGCAAAACCTCGATGCCGCGATCGTGCGCTACGTCTTCTCTGCCATCATCGTCGCCGCCGTCATCCTGCTGGCGACGGGCTGGCGCTATACCGGACGGCCTGGTGTAGCGCCGACCTTGGCGACCGGCTTGCTCAGCGGCGTGATGAACGGCATCGCCGGCATGGCGGGCCCGCCGGTGGTGTTCTTCTATCTCGCCGGCAGTGGCGCTGCGGCGACCAGCCGGGCGAGCTTCATCGTCTTCTTCGCCGTGGTCGATCTCTTCGCCCTGGTCGTCTTCGCGCTGGATGGCGCCTTCACCAGCGACGGCGTGATCCTGGCCGCCGTGCTGGCGCTGCCCTTCGTGCTGGGCGGGCTGATCGGCGCGCGCATGTTCGGCAAGGCCAGCGAGCGCTTCTATCGCATCGTGGTGCTGGCGATCCTGGTGGCGATCGCGGTGGGGACGCTGGTGGTGTGAGGGGCGGTCGCGCGAGACGCGGAGCTTCATCACGACGAACACCCTCATCCGGGCTTCGCCCACCTTCTCCCGCAAGCGGGAGAAGGGTGTTTGAAACAGGGTCTCTCTCAATACGCCCTTCTCCCGCTTGCGGGAGAAGGTGCCCGAAGGGCGGATGAGGGTGTGCTGCGCTTCAGCTATCCGCCATCTTCCTGATCAGCGTCTCGGTCGCCGGGTCGGCGGGGAAGAAGGTTTCGATGCGCAGCTCGTGCAGGGTGATGTCCTGCGCCGTGCCCAGGGTGGCGATCGAGGTGAAGAACTTGGCTTCGACCTCGCCCTTCTTCAGATGCACCGGTAAGAGCAGCGAGGGCTGCTCGATGTCGGAATGGGTCCAGGCGGCCTGCACGCCGGGATAGGACAGCATCTCCCTGAGCAGATCGGCCGAGCCGGTATCGGCCCACGACGCGGCGGCCTCGCGCTGCAGGCGCTGGATCAGCGACTGCGCCACCTCCGGCCAGTTCACGATGTACGGGCGGAAGCCTTCGGGATGGAAGGTCAGGCGCATGACGTTGGTGGGGTTGCCGCCCGAGGCCGGGTCCTTGATGAAGGGCGCGAAGCGTCCCATAGCGCTGTTCGACATCAAGATGTTCCAGTGCCGGTCCAGCACCACCGCGCCATAGGGCTCGTGGCGGGCGAGGATGAACTGCAGCACCGATTTCACATGCGCCATCTCCGGCGCATCGAGCGCGGTCTCGCGATAGACCGGCGCGAAGCCTGCCGCCTGCAACAGCGCATTGCGATCGCGCAGCGGGATGTCGAGCGCCTCGGCGAGCTGGATCACCATCTGCCGGCTGGGCCGCGCCCGCCCCGTTTCGATGAAGGAGAGGTGGCGGGCGGAGACCTGCGCCTCCAGCGCCAGATCGAGCTGACTGAGGCGGCGGCTGGTGCGCCAGCGTTTCATCATGTCGCCGAACGGCGCGGTAATCTGGTTCATCGGTCAGGGACTCCTTATGCAGGGGAGTCTGGCAAGGATGGCGCGGCATTTCCATTACCTCCGGGGTAAGACGGTCAAGCCGGGCGGCGGGGGCAAAACCGCCAGGGAATTGCGGCGCCGACAATGGTGGCATCATGCCACTCGCTTTAGTTGCATTGCAGGACGGCGCGGCCGGAGCGGGCGGTGAGGGCAGCGCTGCCGTGCGGCATTTCCCGCGCCCGTTCCGCTCTGCTAAAAGAATTGAACGTCGCCATCCCGCGAGTGCCTGCCATGCTCCGCCGCCTCAAAATTCCCAGCCTGCTGCTCGGGCTGATCGCAATTTCCGGTTGTGAAAATCCATCGGAAGCGCTGGATACCGCGTTGCAGGATTTCCACAAGCAGACCATCAAACCCTTCGAGCAGCTGTTCGAAGAGGATGAAGCCAAACCTGCCGTTGGCACGGCCGCTGCCGCACCCGCCGCCGCTCCTCCTGCCGCTGCAGCCGGAAAGGTGCAGCCGACGCCCGATGCCGCCTATGCCCGCGCCCTGCCGGTGCTGCGGGGCGAGGCGTCCGAGGCCGACACGCCCGGGCTGGTGGCCGATCTTTTCGCCGCCGCCGAAGCCGGCCACGCGCCGTCGCAGAACCTGCTTGGCATGCTGCACGATCACGGCCGGGGCTTTCCCAAAAACCCGCAGGACGCCGTGCACTGGTATCGGCGCGCCGCCGATCAGGGGCTGGCCGTGGCGAAGTTCAATCTCGGCGCGCTCTATCGCTCCGGCACCGGCGTGGCGCGCGACGATGAAGCGGCGTTCGGCTGGTTCAACGGCGCCGCCCAGCAGGGCCATGCCGCGGCGCAGTACCAGATGGCGCTGATGCTGGAGGACGGCGTCGGCCGGCCGGCCAATGCCACCGAGGCTGTGCGCTGGTACCGCGAATCGGCGCAGAAGGGGTATGCGCCGGCGCAGCACAATCTGGCGGTCGCCTACGCCACCGGCGCCGGCGTTGCCAGGGACGATGCGGCGGCGGCGCAATGGTATCGCCGCGCCGCCGATCAGGGGCAGCCCAAATCGCAATTGCTGCTGGCCGAGGCGCTGGCCGCGGGCAAAGGCCTGCCGCCCGATCGCGGCGAAGCCTGGACGCGCTTCATGCTGGCGGCTTCAGGCGCCGGCCAGGACCAGCAATTGCGCGGCACCGCCGAAGCCAGGGCCACAGCCCTTGCCGCCACGCTGTCGCCGGCCGAACTCGAGAAAGCCAAACGCGAACTCGCCAGCCGCCAGCCGGCGCGCGGCTGAGGCACGCGGCTATGGTTCCAGGCTGGCGAGGTAACTCGCAACGGCCTCGATCGATGGTGGCGGAATCAACTCGCCGCGCGCTGCCATCGGCGGATGCAGGCTGCTGTCGCGCTGCAGTCTGGCAATCGCCAGAACGAGATAGTTTCGAAGTTGTCCGGCAAGTCGCGGCACCTCGTGCGTGCCGCGATAATCCTGGCCGTGACATGCGGCGCATTTCAGATCACCGGCAATCGTCTGGCCCAGCTGAGCTGCCTGCGGATCGACGCCTGTTTTCGTCGATGCTCGGGCTGGCGGTCGCGAGGCGAAATAGGAGGCAATCTCCCGCAGGTCCTGGGCCGCCAGCGCATTGAACTGCGACTGCATTATCGGACCGAACCGCTGGCCCGATTTGTACGCCTCGAACTGCTGCAGGAGATAGCCCGCCGGCAAGCCGTCGAGCAGCGGGCCGCCATGGGCATTGTCCACGCTGTGGCAACGCATGCACTGCTCGGCTTTTTGTTCTCCCGGCAGAGCCTGCGAGAAAGCGGCTGGCACGCAAAAGCCGTACGCCAGCGCCGCAGCGAGGATCAGGATTTTCATAAGCGTCTCCGTATCGCAACAGAGGGGTACGCCTACGAATTCTACTCCAGATCATTCCTCTCCAGACATTGTCGCGGGTGAAGTCCGGCAGCTTGCAGTAGGCCCATACCGAATCGACGCGATTGTTAGCACTGCGGCAGGAAGGGCGGGCTTCAAGGCCCGCGCTTCCAACGGTGGGGGATATATAAGGGGGAGGTTGGAAGCAGGGTGGTTGGAACCGGCCGCAGCGGGGCTGGAATGCCCCGCAGCAGCCGGGCCGGCAGAATTGCAAACGCCCTGGCAAAGGGTTGGAAGCTCAGACCGCCTGCTCGCCCGGGACAACGCGCTGCCGGCGCTTGGAGGGCGAACCTTTCTCGACCACGCGCACCAGACCCTCGCGCAGAGCATCGTGCATGGCCTTCACCAGCGCCTTGGCTTTCAGCCCGGCCGCCTCCGGCAGTGCGGCCACTACGTTGGGCGCATAGACGGTCGATGGATTGGGGCTGAGATCCAGACCCCGCACCGTGGCGATCGCCACCAGCTCGGCGAATTTTTTCGCCAGGTTGCGCTGCTCGATCGCCGTCACCGCATTCCAGCCCTCGTCCGCCTCGCGCACGAACACGCCGGCCTGCCAGCGCAAGGTGAACTTGCCGCCGCTGGCGGCGTAGTTGGCCTTCATGCCGCGCAGCTCGCGCCGGTCGGGCTCGTCCTCGGCCTCGCAGGCTTTCGGCCTGGTGAGATAGAGGCGGGAGCGCACGGAGTTGTTCCAGCCGGTGCTGCCGGAATAGCCCGAGCCGCTGGCGATGCCATGCTGCGAGGGATGCGCCATCAGCAGCACCGCACCGTCGTTGATCTGCGCCAGCTTGCGGATGGCGGCGATGAAATTGCGCACCTGGCCGCGCTCGTTCTCGTTGCCGCCGAAGACGTCGGCCAAGGTGTCGATGACGATCAGCTCCGCTTGATGCGCGCGCACCATCTCCGCCAGCTCGCCGAAGGCCGGCCGCAGCACTGGTGCTGCGCTGCTGTCGTAGCCGAATTGCAGCATCACATTGTCTTCGCTGACCCGCTCCATCCAGCGCGTGGCGCCAAGATCGGCGAAGCGGCAGCCGTAATGGGCGTTGATCGCGTCCTGCCGCCGGTGCAGCTCCTCGGCATCGTCCTCGCAGAAGAAGCCCAGCGAGCGGAACGGCGCCAGCTTCATGCCGAGCCATTTCTCCGGCTCCTGCTCGCCTTCGGCGCGCGCGGCGAGCGCGCCCGCCGTCATCAGCTGCATCGCCAGCAGGCTTTTTCCCACGCCGCCATCGCCTGACAGCAAAGTGACGGCGCCGCGCGGGATCAAATTGGGCACCAGCCAGCGGCGCGGCGGCACGTCGCGGCCTTCGAGCGTGGTGGGATCGATGGTCAGCGCCCGCTTGCGCTCGTGTTCGCGCGCTTCCTCCGGCGTTATTCCGTTCACCGCCTGGCGCTGCTGGTCGCGCCACTGCCGATGCAGCGCAGGCCAATCGTCGTCGTGTGCCAGCAGAATGCCGTCATCCATTTCGGTTTCCTGATCGCTGGGGACAAAGAAAAACCCGCCCCCGGATGTCATCCGCGAGCGGGTTCGTTCAAGGCGCAGTGCGCCGGCCGAGACTCTTGGCGATTCAGGTTTCAGGAGTCAAGCAGTGGGAGTTGCAAACATTGGAAGTTGGGGAGAAGCGGAGGCGCTTTTCTTATTCCCTCCCCCCTCGCGGGGGAGGGTAGGGAGGGGGTCAACGAGAGAGATGTTCCGGTGAAACACCCCCCACCCTAACCCTCCCCCGCAAGGGGGGAGGGAATAGGAAGAGAGGTCGCGCGAAGCGCGGCTATGTCTACTCCGCCGCCTGCTTCTTCTCCTCCACAGCGCCATAACCGCCACCACCCGGTGTCTCGATGACGAACACGTCGCCCGGGTTCATCTCCGTCCGCGCCGTAGCGCCAAACTCCTCGACCTGCCCTGATGCGCGCTCGACCCGGTTGCGGCCGGGGGAGCCGGGCTCGCCGCCTTCCAGGCCGAACGGCGGGCGCGAGCGGGAGTTGGAGAGGATCGAGGCGGTCATGGCTTCGAGGAAGCGCAGGCGGCGGATGGTGCCGTCGCCGCCATGGTGCTTGCCCTTGCCGCCGGAGCCTTTGCGGATGGCGAAGCTCTCCAGCAGGATGGGGAAGCGCCATTCCAGCACTTCGGGATCGGTGAGTCTTGCGTTGCTCATATGGGTGTGGACGGTCACGCCGTCGTAGTCGGGCCCGGCGCCGGAGCCGCCGCAGATCGTTTCGTAATACTGGTACTTGGCGTTGCCGAAGGTGAAGTTGTTGAGCGTGCACTGGCCCGACGCCTGCACGCCCAGCGCGCCATAGAGGCATTCGGTGATGCACATCGAGGTCTCGACATTGCCCGCCACCACCGCCGCCGGGTACACGGGGCGCAGCATCGAGCCG
>JAQSWP010000020.1 GCA_029266575.1 Alphaproteobacteria bacterium | reverse complement strand
GCGATGCCAGCAACGACCACCGGCAACCCGGCCTGCTTGCGAGCTTCGAACATGGCCTCGATCGACACGCCGGCCGCCGCAAGGCGATCCTGCGGCAGGTAGCTCCGCCTTTGCGCGGCGTGGAACGGCACCGCCCGCAACAGGCCGATCAGCGCATAGGCGATGCCGACGTGACGCCCGGCCTGCAGCGCCCGCGGCTGGGTCGCACCGAGGCAGGCGAGGCTGAGAGCGGTAAGACCGCCGGCGGTCGCTTCCGCCAGCCGCTCGAGCGCGGCGTAATCGACGATCGGTTCGTTCTCCACTTCGGCCTCGCGCGCATCGAGCATGGCGTCAAGGGGCTCGCGCGGCAGGGCAAAGCGGGCAATGGCCTGCGCCAACGCCTGCACCACCTGATGATGCGGACCACTGCCTTGATAGGCGGCGGCGATGGCATCGCGCCACCATTGCAGGCGAATGCGGCCCAGGAGCGGTTCGCTCACCAGTTCCGGCGTGCGCGCGATCTCGGCATTGAAGGCGTAAAGAGCGTACAGCCCCTGTCGCGGCTCCTCGGGCGCAAAAAGGCCGCAAAGATAGTGGTCATAGTCCTGCTGCCGAACCTGTTCGGCGCACAGACGATTCCATTCCTCCGGCTCGGCCATCGCAAAACTTCCATCGCTGCCAACCCCGTTTATGCCATAAAACGCGCCATGCCTTCTGCCCCCGCCATTGCCGTCGACGCCGAAGCCGCACTGGCTTTGCTGCAGCCGCTGATCCAACGGCTGGGCGACGAGCACAGGAGCGAAGGCGCGCAGCTTTTCGAACTGCTGCGCCTGCTCGCCAGCGGCAGTTCGCACGCCGCGAGCGAAGATCCGCGGATCGCGCCACAGCTTGCCCTGATGCGGCAGGCCTTCGCCCGCGAAGCGACGGCGGCGCCGGGCGTGCTGTTCCAGAACTGGAGCGATCTGCACAATCACCTGCGCTTTGCCGTCATACCCTTCGGCCGCGCCCTGCTCGATCTGCACAGCGAGGCGGCCATCGCGCAGCCGCCGATGGATGCGCTGATGCTCTCCATCGGCCTGACTGCGCTGCTGCAGGAAGCACCGCAGCGCTTGCGCAATAGCGGCCATATCCTGCTGCCGGCGCAGTGGTTTCCGGCCGGCACCGACATCCCCGTCTGGCTGCGCAGCTCGAGGCGAAATCCGGCCCTCGACACCGCTTATGGCAATGGCCTGTCGCGCCTGGAAGAGATGCTGCTGGCGGCCGAGCGCGGCCTGAACGCGATGCATGATCAAGGTTTGCGGCGCGGCGTCACGGCCAGCCTGATCCTGCTGCGCCGCCTGCAGAAGCGCCTCGCCCGGCAAACGCCCAATGTCCGCCCGGCTCGGATCACCCTGATCGACCGTCTGCTGCTGCGCTGGCGCACCTGAAGGTCGACGATTCTCCTTTCCGGATGAACGAGTTATCCCAAGGCACGCTTGCGGTAACGAGAACGTCTGCTAGAATCCTGGGCAGTTATTGGAGCCATAGGGGGACAGTCATGGCAGCCATTCTTCAATCCTTGCAGCGGACGGTCATCGCCGGCTTCGTCCTGCTGCTCGCCATCTTCATCGTCGTCGGGGCCCTGCGCGGTTTTCCGACCTTCGACCACGGCTGGGGCGCGTTCGTAATGCGCTGGCTGCACGTGCTGAGCGGCATCATGTGGATCGGCATGCTGTACTACTTCAACTTCGTCCAGATGCCGTCCATGCCGAAGATTCCGGACGAGCAGAAGCCGGCGATCTCCAAGGTCATCGCGCCTTCGGCCTTGTTCTGGTTCCGCTGGGGTGCCGCCGCCACCGTGCTGACCGGCGCTCTACTCGCCATCATGAACGGCTATTTCGTCAACGCCATCACGCTCGGCATTGTCCAAAGCGGCGTCACCGGCCAGACCGTGATCGGCATTGGCATGTGGCTGGGCCTGATCATGGCCTTCAACGTCTGGTTCATCATCTGGCCGAACCAGCAGCGTGCCCTGGGCTTGGTCGAGGCGGCGCCGGACGTTAAGGCCAAGTCGGCCCGCGCCGCCATGCTGTTCTCGCGCACCAACACCTTGCTGTCGGTGCCGATGCTGTTCTGCATGGTCGCGGCGCAGAACGCCGGCCTTTAAGCCAGCATCGCGACTTCATCCGGAAACGGGGCCTGCGGGCCCCGTTTTTCGTTTCAGGAAATCGGCAGCAATGCGGCCGCGACCCGCCGCCCTTCGGCCAGCAGCACGCCATAGGTGCGGCACGCCGCGCCGGTATCCATCGTCTCGGCCACAATGCCCGCCTCACGCAGCCAGTTGCGCAATTCGGCGGTGATCTGCAGCGCTCGCTTGCCGCCGCCCACCAGCAGGATCTTGATGCCGGCATGCTCGCGCAGCGGCGCCAGCGACGCGATCGTCAGCGGCGCCGCCGCATCGACATCCCACTTCCGCGTACGGTCCGGCAGCACCAGCACGGCATGTTCGTAGACGACATTGGAAATGCGGAAACGGCCGGCGCCATAGGACTGGATGACCTGCCGCTCGTCCGGCTTCGGCGTTGGTAGCGTCTTGTCGTCGATCACGCGCTTTACGGCTTGGCGGCGAACTCGGCCTGCGCCTTGTCGTGCTCGTCCTTGATGATGGAGGAGCCGTCGCGCACGCCGGTATAGACCAGCATGGCGCAGGCCATCCAGATCGACGAATAGGTGCCGACGATGACGCCCCACAGCATGGCGACCGAAAAGCCCTGGATCACCGGCCCGCCCAGCAGCACCAGCGCCAGCACCGCCAGGAAGGTGGTGCCGGCGGTCATGATGGTGCGCGACAGCGTGTCGTTGAGGCTGAGATTGAGCAGGTCGATCAGCGGCATCTTCTTGAACTTGCGCATGTTCTCGCGCACGCGGTCGAACACCACCACCGTGTCGTTGACCGAATAGCCGGCAATGGTCAGCACCGCGGCGAGCGAGGCCAGGTTGAATTCGATCTGCGTCAGCGCGAACAGGCCCAGCGTGGTCAGCACGTCATGCGCCAGCGCAATCAGCGCGCCGACGGCGAACTGCCATTCGAAGCGGAACCAGATGTAGATCAGGATGCCGGCGATGGTGACGACGCCGGCGATGAGGCCGGTCTGCACCAGCTCGCTGCCGACCTTGGGACCGACCGATTCGGTGCGGCGCTCGACGTAGCCCTCGCCCAAAGCCGCTTCGACCGTCTTGATGGCGACCTGCTGGCACCATTCGGCGGCCTGCGTGCGTTCCATGGCAATGATGCCGCCGCCCTCTTCCGCCCGCAACATCCGCTCAGACGGCAGCCCCATGGCGCCGGCAAGGGCGGTAACCGACTGGCCTGTCAGCGGCTGCGGCGTGGCGATACGGACCTGAGCATTGGCGCCATCCAGCTTTACGTCGCGCAACGAATATCCGCTGCCAGCAGTCTTATTTGCGACGTTGATCGCATTGGCGAAACAGGCCTGCCCGGCTTCCTGCCGCTGCACGCGGATCAGCACCACGTTGTCCTGGCCGAATTCCTGCAGCGCCACGTCGCCCAGATCGAGCTTGCCGATGGTCTCGCGGATAGCGGCAAGATCGGCCTTGCCCGGCGTCTGCACTTCCAGCAGCACGCCGCCCTTGAAGTCGATGCCGAGATTGAAGCCGACCGTGAACACCAGCACGATCGAAGCGATGTTCATGAAGGTGGACAGGGCCAGCGCGAAAAGGCGCGGGCGCATGAAGTTGAACTTGGTGCCGTGTGGGATCAGGCGCAGCGGACGGAATAAAGCCATGGTCCGGCCCTCAGATGTTGAGCGTGGTGGGGCGCTGCCAACGCAGCCACCAAACGATGATCAGTCGCGTCAGCATGATCGCGGTGAACATCGAAACGATGATGCCCAGCGACAGTGTGACGGCGAAACCGCGGATCGGGCCGGAGCCCAGCGCGAACAGGATGATGCCGGAAATCAGCGTCGTCAGATTGCCGTCCACGATCGACGACATGGCGCGCTCGTAGCCGGCATCAAGTGCCGAGATCGGCGTTCGGCCCATGCGGACTTCCTCGCGCACGCGCTCGTAGATCAGCACGTTGGCGTCGACCGACATGCCGACGGTCAGCACGATGCCGGCGATGCCGGGCAAGGTCAGCGAGGCGCCCAGCACCGACATGGCGGCGAACACCCAGACCAGGTTGAAGAACAGCGCCACGATGGCTATGGCGCCGAACATGCCGTAACAGGCCAGCATGAAAACCACGACCAGTGCCGAACCCACCGCCGTGGCGATCTCGCCGGCCTGGATCGAATCGGCGCCGAGTTCGGGGCCGACCGTGCGCTCCTCGATGAAGGTGAGCGAAGCCGGCAGCGCGCCGGCACGCAGCAGCAGCGCGAGTTCAGTCGCCGATTCGACGGTGAACTGGCCGGTGATGATGCCTTGGCCGCCGCAGATCGGCGATTGTATGACTGGCGCGCTGATCACCTTGCTGTCCAGCACGATGGCCAGCCGCTTCTGCACGTTCTCGGTCGTCGCCTGACAGAAGCGGCGGCCGCCGGAATTGTCGAACTTGAAATTGACGATCCATTGGCCGCGATCGTTGGTCGGCTGCGCATCGGTCAGCGACTCGCCGCCGACCACGATGCGCTTGAACACGACGTATTTGGCGATTTCGCCGCCGCCAGTGGCGCGGTCCTGGCCTTCGAGAACTTCCGAGTTTGGCGGCACCCCGCCCAGGCCGATTGCGGCAACCGGCACGTTCTCGTTGACCAGGCGGAATTCCATTTTCGCGGTCTTGCCGATAATGGCCTTGATCGGCGCCGTATCCTTGACGCCTGGAAGCTGCAGCAGAATGCGGTCGTCGCCCTGCCGCACGATGGTGGGTTCCTTGGTCCCCGATTCGTCGACACGCCGGCGCAGGATCTCGATCGACTGCTCCAGGATCTGGGTCTTGCGCTGGGCAATCGCCTCGGGCGTGAAGATCACCCGGAAGCTGCCATCGGGATTGGAGGTGACATCCAGGCCCTGCTCGGCGCGGCGGACGATGTCCATAGCGCGCTGCAGATCGCCCGGCTCGCGCACGGCGCCGACCACGGCGCCCTGCTGCACCTCGACTTCACGGAAACGGATCTGCTCCTTGCGCAGTTCGGCGCGGATCGTATCGCTCAGGCTCACCAGCCGTTCCTGCATCACCGGCGCTATGCCGACTTCGAGCAGGAAATGCGCGCCGCCCTTTAGATCCAACCCCAGCCCGATCTGACGCGAGGGCACGAAGCCCGGCACCTTGTCGAGTTGCTCCTTGGTGAAGAAATTGGGGATGCAGAGAATCAATCCCAGCAAGCAGATCCCGACGATCAGGACGGCCTTCCAGGTCGGCATATGCATCATGACGCGATCGGTCCGGTAAAGCGGGGAAAGAGGGCGCGGCCCGAAGGCCGCATCCAAATCTCAAACGGGATTATTTCTTGGGGCCGAACAGGCCGCCGAAACCACCGGAGCGCTTGACGTCCGGCGCGGGCGGCGGCAGGGCCGGCGCATCCTCGTCGACCTCTTCCTCGACCTCTTCGCCCTTCCTGGCGCCCTTGACCGGCTCGCCGCGGGCGATGACGTCGGTGATGGTCGACTTGATCATCCGCACCTTCACGCCTTCGGCGATCTGCACGTCGACTTCGTTGGCGTCGATGACCTTGACCACCTGGCCGATCATGCCGCCGCCGGTGACGACGCGGTCGCCGCGGCGCACGGCGCCGATCATCTCGCGATGGGCCTTCATTTTCTTCTGCTGCGGCCGGATCAGCAGGAAATAGAACACCACAAAAATCAGGATCAGCGGCGCGAACTGCATGATGCTGTCGCCGCCAAAACCGCCACCCGCGCCCTGCGCGTAGGCTTCGGAAATAAACATCGGAATCTCCCTGCTAACCTTCGGTCAAACCGACAGAATTTGCCTCTGCCGGGACGCAAAAACTGCCGGACTATAACCACCTGACCGGCAATTGCAATGTGGGGTTTGGCGCACCCCGTTCAATGCGATTGTCTCGAAAAGTCAGAGACTTATGCTAAACGATGCGCCAGTTTCGCCTTCCGAGGAGTAGCCCGATGTCCGAACCCCTGCAGCCCTTGCTGGCGCGCATTGCCGAGGCGCTGGAGCGCCTGGCGCCGCCTCGGGACGAGCGCCCGGCGCTGGACAGCGCCGACGCCTTCGCCTGGCATGCCGAAAACAACCGGCTGGAGCCGGTGCCGCAGGTCAACCGCGTCCACATCATGCTGCTGCAGGGCATCGAGCGGCAGCGCGAGACCCTGCTCGACAACACGCGCCGCTTCGCCCACGGCCTGCCCGCCAACAACGCGCTGCTGTGGGGGGCACGCGGTGCCGGCAAGTCGTCGCTGGTCAAGGCCGTGCATGCCGCCGTCAATGCCGAACTGGCAAAAGCGGGAAAGCCTGCCGTGGTGCTGGTGGAAATCCATCGCGAGGATATCCCCTCGCTGCCGCGCCTGCTGGGCCTGCTGCGCGCCTCGCAGCGCCGCATCATCCTGTTCTGCGACGATCTCTCCTTCGACGGCGAGGACGCTGCCTACAAATCGCTCAAAGCGGTGCTGGAAGGCGGCATCGAAGGCCGTCCCGGCAATGTGGTGTTTTACGCCACCTCGAACCGCCGGCATCTGATGCCGCGCGACATGATCGACAACGAGCGCTCGACCGCCATCAACCCCAGCGAAGCGGTCGAGGAAAAGGTCTCGCTCTCGGACCGCTTTGGCCTATGGCTGGGTTTTCACAACTGCGATCAGGACACGTTCTTCGCCATGATCGACGGCTATGTCCGCCATTACGGGCTGAAGATTTCCGAAGCGGATTGGAAGAAACAAGCCGTGGAATGGTCCGTCACCCGCGGCTCCCGCTCCGGCCGAGTAGCCTGGCAGTTCATCCAGGATCTCGCGGGACGGCTGGGCCAGAGGTTGGATTAGTTCTTCGCCCGCACCATACTCCCTCATCCTGAGGAGCGGCCCGCAGGGCCGCGTCTCGAAGGATCGGATTCAGTATCGATCCCAATCCTTCCAGACGCTCGCTAACGCTCGCTCCTCAGGATGAGGGTTTGTGTTGCCGCGAAGACTTACTGCCCCAGCAACGGCAGCGGATCGATCGCCTTGTTGCGCTGGCGGATTTCGAAGTGGAGCTGCGGGCTGGTGACATTGCCGGTCTGGCCGACCTTGGATATCACCTGGCCTTTGGCGACGCTGGCGCCGCGCGTGACGTTCAGTTCATCGTTATGGGCATAGGCGGTGACGTAGCCATCGGCATGGCCAATCAGCACCAGCTTGCCGAAGCCGCGCACTTCCTCGCCGGCATAGAGCACGTTGCCCGCCGCTGCCGCCTTGACCGGCGTGCCGCGCGGCACGGCGATGTTGACGCCGTCGTTTTGCACCCCACCCGCCTGCGGGCCGAAGCCGGCGACGATCTGGCCGCGCAGCGGCCAGTCGAATTTCACCGGCCCGCCTGGTATCGCGGCGGGAGCCGCGGCGGTCTGTGCGGCGGGCGGCGTCGCCGGCGGCGGCGTTGCGGCTGACGCAGACGGTGTGACAGCCGTTGGTGCACTGGTCGAGGGAGGCGGCGCGCGCTCCCCGGAGGCCGGAGCGGCGGAGACCGGCGCCGAACTGACGCCTGAGGGCGGCGGCAGCACCTCCGAGGAAACGGCGCCGGGCGCAATGACGCCGCTCGATGCGGGCCCGGGCGCCGCAGCCATCGATGCGCCGGAAGCGGGCACTTCCAGCCATTGGCCGACCCTGATCGTATGCGGCGGCTGCAAGCTGTTGCGCTCGATGATGGTCTGGGGCGAGACGTTGAAGCGGCGGGCGATGCCGTTGACCGTGTCGCCGCTGGCTACGACATAGATCGCGGGCGTGCCCGCTTCCGCCGCCGAGCCCGGCTGCTCGACCGTGCCCTCACGGCCGGAATAGACGACCTTGTCGTAAACCGTACAGCCGCCCAGCAGGCCCAGCGCCAGCATTCCGGCCATGAGCCGCATCGCATTGAAGCGCATTCTCGTCACCCTGATTGCCGTTGCCAGAAAGCCGCCCGAATCGTTTAGCCCAAATCGCACCGTTTGTGAATCCAGCCTGATCGGCAATTGGGGAAAAACTTCGGCGGCAACGCTATCTAGAAATCGCTGGCTTCCGGCAGGGCGCCCGGCACCAGCGGCACGAAACGCACCGGCAGCAGGCTTTCCCTCTCGATGCCGCGCTCGGTCTTTTTCAGCCGCATGATGCTCTGGTTCAAGGGATCGGGGCCCATTGGCATCACCAGCACGCCATTGTCGCCCAGTTGCTCCAGCAGCAGCGGCGGCACTTCGCGTCCGGCGGCGGTGACGATGATGCGATCGAACGGCGCCTGCTCGCGCCAGCCCTTGGTGCCGTCGGCTACCCGCACCACCACGTTGTGGCAGCGCAGATGCTGCAGCCGCTTCTCCGAGTCTTCGGCCAGCGGCCGATAGCGTTCGATGGTGTAGAGCCGGCGGCACATTTTCGACAGCACCGCCGCCTGGTAGCCCGAACCGGTGCCGACCTCCAGCACCTTCATCTTCTCCTCGACCTGCAGCGCCTGGGTCATGAAGGCCACGACATAGGGCTGGCTGATGGTCTGGCCGTGGCCGATCGGCAGCGCCAGATTCTCGTAGGCCTGGTCGGCGAAGGTCGGCAGCACGAATTCCTCGCGCGGAATGCGTTCGATCGCCGCCAGCACGCGCGTGTCGGTGATGCCCGACCGGCGCAGCTCCATGATCAGACGGATCTTGGACGCGTGTTTGCTCATTCGAACAGATGCGCCAATTTCTTCTGCGCCGTCTTGTGCGTGAGATCCAGATGCAGCGGCGTCACAGATACATAGCCTGCCCGCACTGCCGCCAGATCGGAATCCTCGGCCGGCTCGGTCTGGCCGCGCGCATAGGTCAGCCAGTAATAGGTGCCGCCGCGCGGATCGGTGCGCTCGACGATATCCATCAGCATGTCGATATGGGCCTGCCCGGTGACTTTGACTCCCTTGACGTCCTTGGGTTCGACATCGGGGAAATTGACATTCAGCAGCATCTCTTTCGGCCAATCCACCGACACCAGCTTGCGGATCACCTTGGGCGCATGCCGCTCCGCGGTTTCCCATTTGATGGCCTGGTCGTGGGTGAAGGCCTGGCTCAGCGCGATGGCCGAGATGCCCAGCATGCAGCCCTCCATAGCGCCGGCAATGGTGCCGGAATAGGTCACGTCATCGGCCATGTTGGCGCCGCGATTGACGCCTGAGAGCACCAGATCGGGACGATGGTCGGCCAGCAGGTGGCGGGAAGCGAAAAGCACGCAATCGGTCGGCGTGCCGTCCAGGGCGAATTTGCGATCGCCGACTTCGCGGTAGCGCAGCGGATTGGACAGGGTCAGCGAATGCGAGGCGCCGCTCTGGTTGCGCTCGGGCGCCATTACCCAGACATCGTTGCTGAGCTCGCGCGCGATCTTGATCAGGCAGTCGAGGCCCGGCGCATTGATGCCGTCATCGTTGGTGACGAGGATACGCGCCTTGGCCAGATCGATACTGCCGCGTGTCATGTCTTTCCTTCTTGTTGGCGAGCCGGCGCTACTTCGCCGGACGTTCGATGCGATCGAGGCCGCCCATATAGGGCTTTAGCGGCGGCGGGACAACCACGGAGCCGTCCTGCTCCTGGTAATTCTCCAGTACCGCCACCAGGCAGCGTCCCACTGCAACGCCTGAGCCGTTCAGCGTGTGCAGGAACTGCGTGCCTTTCTCGCCGGGCTTGCGATAGCGGGCATTCATGCGGCGGGCTTGGAAGTCGCCGCAGTTGGAGCAGCTTGAAATCTCGCGATAGGCGTGCGGGCCCGGCAGCCAGACCTCGATATCGTAGGTCTTGCGCGCCGAGAATCCCATGTCGCCGGTGCTGAGCACGACCGTACGATAGGCCAGGTTCAGTTTCTTCAGCACCTTCTCCGCCGCCTTGGTCATACGCCGGTGCTCGGCTTCGGACTCTTCCGGCGCGACGATGCTGACCATCTCGACCTTGGGAAACTGGTGCTGGCGGATCATGCCGCGCGTGTCGCGCCCGGCCGCGCCCGCTTCCGAGCGGAAGCACGGCGTCCAGGCCGTGTAGCGCTGCGGCAAGCTTGCCGCATCGACGATCTCGTCGGCCACGATATTGGTCAGCGACACTTCGGCAGTTGGAATCAGCCAGCGGCGGATCTGCGCATCGCCGGTGGTGACGAACTGGTCCTCGGCGAATTTCGGCAGCTGCCCGGTGCCGTAAAGCGCGCTGTCCTTGACCAGCAGCGGCGGATCGACTTCGGTGTAGCCGTGTTCTCCCGTGTGCAGGTCGAGCATGAACTGCGCCAGCGCCCGCTCCAGCCGCGCCAGCGGGCCCTTCAGCATGACAAACCGCGCGCCCGAGATCTTCGCCGCCGTGGCGAAATCCATCATGCCCAGGCCCTCGCCGATCTCGACGTGATCCTTGGGCGAGAAATTGAATTTGCGCGGCGTGCCGACCTTGCGCAATTCGACATTGGCGCTTTCGTCGCCGCCGACCGGCACGTCGTCGGCCGGCAAATTGGGGATCGACGCCAGCGCCTCGCGGATCGCCGCATCGGCCGCCCCCACCGACGCCTCACCCGCTTTCAGTACCTCGTCGAGCCCACCTGCTTCGGCGAGCAGCGCATCGGCGTTCTCGCCCTTGCCTTTGGCCATACCGATCTGTTTGGACAGCGCCTTGCGCCTGGCCAGCACCTGCTCGCTCTCGGTGATGGCGGCACGACGCCTGCGGTCCAACTCCAGCAAATCGGCCGACATCGGCTTTATGCCGCGCTTCTTCAGCGCCGCATCGAAGGCGTCCGGATTGTCGCGAATGGATTTGATGTCGTGCATGGCGGCTACTGGCTGGGCGGCGTGGTCGGACGATTGGGGAATTCTTCCGCCTCGCTCTTCGGCGTCTCGGGCGCGGCGGCCTCGTCACCTTCTTCTTCCGCCTCGCCTTCTCCGGCGTCACGCTTCTTCTCGATCATGCGGCCGATGATGATAGCGGCCTCGTAGAGAACGATGATCGGCACCGCCAGCGACACCTGGCTGATGACATCGGGCGGCGTGAGAACGGCGGCCAGGATGAAGGCGGCAACGATGGCGTAGCGCCGCTTGGACTTCAGCCCATCGGTCGAGACGATGCCGACCCGCACCAGCAGGGTCAGCAGCACCGGCAGCTCGAACGCCAGCCCGAAGGCGAACATCAGCTGCATCAGCAGCGACAGGTAATCGCTGACCCGCGGCAGCAGCTGGATATCCTCGGTCTGGAAGCCGAGGAAGAATTCCCATGCCACCGGCACCACGAAGTAATAAACGCCGGCCGCGCCGAGATAGAACATGATCGGCGTCGAGATCAGGAACGGCAGGAAGGCCGCGCGCTCATGGCGATAGAGGCCGGGCGCGACGAACAGCCAGATCTGCGTGGCGAAGAAGGGAAAGCCGATCAGGAAGGCGCCGAAGAACGACAGCTTGATGTAGGTGAAGAAGGCTTCGGTCAGCGCCGTATAGACCAGCGGCTGGTTGGTGCGCGACTGCAGCGGCTGGGCCAGGAACTTGAAGATCGGCTCGGCGAAATAGAAGAACGCCAGGAACAGCAAGATCAGCGCCACCGCGCTCCAGATCAGCCGTTTGCGCAGCTCGATCAGATGATCGAGCAGCGGCATCTTCCTGTCGTCTTCGGGCTCGTCGGTCACGGAGGATTCCGGGCTGATCTGGCGAACGGCACGCCCCGTTTATGGGCAAGGCGCGCGGCCAAAGCCAGTGGTTTATTGCCGTTCAAGCGGGGGATTTGCGCGGCGTGTCGAAGCTCGGCGGCGGCGCGACATCGGCCAAGGTCGGTTCGCTGGTGGCCGGCAACGCCGTGGCCGGCTCCTCGGTCGGCGGATGGAACTCACCGCCGCTCCTGAACTCTTCCGGCTTTACCGGCGGCGGCACTGCCGGATCGTCGCCCAACAGCAGATTCGGATCGTAGGATTTGGGATCGATGGCGTCCCGGACCTTGCGGTCGGGATCGACCTGATCGGCGAGATCGTCCAGATGCAGGGCAGTGTTGTCGCGGATGCTCTTGCGCACCTCGTCTATCCCTGAATCCTTCATCATCTCGTCGACATGGCCCTGGAAGTCGCGCGCCATGCCGCGCGCCGCGCCCAGCCAGCTGCGCACGGTCCGCAGTACCTGCGGCAACTCCTTGGGGCCGATGACGATCAGGGCGATGAGGGCAATCAGCCCCATCTCGCCCCAGCTCAGGTCGAACATGCTGTCTCAACCTTCCGCGGCATCAAGCGCCGCCGACGCCGGATCAGCGCTTGATGACCGGCGGCTCGTTGACCGTATTGGACGAGGCGGTGGTGGTGCCGGCGCCGATGATGCGCGGCTCGCCGGTGGCCGTCGTCGTCGTCGTGCCATCCGGGTTTTCCTCGGTGCCGACGCCCTTCTTGAAGGCCTTCAGACCCTTGCCGAAATCGCCCATCAGCGAGGAAATCTTGCCCCGCCCGCCGAACAGCAGCAGGACCACTGCCAGCACGATCAGCCAATGCCAAATACTGAAACTGCCCATTTTTCGCCTCCCGAGGTCGCGGTATCGCCGGCCCCTAAGTTCCGGGCGGATATTGGCAAATCGCCCCCGCCCGCGCAACGCCAGTGCCCTTGCCCTCTATTTGGGGGCTTCAGCCGGAAATACAAAGCTTTGCGTGGTATCCAGCTCGACCCGAACCAGGCTTTCCTCCGGCGGCAGGAAACGGCCGGGCACCCTTGCATGCCAGTGCTCATGCTGGTTTTCGGCCAGCGGCCCAGCATGGGAATGTCCTGGGTCGAGATTAAGGCAGAGATGGACCAGGCTGCTGCGGCCCAGCAGCCGGGCCGCCACGACCCGCGCCGCAATGCCCCTGCCATCGACGCCGCCGTTCAGGTCGATGCGCAAAGCCTCGGGGCGGATCAGCACCTCGACTTGGGCCGCCTCCGGCAGATCGCCGGCGGAAACAGGCCCGAACGGCGTCGCCACACGCCCGCCGCGCACCACGCCCGCAATGGCGTTGAGATCGGAAAAAAACTCGGCCACGAAACGGCTGGCCGGCTGGCCATAGATCTCACTCGGCGTGCCGATCTGCACGATGCGACCCCGATCCATCATGGCGATGCGATCGGCCATGAACATGGCCTCTTCCGGGTCGTGGGTGACCAGCAGCGTCGTGGTGCCGGTTTGCTTCAACACATGCAGCGCATCGTCGCGCACCCGCTGACGCAGCCGGGTGTCGAGACCGGAGAACGGCTCGTCCAGCAGCATGATCTTCGGCTGCGGCGCCAGTGCGCGCGCCAGCGCCACGCGCTGTTGCTGCCCGCCGGACAGCATGTGCGGAAACGCTTCGGCAAAATCCGCCATGCCGACCTGCTGCAGCATCGCCTGCGCAGTTCCGGCCCGGTTGGAAGCAGACTGGCCGCGCAGGCCGAACGCAACATTGTCCAGCACCGACAGATGCGGAAACAATGCGAAGTCCTGGAACATCAGGCCGACGCTGCGTTCCTCGGGCGGTACGTGCAGGCGGGCATCGGCGACACGCCGGCCAGCAATCTCGATGCTGCCCTGCTGTACGCGCTCCAGTCCCGCAACCAGACGCAGGCTCGTCGTCTTGCCGCAACCTGACGGGCCTACCAGGCAAACCAGTTCGCCCGGTTCAGCGCTCAGCGCCAGGTCGCGCACCACCAGACTGGCATCATAGGCGTGCGAGATGCCGTGCAGGACCAACGCGTCGCTCATGCCGCCTCCAGCCGCGGCGCGATACCAGCAACCACGTCGCTGGTCGAACCCGGACGCGAGCGGGCGATGGCGCGGCTCAACAGCAGCACCGGCGCCAGCGCGAACACGACAATGGCCAGCGATGGCAGGGCGGCCTGCGACAGGCGCTCATCAGCCGCGTACTGATAGGCGCGCACCGCCAGCGTGTCGTAATCGAATGGCCGCATGATGTAGGTGGCCGGCAATTCCTTCATCACGTCGACAAACACCAGAATCGCGGCGGTGAACAGGCTGCCGGCCATCATCGGCGCATGCACCAGCCGCAGCGTGCGCGACGGTGGCGCACCCAAAGTGCGAGCAGCGCTCTCCATGCTGGGCGTGATCCGCGCCATCCCGGCTTCGACGGTGTTCAAAGCCACGGCGAGAAAGCGGATCGTGTAGGCCCCCAGCAAGGCAGCCGCCGAGCCGGTGAGCAGCAAGCCGGTCGAAACGCCGAAGCTCAGACGCGCCAGCGCGTCGATGCCGTGATCAAGCGCCGTCAGCGGCAAGAGGATGCCGACCGCCAGCACCGCGCCGGGGATGGCGTAGCCCAACCCCGCGGTGCGTGCGGCAGCCCGCACCGGTGGCGAGGGCTGCAGGCGTTCGGCATAGGCGATGCCCAGGGCGATCAGAACAGCCACGCAGGCCGCCAGCGCCGCCAGCGACACGCTGTGCCAGACATCGTAATAGAACTCCGCCTGACCCAGTGCTTCGAGGTGTTCCAGCGCACCGCCCAGCAAGGTCAAAGCGGGAATCAGAAATCCCAGACCGACCAGGGCGGCACAGAAGAGCGCCGCCGCCGCTGCCGCGCCGCCGCTCAAGACGTAAGGCTTCAGACGGCTGTAGCGGCGCGACGAGTGCTCGATGCGGCCCTTGCCGCGCGAGAAACGCTCGATCAGCAGCAAGATCGCCACCACCAACATCATTGCCGCCGCCAGCTGGGCGGCGGCGCGATAGTCGCCAAAGCCGAACCAGGCCCGGAAGATGCCGGTGCTGAACGTGTCGACGCCGAAGAACTGCACCGCGCCGAACTCGTTCAGCGTTTCCATCAGCGCCAGCGCCAGTCCGCCGATGATCGCCGGCCGCGCCAGCGGCAGCGCCACCTGGGTAAAACTGCCCCAGCCGGTGCGGCCCAACGTGCGGCTGACTTCCAGCACGCACACCGACTGGTCGAGGAAGGAAGCGCGCGAGGTCAGATAGACATACGGATAGAGCACCAGCGACAGCACGGCGACAGCGCCCGGCGTGTTGCGGATGGAGGGAAATCCATAGCTGCCCGGCCGCAGATCGAGAGCCGTGCGCAAAAAGCTCTGCACCGGCCCGGCGAAATCCAACAGCCCCGTATAGGCATAGGCCACAACATAGGCCGGCATGGCCAGCGGCAGCAGCAGCGCCCATTCGAACAGCCGCACGCCGGGGAACCGGCACATGGTCACCAGCCATGCCGCAGCCACGCCCAGCACGAAGGTGAAGAAGCCGACGCCCAGCATCAGCACCAGCGTGTTGACCAGGTAGCGCGCCAGCACCGTGTCGACCAGATGCTGCCACAGCGCCTTGTCGGCGGTGATCAGCGGATGAACCACCGCCAGCACCGGCGCCAGGACCAGCAGCGCTATGGCCAGCGCGAAAACCGCCCAGCCTTCCAGCCGGAAGGCAACGCGCGGGCGACTTCTATGCGATTGGGTATCAAGCGCAACCATCTGCGCGGATCATGCGGTAAGCAGGCTGCAAAGGCCAGATCGGCTCTAGGCCTTTTCTGTTGCCGATTCCGTGGCTTCGCCGTCGGACAGCGGCTCGTCCGCCTCCTCGTCGCCCGGCTCGAGCGGCAGATCGCCCTCCTCCGGCCGATAGACGGTGATGTTGGCGTTGGCGTCGAGCAGGCCGGCGGCCTTGAGCTCGTCGAAACCCGGCAGGTCTTCCAACGCCGCCAGACCGAAATGTTCGAGGAAGTAAGGCGTGCTGCCCCAGGTCACCGGCTTGCCCGGCGCGCGGCGGCGGCCCATAGGCTGGATCCAGCCCTGCTCGAACAGCAGATCGAGCGTGCCTTTGCTCAAGCCGACGCCGCGAATGGCTTCGATCTCGGCCCGGGTCACCGGCTGATGGTAGGCGATGATGGCCAGCGTCTCGACGGCGGCACGCGAGAGCTTGCGCGAAACTTGCGTCTCGATCCTCAGCCGGTCCTTGAGGTCGGGCGCGGTGCGGAAGGTCCAGCCGCCCGCCAGCTTGACGAGATTGACGCCGCGATTGGCATAGGCTTCAGCCAGGTCCGCCAGCAGCGCGTTGATATCGACGCCGTCCGGCAGGCGTTCGGCGAGGCCCTCCTCATCCAGCATAACGGCGCTGGCGAAGATCAGGGCTTCCAGCAGCCGCAGATGTTGCGCGTGCTTGTCGGCATTCTCGCTCATGACCGCAACGACACTCCTTAGCGCTCTTCCGAAGCCGGACGCTTGCGCATGAAAATCGGACCGAAAGCCTCGGTCTGGCGCAGCTCCAGCGCCCCTTCCTTCGCCATATGCAGCGAAGCCACGAAAGTGGACGCCATGGCGGAGCGCCGCTTCATAGCGTCCTGCAGACCCGGCGGCAAGAAACTCAGCAGCGACTGCCATTCGACGGCGATGCCCAGCATGCGCGCCAGTCGCTCGGCCGCTTCCTCGACCGAGTAGAACTCCATCGGCTTGATGTGCATGACGGTGTCCTGCCCGCGGCGATGGATCTCGCCGTAGTATTTCAGCAGGTCGTAAAGCTTCACGTCCCAGATCGGCCGGCGCACGATCGGCACGCCTTCGGGCGCGCCGCGGCGGAACCAGTCGCGGCCCAGCTGTCCGCGCGCCATCAGCCTTATGCCCGCTTCCTGCATCGCCTCCAGCCGGCGCAGTTGCCAGGCCAGCGCATCGGCCATCTGCTCGGCCGTCGGCTGGTCCTCGCTCTGCGGCGGCTCGGGCAGCATCAGGCGGGACTTCAGATAAGCCAGCCAAGCGGCCATCACCAGATAGTCGGCGGCGATCTCCAGCCGCAGGCGGCGGGCATTGGCGATGAAATCGAGATATTGATCGACCAGCGCCACCATGGAGATGCGCCGCAGGTCAACCTTCTGGTCGCGGGCCAGAGTCAGCAGGATATCGAGCGGACCTTCGAAGCCTTCCAGATTGACGACCAGTTCGCCCTCGCCGGCAATGCCGTCGCCCCTGCCCTGGTCGAAGGGTTCGGCTGCGGCAATGGCCCCGTTTTCAGGCGTGTCGGACATGGCGTCTGGCTACCAGCCGCAGCCGCAAGACACAAGGAAAGCGATGCGAGATATCCCCAGAATCGCGGGGAAAACCGGGCAACTGGCCAGCTAGGCCGAAACCGGCTGAAGCAATCCGTCCAGCCGCCGTTGCCAGGCGGCAATTTCGCCCTGGCCGGGCGGCTTGCGGCTCTTGTTCAGCCGTGCCCGCCCGCGCGCCACGCGCTCCAGCGCGGCCGGCGTCAGCGGACCGGTAGCATCGGCAACCTGCGCCATCTCGTCCATCTTGCCGTTGCAGTGAAGCGCCACGTCGCAGCCCGCCGTCAGCGCCGCCCGCGCGCGATCGCCCAGCGTTCCGCCCAAAGCCTGCATCGACAGGTCGTCGGAGAGCAGCAGTCCCTGAAATCCGATCACACCGCGGATGATGCGCTCGATCACCGCCGGCGACGTCGTTGCCGGACGTTCGGCATCGATCGCCGTGTAAAGCACATGCGCGGTCATGCCCCACGGCATGTCGGAGAGCGAGGCGAAAGGCAGGAAATCGCTGTGCTGCAGTTCGATCGTTGAGGTATCGACGCGTGGCAACGCGTGATGGCTATCGACACCGGCGCGGCCATGGCCCGGCACGTGCTTGATCACCGGCATGATGCCCATGTCAAGCATGGTGTTGGCCGTCACGCGGCCCAGATCGGCCACGATCTCCGCCTGCAACGCGAAAGCGCGATCGCCGATAACGTCATGCGCGCCCGGCACCGGCACGTCGAGGCAGGGCACGCAATCGACATCGATGCCGAGCGCAATGAGATCGGCCGCAATCAGCCGCATGTTGAATTCGACTGCCTCGCGGCCCAAGTCGGGATCGCGCCGGAACAATTCGCCGAAGCGCGAAGCTGCCGGCGCCTGGCGCCAGCGTGGCGGCTTCAGACGCTGCACCCGCCCGCCCTCCTGGTCGATCAGCACCGGCGCGCTGTCTCGTCCGACGCTGGCGCGCAAATCGCGCACCAGCCGGGCGATCTGTTCCGCCGTGTCGCAATTGCGGGCGAAGAGAATGAAGCCCAGCGGATCGTGACGGCGGAAAAATTCCTTTTCCTCAGGCGTCAATTCCAGACCAGCGCAGCCCAGAATCATCGCCTTCATGGGTTGACCACGATGCAGTCGACCGAGCGCGTTCGAAGCTTGGTGCAGGCGGCATTGGCCCCGGCGCCGTCCAGCGGGCCGGCCTGTACGCGATAGAATGTGCCGCGCTCGCCCAGATCGGCGCGCACGGCGCGCATGGTCAGGCTGCCCAATACGTCGCCATGTGATTGTTGCAGCCGGGCCCAGGTCGCTTTCGCCTGCTCCTCCGTCCGCACCGAAGCGATCTGGATACGGTGGCCCGACAGGGTGTCGATCAAGGTGGCGATACTCTGGCCGCCCTGCGGCTGTGTCGACGGCGCGGCAACTGGCGGCGCACCCGGCGCCGGCGGCGTCAAAGTCTCCGTGCCTTGCGGTTTGGGCGGCTCGCTCGCAGCGGGAGCGCCTGGCGTCACAGGCGGCGTGGGCGCCGCCGCGACCGGCGCTTGCCCGGCAGGCGACGGGGCAGCGGCGGGCTGCGGCGGTTGCGGCGGGGTCGATGGCGGGATTTGCGGCGTCGGCGGCGGCGGCAAGAGCTTTTCCGGCCCTTGCGGCACCGACCCCGGCGCCACGCGCTCGTAAACCGTCTTGTCCTGGTTCGGCACGACCAGGCCGCCTGGGGTATCCGGCTTGATCTTGATCGGCTTCTCGTCGGCGCGGATCAACGGCACGAGACCCTGGCCACCCGATTCCCGATCCTTTTCGTGCGCCCAGTAGATGACGCCGCCGAAACTCGCCAGCGCCGCAAGCGAAACAAGCAATGTCAGAACTCGTCCGCGCCGGCGCGTCACCTTGGCCAGCCGGCTGGTCATGGCTTCCGGCGGCGGCGGGTTGAAAATCGGCTTTTGCGCCATTAGCGCATTTCCTCGACCGGCGTTACCCCGAACACGGCCAGCCCGGACGCGATTACCGTGCCAACAGCTTCCACCAGCGCCAGCCGGGCGCGGGTCAGTGCCTTGTTGCCGTCATGGATGAAGCGCAGCGCAGCGTCTTCCTTGCCGCGATTCCAATGCACGTGGAATGCCGATGCCAGATCATAAAGATAGAAGGCCAGCCGATGCGGCTCATGCGCCTGCGCGGCCGCCTCGACCGTGCGCGGCCAGTTGGCCATCAGCCGGATCAGACCCAGCTCGCCCGGATCGGTCAGCAGCGACAGATCGGCATTAACCAGGCTTTCGCGGCCAAGATCGCGTTCGCCGGCCTGCTCGGCCTGGCGACGCACCGAACGGGTGCGGGCATGGGCGTACTGCACATACCACACCGGATTGTCGCGCGACTGTTCCGTGGCCTTCACCAGATCAAAGTCGAACGGCGCATCGTTCTTGCGCGTGAGCATCAAAAACCGCACCACGTCCTTGCCGACATCGTCGATCAATTCGCGCAGTGTAACAAAAACCCCGGCTCTTTTCGACATTCTCACCAGCTCGCCGCCGCGCATCAGCCGCACGATCTGGCAGACCTTCACGTCGAGCTCGGCCTTGGCGTTGCCGGTGATTGCCTTGACCGCCGCCTGCATGCGCTTGATGTAGCCGCCATGATCGGCGCCCCAGACATCGATCATGTCGAGGAAGCCGCGCCGGGCCTTGTCGTGGTGATAGGCGATGTCGTTGGCGAAATAGGTGTAGGAGCCGTCCGACTTCTTCAGTGGCCGGTCGACGTCATCGCCGAATTCGGTGGCGCGGAACAGCGTCTGTTCGCGATCTTCCCAGTCGTCCGGCTTCATGCCTTTGGGCGGCTGCAGGCGGCCGACATAAATCAGCCCGGCATCGGTCAACGTCTTTATGGCGCGATCGACCGCACCCGCCTCGACCAGGGCGCGCTCGGAGCTGAACACGCTTTGATGGATGCCCAGCAATTGCATATCGGCCTTGATATCTTCCATCATGGCGGCGACGGCGAATTCGCGGAACGGCGCCAGCCATTCGGTCTCCGGCGCGCTCTTGTATTTGTCGCCGTATTGCTCGGCCAGCGCCTCGCCCACCGGCTTCAGGTAGTCGCCGGGATAGAGGCCATCGGGAATCTCGCCGATATCATCGCCCAAGGCTTCGCGATAGCGCAGCCAGGCGGACCGCGCGAGCATATCGACCTGCGCGCCAGCATCGTTGATGTAGTATTCGCGCGTGACTTCGTAGCCGACCTTTTCCAGCAGCGAGGCAAGCACATCGCCGTAGACCGCGCCGCGGGCATGCGCGACATGCAGCGGTCCCGTCGGGTTGGCGGAAACGTATTCGACGTTAACCTTCTTGGCGGCGCCGGCCTTTGAATCGCCATAGGCCGGGCCTTCGACCAGCACGTCCTTCAGACGCGCGCGCCAGAAACCATCGGACAGCCGCAAATTTACGAAGCCGGGACCGGCGACCGTGACTTCGGTAACGTCCGCGTTCTGGCGCAGCTCGGCAGCCAGCAGATCGGCGATCTCCCGCGGCTTCTTGCCGGCAAGCTTGGTCAGCACCAGGGCGGCATTGGTGGCGAGATCGCCATGCAAAGGATCGCGCGGCGGTTCGACGGTGACGGCGGAGGTGTCGAGCTTGGGCAGCTTGCCCGCCTGCGCCAGCCGGCCGAGCGCCGCATCGATCTCGGCGGCGAAATGCTTGAAAGGATCCATCGGCGGCTTGTTCTACTCGTATACGTCCAGCAGGCGGCGGTGCTCGAGCAAGGCGAACCGGTCGGTCATGCCGGCGATGTAATCGGCCACAAGACGCGCCCGCCGCCGTTCGTCGGCATTGAGTGCGCGATCGCGCCAATCCTCCGGCAGGCAATCGGGCTCGCGAAACAGCAGGTCGAACAGCTCGCGCACCACGCGACGCGCCTTCGACGTCATGCGGTTGACGCGATAGTGGCGGTACATACGCTCGAAGAGAAAATCTTTCAAGCGCTTGTCGGCGGTCGCCATTTCGGCGGAAAACGCGATCACCGCCTTGTCATGGCCGCGGATGGCAGCGACATCGGCAGGCCCAAGCCCCGCCAGCCTTTTGCGCGATTCGGCGAGCACGTCGCGGATCATCACGTCAATCAGTCGCCGCGTCGTCTCGCCGACCAGCCGGTTCTCGTCGATCATCGGATAGTGCGTGCGGACCTGCGCCACCGCCTCACTCACCAGCGGCACTTCGCAAATATCTTTCAAGGTGAACAGCCCGGCGCGCAAACCGTCGTCGATGTCGTGATTGTTGTAGGCGATATCGTCCGACAGCGCCGCCACCTGCGCTTCGGCGCCGGGCCAGGTGGCAAGCTCCAAATCCTGGCGCCGTTGGTATTCGACGATCGCCACCGGCAAATCGCCTGCGCCGCGCTTATCAGTCAGCAACGGACCGTTGTGCTTGACCACGCCTTCCAGCGTTTCCCAGGTCAGGTTCAGTCCGTCGAATGCGGCATAGCGCTGTTCGAGCTGGGTCAGGATGCGCAAGGTCTGGGCGTTGTGGTCGAAGCCGCCGAACGCACGCATCGCCTGGTCGAGCGCTTCCTCCCCGGCATGGCCGAACGGCGTGTGGCCGAGGTCATGCGCCAGCGCCAGAGCCTCGGCGAGATCCTCGTCCAGCCCCAGGCGGCGCGCCAGCGAGCGGGCGATCTGCGCAACTTCCAGCGAATGGGTCAGCCGGGTGCGATAGTGATCGCCTTCGTGATAGACGAAGACCTGCGTCTTGTGTTTCAGCCGCCGGAAGGCGGTGGAATGGATGATACGATCGCGATCGCGCTGGAACGGCGTGCGGCCTTCGGCCTCGGGCTCGCGATGCAGCCGGCCGCGGCTCTTGGCAGGATCCGAGGCGTAAGGCTGCAGCGCCGTTTGCACCATCATCCCCGCATCAAGCGTCAGCCCATGCCGAAGAAGCCGGGGCCGAGATGTTTGTAAACCTGATCGCCACCTTTGTAGATCATCTCAATGGCGACATAGGCGATCACAGCCAGGCCAACATAGGCGATCCAGTGATAGCGACTGAGCAGCTTGGCGATGAAACTGGCCGCGACGGCCATCAGCGCGATCGACAGGACCAGGCCGAATATCAAAATCTCAGGATGCTCGCGGGCCGCACCGGCCACAGCCAGCACGTTGTCGAGCGACATGGAAACGTCGGCGATGATGATCTGCTTGATGGCTTCTGATGGCTTCTTGCCGACCGCTCTCCCTTCAGCTGAAGCAATTTCGCTCTCGTCATGTTTGGGCGCGCGCAGCTCACGCCACATCTTCCAGGCCACCCACAGCAACAACAGGCCACCCGCCAGCGTCAGGCCGATAATAGCGAGCAACTGGGTGGCGACCAGCGCGAAGAGAATGCGCAGGACCGTCGCCGCCAGGATACCGATCATGATGATGCGGCCGCGCTTTTCCCTGGGCAGGCCGGCCACCGCCAGGCCGATGATGATCGCGTTGTCGCCCGACAGAACGATGTCGATGACGATGACCTGGAAAAACGCGCTAAAAGCGGCGGCGTCGAGTTCAATGCCGAACAAAATCAGTCCTCGTCATCCTATGGCAGGCGAAAGCGGGGCATACTCGCCGCCGGACCGGCAAATGTAAATATCCCCTGTATTCGCAAGTAGATAGGAGCCGGCCAGCCGTCGCACAAGGTTTCCGGTGCGGAAAATCAACCTTTCCCGCATGCTTTATGACCGGAAAAACGGGGAGGAAAACATGGAAGCGCCTTTGGTCAGCCGCGACGATAGGGAAGGCATGGCTTTCCTGACCCTGAACCGGCCGCAGGCGCTGAACGCCTTGAGTCCCGCATTGTTTGTCCAGTTGCGCCAGCACATCGACACGATCGCCGGCCAGACCAGCAAAATTGGTTGCGTCGTGCTGCAGGCGGAGGGCCGCTCCTTTTCCGCCGGCAACGATCTGCGCGCCATCCAGGCCGGCGATAAGGCGCCGACGCCCACCTTCCAGGCCGACACCATCATCGCCCTTGAACGCCTGCCGCAGCCCACCATCGCGGCGGTGCAGGGTCATTGTTACACGGGTGCGCTCGAGCTGGTCCTTGGCTGCGACTTGATGATCTGCGGTGAAAGTGTGCGCTTCGCAGACACGCATGGCAAATTCTCCATGACGCCGCTTTGGGGCATGAGCCAGCGCCTGCCCCGCCGCATCGGCCCGCTGCGCGCCAAGGAAATCATGTTCAGCGGCCGGGTCGTGCACGGCAAGGAAGCGGCCGAAATCGGCCTGGCCAATTTCGTCGTGCCCGATGCCGAATTGCGGGCACGTACCGAAGAAATGGCGCGTCAGATCGCCGCCAATTCCTGGCACACGTTGCGCGCCGACAAGATGCTAGTCGATGGCGGCCAGAATCTCGGCCTGCAGGACGGGCTGGCCTTCGAACGCGCCAACAGCCCCGGCCGCGGCCCGGACATGGAAGAGCGGCTGAAGGCGTTCGCCGCCAAAAACTGAACGCTGCGGATTATTTCTCGCGCACGAAGACGTTGGTGCTGACGGTCTTCTTGCCGGGATAGAGGCTGCCCTGCTGTACGCCCGACCTGATGGTGA
>JAQSWP010000201.1 GCA_029266575.1 Alphaproteobacteria bacterium | reverse complement strand
TCATTGCCGGAAACCTATTTCGCGCTGTTCGGCGCGGAGACGGCCGGCATCGGCAATCCGCTCAACTTCCTGCTGTCGCCGGAACAGATCGCCGATCTGCTGCGCATCGCCGCGACCAAGGTGCTGGTGGCGCTGGGACCGACTGCGGGTTTCGACATCTGGGAAAAGGTCGAGGCCGTGCGCGGCCAGCTGCCCGGCGTGAAAATCCTGTCGGCCGAAGAATTCGCTACGCTGCTCGAACGACAACCTTGCGACCGTCTGATCGGCGTCGCGCCGCCGACCGCCGACCGCATCGCCGCCTACTATCATACCGGCGGCACCACCGGTTCGCCCAAGCTGGCGCAGCACACCCATGCCAACCAGTGCTACACCGCCTGGGTCATCCCGCAGATGTTCGATCTCGGCCGCGACGATGCGATCCTCAATGGCTTGCCGCTGTTCCATGTCGCCGGTTCGTTGGATTTTGGCCTGGCAGCGTTTGCTTCCGGCGGCACGGTGGTGCTGCCCACCGCCACGGGCTTGCGCAATCCGGCCGTCATCGCCAATCACTGGCGCATCCTGGAACGGCACGAAATCACCTGGATCGGCGGCGTGCCGACGTCGATGGCGGCGCTGTTGAACGTGCCGGTGGGCGATGCCGACATTTCGGCCTTCAAGTTCGCCTGTTCTGGTGGCCAGGCGCTGCCCAGCGAAACCGCGATCGAATTCGAGCGCCGCTTCAAGCGTCCCATCCGTCAGGTTTTCGGCATGACCGAATGCGCCGGCATCACCACCATCGTCCCGCGCCATGCCGGGAACAAGATCGGTTCGGCCGGCTTGCGCCTGCCCTTCGAACAGATCGCCATGGCGAAGCTGGATGGTGAGGGCGGCATCGCAGGCTTCTGCCAGCCTGGCGAAAACGGCGTGCTGGCCATCAAGGGTCCGCATGTGTCGCCGGGCTATCTCGATGCGCGGCACGACAAGGGCACTTTCGCCGGGGATGGCTGGCTGATCAGCGGCGATCTCGGCCATATCGGCGAAGATGGCTGGCTCTTCATCACCGGCCGCTCCAAGGATCTCATCATCCGCTCCGGCCACAACATCGATCCCGCCCTGATCGAGGAAGCGGCCAGCACCCATCCTGCCGTGCTGCTGAGCGCGGCCATCGGCATGCCCGACGAATATGCCGGCGAACTGCCGGTACTGTTCGTCACCTTGCGGCCGGAACGGACGGTCAGCGAAGTGGCGCTGCTGGCGCATCTGGCGCAAACCATCGCCGAGCGGCCGGCATTGCCCAAGGCGGTGCATGTTATTGAAGCCATGCCGGTCACCGGCGTCGGCAAGATCTTCAAGCCGGCGCTGCGCTGGCGCGTGATCGAACAGGTCTTCCGCGACAGGTTGCGGGACGCGACGGAGGGGCTGCCGGTCGCCGTCAGCGTCGGGGAACGGCCGGGAGCGGGAGTCGTTGCCAGCGTGAGTATCGGCAATGCGCCGCCGCAATCGCGGTCGGAGCTGTGCCGGAAGATCGCCGCCATTTTAGGCAGGTTCGCCGTGCGGCACGAGATCGTCTGGCGCTGAGGACGATCTTGTTTTGCCGCAATTGAGTTTCCATATCTGATGCCATGCGCGAGACCATCCGCAAGCCTCTGCTCCTGACCTTGGCCTTTCTCTGTCTGGTGATGGCGGTGGTGGGATCGCTGCTGCCCTTCCTGCAGGGCTGGATATTCCTGCTCATCGCGCTCTATCTGTTCGCCCGCGAATCGGAAACGGCGCGCAAGGGCATTCGCTGGGCGCGCGAGAAATGGCCGTGGCTGTCGGAGAAGATGGAAAAGGCCAGCCACCATCGCTGGGCCCCCAGGCACGTGCACGAACTGGTCGAACGCACAGCCCCGCGCAAATCCTGATCGTCGGCGCAGAGCGGCCCTGCCGTAACCGCGCTTCCCCCCCGTCACTGCTTTGCTACAGTGCCGCGACATGCGCGGCCTGCCCCTCATCCTCGCCATCTGCCTGGCCGAAGTCCTTTATCTGACGCCGCTGGCCAGTTTCTCGGCGCTGATTCCGGGTTTCATTGGCGAATGGGGCCTGACCAACACCGAAGCGGGCTGGATCAGCGGCGCCTTCTATCTCGGCTACATGGTGACGGTGCCGGTGCTGACGGCGCTAACCGACCGGCACGATGCGCGGCTGATGCTGCTGGCGGGCTGTTTCCTTAGTGCCGTGGCGGCTGCCGGCTTCGCCTACTTCGCCGGCGGGTTCTGGAGCGCGCTGGCCTGGCGCACCCTGGGCGGCATCGGGCTCGCCGCCGCCTACATGCCGGGCCTGCGCGCGCTGAACGATCGCAATGACTCGGCCGTGCCAACGCGCGGCATGGTGCTCTATACGGCGAGCTACTCGCTGGGCGTCGGCATCTCCTTCCTGCTGGCGGGCGAGATTGACGCCGCGTTCGGATGGCAGACGGCGTTCTATGCCGCCGCCATCGGCCCGGCGCTGGCGCTGCTGCTGATGCTGGCGGTGCTGCGGCCGAAGAAGCCAGCCGGTGGCGGCAGCGGCAAGCTGTTCGATTTCGGTCCCGTGTTCGCCAATCGCGCCGCGTTCGGCTACATCCTGGGCTACACCGGCCATTGCCATGAATTGATGGCAATGCGCGCCTGGATCGTAGCCTTCATGGCTTTTGCCGCGACGCAGGCGGGCGATCAGCCGACCATCAGCGCCACCATCATCGCCGCCATCATCACCGTGATCGGCGTGCCGTCGAGCATTCTGGGCAACGAGTTGTCGCTGCGCTTCGGCCGCCGCAAGGTGGTGATCGGCATTCTCACCGTCTCGGCCCTGCTGTCCTGCGTCGTCGGCGTGACGGTGGGGGTTTCCTACTGGCTGGTGGTGGTGGTGGTCCTGCTCTACGCCGTCACGGTCACCGCCGATTCAGGCTCGCTCACCGCCGGCACGGTGACCTCGGCTTTGCCGCACCAGCAGGGCGCCGCCATGGCGGTGCATTCCACGCTGGGCATCGGCGTTTCCTTCATCGGCCCGCTGATCGTCGGCATCGTGCTCGATGTCGCCGGCGGCGGCACGCTCGCCTGGACGCTGGCCTTCATCAGCATGGGGGTCGGCGCCCTGCTCGGCGGCTGGGCGGTGGCGCGACTCGTCCCGCGCTAAAGCCCGAACACTTCCGTCATCTCCGCCATGCCGCGCAGCTGGAAACGGCCCAGGCTGACCAGCCGGTCGGGCACGGCGGCGGCGAAGGAATCGGAGAACACGATTGCGCGGGCCATCTCCTTGGTCAGGCTTTCCAGCCGCGCCGCCTGATTGACGGCAGGCCCGATGACGGTGAAATCCAGCCGCTCGTCGGCGCCGATATTGCCGAACTCGACATCGCCCAGATGCAGGCCCAGGCCGAAGCGCAAGTTGGTGTCCTCGCCGCTTGCCGCCAGATCGGCATTGAGCTCGCAATGATGCGACAGCGCCGCTTCGGCCGCCTTCAGCGCCAGCGCGCAGGTCTCCTCCGGCGTCTGCACGACCGGGAACACCGCCAGCATGCCGTCGCCCATGAATTTCAGGATCTCGCCGCCATGGTCGGTGATGGCGCCGCCGATGCTGTCGAACCAGCGATTGAGCAGCTTTATCGTGTCCAGCCGCGACAGGATTTCGGAGATCGAGGTGAAGCCGCGCAGATCGCAGCACAATATGGCCGCCGTGATGGTGTAGGAATCGCCGCGCTCGATCTGCCCGGCATAGACGCGCTTGCCGGCGGTGCGGCCGAGATAGGAATTGAGCAGATTGTGCGCGATCTCGCGCAGCACATGGCGCTCGGCCATCGGGCTCATCAGATTGACCGCGCGCTGCGCCAGCGCCACCTCGTCCTCGCTGAAACCGCCCGCGCGCGTGGTGGCGATCGAGCACACCGCAGTGCGGTTCGTATCGAGGAAGGGCAGAGGAAACATCACGTATTCCGTGCCGCCCTGGGCGCGCAACTCGTCCATCAGCGGCACGTCCGGGTGCGGCCGGTCGAGCTTGCGGCGGAAGACTTGGCGCGTCTCGTCGACATGGCGCGTCGGGCTGTTGACGTAGGACGCCGTCACCTGCTCACCCGAGCGCGGCGGCAGACCGACGTCCATGTCGCCGTTGGTCCACACCAGATAGATGCCGGAGGTCTCCGGGTGCAACGTTTCCAGCCCGAGATTGGCGCGCCACAGCGGCAGGCCGGCGCGTAGCAGCGCCTCGCAGAAGCCGTCGAACAGCTTGGTCAGGTCGCCAACCGCTGCCGCTTCCCGCTCCAGCCAGTCGAGGATGACCTGGTTCATGGCTTGCGCCTGGCCCGCGGATGGGCCGCGGCATGGATGGCGCCGAGTCTCGCGGCATCGACGCTGGTGTAGCGCTGCGTCGTCGACAGCGAGGCATGTCCCAGCAATTCCTGAATGGCGCGCAGATCGCCGCCGGCGCCCAGCAGATGCGTGGCGAAGGAATGGCGCAGCGCATGCGGCGTGGCGCTGTCGGGCAATCCCAGCATGCCGCGCATCTTCGCCACCGTACGCTGAACGATGGCGGGATCGAGCGGCTTGCCGCGCGCGCCGCGAAAGGCTGGCTGCTTCAGCGGCAACTCGTAGGGACACAGGCGCAGATAGGCCGCCACGCCCTGCCGGATCGCCGGCAGGATCGGCACCAGCCGCTGCTTGCGCCCCTTGCCGGTGATGACCAGCGATTCCGCGCCGCCCGCGATGCGGTCTAGATCGGCCTTGCTTAGCCCCAAAGCTTCGGCAATGCGCAAGCCCGCGCCATAGAGCAGGAGCACCACCGCCGTATCGCGCGCCCCGATCCAGGGCTCGTCGGCCAGCTGCTCGATCCCATCCGTCAATTCGCGCGCCTCAGCGGTCGTGAGCGCCTTGGGCAAGGATTTCGGCAGCTTGGGCGTACGCAGCACGCCGATCGAAGCGTTGTGGCACAGTCCGCGCCGGTCGAGGAAACGGAAGAAGCCGCGCACCGCCGACAGCGCGCGTGCGGTCGAGGTGCGCGCCAGGCCCTGCGTGCTGCGCGCCGACAGCCAGGCGCGGAAATCGTTCTGCGTCAGTGCCGCAAGCAGCTTCAGCCCAATCTCGCCGCCGCGATGGCGGCTGAGGAAGGAAAGGAACTCGGCCAGATCGTGCCGGTAGGCTTCGAGCGTGGGAGCGGCGGCGCGTTTTTCATCGGCAAGCCAGTCCTGCCACGCCGTTGCGGCCTGGGCGACATCGGGCGCCGCAGCCAGGGTCAGGCCGGCAGGTCGAGCCATGCGCGGATGGTGTGCTCCAGCACCTGCGCCAGGAAGAACAGTAGTTCGGTCGACTGGTCCTCGCTGAAGCCGTTGGGATCGTGCGAGCCGAACGCCAGCACGCCGTCGGGCGCGCCCGCACTGGGCTTAATCCGCACCAGGGCCGCCGACTGGATCTGATGCGCCAGCGGCCCAAAGATCGCCGGATCGCCTGGCGTGCCCGAGCGCAGGCGGGCGGGTTGGCCGCGGCCCAGCACGGCATCGACCGATCCCGGCGCCAGCAGCATCACGCCCGGCGTCGCCGGTGTCGCGCCGTGCGCCGAAGTCTCGACGCTCAGGGTCACGACGTCGACATCGAGCAGGCTCGCCATCTCGCGCGTTACCAGGCTGATCAGCCGCTCGAAGCTGTCGGCGGCGATGATCGCCACCACCGCGGCATGGATGCGGGTCTGGATCGACTGGTTGGTGCTGGTGGTGTTGATCAGCTCGCTCTGGTAGGAGCGCAGCCGGTCGACTTCCTTGCGCAGCCGCTCAAGCATGAAATGCTGCATATCGGCCGACAAACCGGCCTGCGCCTTGCGATTGGTTTCACTCTGCTGCGCCATAGGTACTCTCTAATGCCGCAGCCAGCTTACACCGAATGGCTTGAGGGCGCGAACGCTACCTTGGCGCTAGAGAATCGACTGTCCGGTCTTGGCCCAGTCGGCCAGGAAGGCGGCAAGCCCCTTGTCGGTGAGGGGATGCGAGAACAACTGCCGCAGGATGTTGGGCGGCACGGTGCAGATATCGGCCCCCAGCTTGGCGGCGGCCACGACATGCTCCGGCCCGCGCACGGAAGCCACCAGCACCTCGGTCTGGAAGGAGGGATACTGGCTGTAGATCTGTACGATATCGTCGATCAGCGCCATGCCGTCCTCGCCAATATCGTCCAGCCGCCCGACAAATGGCGAGACGAAAGCAGCGCCAGCCTTGGCCGCCAGGATCGCCTGCGCGGCGGAAAAGCACAAAGTGACGTTGACCATCACGCCTTCGGAGCTGAACGCCTTGCAGGCCTTCAAGCCTTCCGGGGTCAGCGGCACCTTGATGGCGATGTTGTTGTTCCGCCCATGGCCGATGGCGTGCAGCTTCTTGCCTTCCCTGATCATGCCGGCGGCGTCGGTGGCGGTGACCTCGGCGCTGACCGGGCCGGGCACGATATCGGCGATCTCGGAGATCACCTCCAGCATCGGCCGTCCCGCCTTGGCCATCAGCGAGGGATTGGTGGTGACGCCGTCGAGCAGGCCGGAAGCGGCGAGATCGCGGATTTCCGCCACATCGGCGGTATCGACAAAGAATTTCATGGTGGAGAACTCCGCTAGCGAGGACGTCATGCTGTGGCGAGCCAAGGGCGAGCCGCCTAAAGTGCCGCCATGCCGCGTCCGCCGCCTGCCGATCTTTCTAGTCAAAGCGCCATGGAGCGGCAAGCGCCGCAGGACGCGGTTTCTCCCACCGCTGGGGAAAACATTGTCGCACCATTAAACGGTCAGGTGCGCGTGCTGCTGCCGATGCCGGTGGGCGACGGCTACGATTATGCCGTGCCTGAGGAAATGCCGATCGCGGCGGGCGATTTCGTCGAGGTGCCGCTGAGCCGCCGCCATCTGGTGGGCGTGGTCTGGGGCCAGGGCACCGCGGCACTGGCGGCGGAGAAGATCAAGCCGATCCGCGCCCGGCTCGCCACCGAGGCGATGAAGCCAGCCATGCGCCGGCTGGTGGACTGGGTGGCGCGCTACACGCTGTCGCCGCCCGGCGCGGTGCTGCGCATGGCGATGAGCGTGCCCGATGCGCTGCTGCCGCCGCGTCCGACCCTGCTGTACCGGCTGGCGGAAAATCCCCCCGACAGCGACATCAAACTGACAGCTTCGCGCAAACGGGTGCTGGAGTTCATGCGCGATGTGCCGGCACTGCCCGCCGCCGATATCGCACGCGGCGCCGGTGTCGGCGCCAGCGTTGTGAAAAATCTCCAGCCGCTGGGATTGATCGAGCCGGTATGGCTGACCAGCGACGTGATGCCGGCGCAGCCCGATCCGGACCATCCCGGTCCGACCTTGTCGGAGGCGCAGGAAAAAGCGGCTGCTGCATTGCGCGCTGCTGTGCAGGCGCGGGAATTCTCCGT
>JAQSWP010000200.1 GCA_029266575.1 Alphaproteobacteria bacterium | reverse complement strand
TTCAATTACTTGGCCTCTACTTGGCCTCGGCTTGTCTTTGTATCCAGTGCAGGACCTCGCCCGGATCAGGGTGGTCCGCACCTGATACTTCGGCCATCACCCGTCGATCAGCGGATCGGCTTTGGCGTAACGCTGCAACGCTCCGCGGTCGGTGATGACGATCTCGCGCCCGTTTCCCACGACGCCATTCTGCGCCAGATGCGTGAGATTGCGCGACAGATGCTCGGGTGACATGCCAAGCCGCGCCGATAGCGTGCGCTTGTCGTAGCTCAACACCACCCGGCCGCGACCGCCCTGCTCCTGCTCCGAAGTGAGAATCCAGTTGGCCAGCCGCTCGACGCCGGTACGCAGCTTGTGGTCCTTGAGGACCCGAACGATGCTGCGATAGCGGATCGCAAGTTCGCCGACGATGGCGCGCGCAAACGCCGCATCGCGCCCGAACGCGTCGCGCACCGCCTTGGCCGGGATCATCAGGATGCGTGACTGCGTGAGGGTGCGGGCGGATTTCAAATAGACTTCATCGCGGATCACTGCGGCGAGAATAAACGTGGTCACCGGCCGGAGGATGTCGATGGTGGTCTCCCGGCCATGCGATTCGGCGAACAGTTCCACCGCGCCCTCGACCACGATGTGGAGAAAGTCCGGCAGGTCACCTTCGTGGATGAGGTTGGTCGATTTTGGCAGCCGCTGCAGATGGGCGGCCGCGAGCAGCGCGTCAAAATGCGCGCGGTCCATGTCGCAGAACAGCGGCAGTTGCCTGACAACGTCAAAATCCGACTCGCGCATAGCAGCACCTAAGCGCGTCGGCCCAGTCTTTCCCTTGACTAATATCAAACAAGAATGCGCAGGTCGTCAATCGATGTATTGATGAATGTATTTCCAAGTACTGACGACTGTCGTCAAATATAACTTTGAGCTTATTTGACCTGCGTCAACACTGCAAAGACAATACAAAGCAATTCTTGCCCCCGTTGCTGCACTGCGAACGGAGACGGCGATCATGCAGACTCAGGGGGGCGACCGATACGCGGAATACCAACACGCGGGACAGAAGAACGCGCTGTTGATGTCGACCATCGCGTTCACCGTGTGTTTCGCGGTCTGGACGATCTTCGCCATCATCGGCGTGCGCATCAAACAGGAGCTCGGGCTCAATGAGACCCAGTTCGGCCTCCTGGTCGGTACGCCGATCCTCACCGGTTCGCTGATCCGCGTCATCCTCGGTATCTGGACCGACCAGATCGGCGGCCGCCGCGTCTACACGTTGGTGATGCTGTCGGCGGCGGTCGCGACCTTCCTGCTCGCCTATGCCGACACCTACATCGAGATTCTGATCGCCGCGCTTGGCGTCGGCATCGCCGGCGGCTCGTTCGCGGTCGGCATCGCCTATGTGTCGCGCTGGTATCCGGCGGAGAAACAGGGCACCGCACTCGGCATCTTCGGCGTCGGCAATGTCGGCGCGGCGGTGACCAAGTTCCTCGCGCCTTTTGTCATGGTGGCCTACGGCTGGCAGGTGACCGCGCAGATCTGGGCCGTCGGCATCGCCGTCATGGCCATCGTGTTCTGGTTCACCACCAAGGAAGACCCGGTCGAGCTGGCTCGCCGCGCCAAGGGCGAGCGTCCGCGCAGCGCCTGGCTCGAGCTCGACGCGCTGAAGAACGTCCAGGTCTGGCGCTTCTCGCTCTATTACTTCTTCGCGTTCGGCGCATTCGTGGCGTTGTCGCTGTGGCTGCCGCGCTACCTGATCGGCGTCTATGGCCTCGACATCACCACCGCCGGCATGATCGGCGCGGCCTATTCGATCCCGGCCAGCATCTTCCGCGCCTATGGCGGTGTCCTTTCCGACAAGTACGGGGCCCGCCGCGTGATGTACTGGATGTTCGGCGTTTCGGTGCTGATCACCTTCATCCTGTCCTATCCGCCGACCGAATACATTGTGCAGGGGATCAGCGGGCCGATCCGCTTCCACCTCGCCACCGGCGTCGTCACCTTCACCTGCCTCACCTTTGTGCTCGGCTTCTTCATGAGCTTGGGCAAGGCCGCGGTCTACAAGCACATCCCGGTCTACTACCCAAACAACGTGGGCGTGGTCGGCGGCCTGGTGGGCATGATCGGCGGCCTCGGCGGGTTCGTGCTGCCAATCGCCTTTGGCGTGCTCAATGACCTGACCGGCATCTGGACCAGCTGCTTCATGCTGCTGTTCCTGATCGCCAGCGTGTCGCTCATCTGGATGCATCTCGCCATCCGGCGCATGGAGCGCGAGGCGTACGAGGGGAGCCTCGAAAAGCTGCCGCAGTTCCCGGAAATGGTGCCGATCCACGAGGAGAAGCACATCGGCGCGCTCGCCGGCCACGTGCTTGACGAGTGGAAGCCGGACGATCCGCAATTCTGGGAGGAAAAGGGCCGCGCCATCGCCCGCCGCAACCTGTGGCTCTCGATCCCGGCGCTGCTGCTCGCCTTCGCGGTCTGGATGGTGTGGTCGGTCGTCGTCGCCAAGCTGCCGGCGGTCGGCTTCAAGTTCACCACCGACCAATTGTTCTGGCTCGCCGCCATGCCCGGGCTGTCGGGCGCGACCCTGCGCATCTTCTACTCCTTCATGCCGCCGATCTTCGGCGGCCGGCTGTGGACCTCGGTTTCGACCTGGTCGCTGCTGATCCCGGCAGTCGGCATCGGGCTTGCGGTGCAGAACACCGACACGCCCTACATCATCTTCCTGTCACTCGCGCTATTGTGCGGCTTCGGCGGCGGCAACTTCGCCTCCTCGATGGCGAACATCTCGTTCTTCTTCCCGAAGGCGGAAAAGGGCAACGCGCTGGCGCTCAATGCCGGGCTCGGCAATCTCGGCGTCAGTGTGGTGCAGTTCGTCATCCCGCTGGTCATCACCGCCGGCGTGTTCGGCTGGTTCGGCGGCGATCCGCAGCCGGCAAGCGACGGCACCAAGCTCTGGCTGCAGAACGCCGGCTTCGTCTGGGTGCCGTTCATCGCCGCCTCCGCGACCGCCGCGTGGTTCGGCATGAACGACATCGCCGCGATGAAGGCATCGTTCGCCGACCAGGCGGTGATCTTCAAGCGCAAGCACAACTGGCTGATGTGCTGGCTGTACACCGGCTGCTTTGGTTCCTTCATCGGCTACTCGGCGGCGTTCCCGCTGCTGATCAAGACCCAGTTCCCGCTGGTCGATCCGCTGCAATATGCCTTCCTTGGGCCCCTGGTCGGCGCGCTGGCGCGGGTGGCCGGCGGCGTGATTTCCGACCGCCTGGGCGGCGCCCGCGTGACGGTGTGGACCTTCGCCGGCATGATCGGCGCGGTGCTGGGCGTGCTGCAATTCTCGCCCCATGGCGGCGAAAGCGGCAATTTCACCGGCTTCTTCTGGATGTTCATGCTGCTGTTCGCCGGCGCCGGCATCGGCAACGCCTCGACCTTCCGCATGATCCCCGTGATCTTCCTGACCGAGCGCCAGCGCGCGGCGGCCGGCAAGCCGAAAGCCATGCAGGACCAGGCCGTGGTCGACGCCAACAAGGAAAGCGCGGCGGTGCTGGGCTTCACCTCCGCGGTGGCCGCCTATGGCGCGTTCTTCATCCCGAAAAGCTATGGCACGTCGATCGCGCTGACCGGCAGCCCGGACGCCGCGCTGTGGGCATTCGTGGCGTTCTACGTGAGCTGCATCGCACTGACGTGGTGGTGCTATGCCAGGAAGAATGCGGCGATGCCATGCTGAAGCACACGATGGACAGGAAGCCGATCAGGGTCCAGGCTTTCCTTGCGCAGGTCCCGCTGTTCAATTCCCTGAAGGACGAGGAACTGGACCAGATCGCGCTCGGCACCACCGAGGTGCGGGCGGAAAAGGGCCAGGTGATCTTCCAGCGGGGCGACCCTTGCGAAGGCTTCCACGTGGTGCTGTATGGCCAGGTCAAGCTGGCGTTCACGTCGTCGTCCGGCGCGGAAAAGGTGATCGAGCTGATCGGCCCGGGCCACAGTTTTGGCGAGGCGCTGATGTTCATGGGAAAACCGTACATCGTGACGGCGCAGGCCACGGAAGACACCTTGCTGCTGCATGTGGCGAAACCGGTGATCTTCCGCGAAATCGACGCCGATCCGGCCTTTGCGCGCAAGATGCTGGCGGGACTGAGCCAGCGCATGCACAGCCTGATGTGCGACATGGAATCGTACACGCTGCGCAGCGGGACCGAGCGGGTGGCCGGTTACCTGATGCGGGGCGGTGCGGAGGAAATCACGCTGCCGGTGGCGAAATCCGTGCTGGCGTCGCGCCTGAACCTGACGCCTGAACATTTTTCACGGATCATGGCCGAACTGGCGTCGCGCCGCGTGATAGCCGTCAAGGGCCGCAAGGTGGCGATACTGGATCCGGCGGCGCTGGGCCTGTGCGCAGGCTGAAAGGGGGAAAAATATGGAAGATATTGAAAAATTCGTGCGGGGCTTCAACCGCTTCCAGCAACAGTATTTCGCGGAACCCCACGGGCTGTACGACAGCCTGCGCGAAGGGCAGCATCCCGGCACCTTGCTGATCGGCTGCTGCGATTCGCGGGTCGACCCGATGCTGTTGACGGGCAGCGATCCCGGCGACCTGTTCGTGGTGCGCAACATCGCCAACCTGGTGCCGCCGTGCACGCCGGATGCGCCGCCCGGCGTCAGTTCCGCGATTGAATTTGCCGTCTGCAACCTGGAAGTGGCGCGCATCATCGTGCTGGGCCATGCCCGCTGCGGCGGCATCCGCGCCCTGATGGCGCCGCGCCGGCGGGTCACGGAAACCGATTTCGTCGGCCGCTGGATGCGGATCGCCGAACCGGTGGCCGAGCGGGTGCGCAAGACCTTGCCCAGCCATACGGAAGAACAGCAACACCAGGCGTGCGAGATGGCCAGCATCCTGCATTCGCTCGACAACCTGCTGACGTATCCTTGGCTGCGCGAACGGGCGGAGCAGGGCAAACTGAAACTGCACGGCTGGTACTTCGATATCAGCACCGGTGCATTGATGGCGTATTCGCCGCGCCAGCAGCAGTTCCTGCCGCTGGTGTGCCCGGTGTCCGGGCCCTCCGTCACGGACCACCACGCGCATCCCCATTACCAGGAGCACCAATGAACATCGACCATTTCGACCTCTTGCTGGCAGCCGCGCTGATCGAGCCCAATCCGCAGCGATTGCTGCTGGTGTTTTGCACGGCCGAGGCGGCCCCGGACGGCGGCGCGGGCCTGACCCTGGCGCCCGTGATGTGCGTGGACAAGGCCGACGGCGAGGTGCAAAGCTTCGCGCAGTTGTCGACCGAGGCGGCGGGCATGGGCGCGCACTGGGACGTGCTGGTGGCCAGCACCCTGGCCGGCAGCGCTGGCGCCGGGCCCCGCCCGGAACAGGCCGAACAAGGGCTGCGCCGCATGCTGGCGTCGATCCGGGGCGGCAGTTTTCACGGCATGCTGGCGTTCGACCGGCAGGGCTGGACGCTGGTACGGGACGCCGCATAAAACAGGCCAGGGCCAAGCTCCCAGGCATGGGGCCCGGCAAGACCGGCGCGCCCTCGGCGCCGCTGCCGCCATCCTGCGCCTCCCCGGCGCACATCCAGTACGAATTCCATAGGGTTTGCCTGCAAGGCGTGGACGCCATGTTCCACGCCTTGCCCGCGTCGCGCCATGCGGCGCTGTGGTGGAACCCACTGCCCGCCTAGTCACAAAGGACTAGTGTCACTAGTCCTTCCTTTGTGCGCCGGCACACGTTTTGCCGATACCCAGCACCGCCCGCGCTCCGTAGACTGCACTCATCGGCCACTTCCAGCATCGTGCCGGGAGCGGCGTTCATTTCCAGGTGCAGCCACTGCACCGATGAGGAGCCAGTATGAGCCATTTTTTGGATCGCCTGAATTTTTTCAGCAAGACCAGATCGACCTTTTCCGACGGCCACGGCGCCGTTGTCCATGAAGACCGCACCTGGGAAAACGCGTACCGCCAGCGTTGGCAGCACGACAAGATCGTGCGCTCGACCCACGGCGTCAACTGCACC
>JAQSWP010000019.1 GCA_029266575.1 Alphaproteobacteria bacterium | reverse complement strand
AGGAAAGGCAAGCAAACGCCGGATGAGATTGCCCGTCGGCTGGTCGATTTCCTGCGCCGGGATTGCGAGGCGTAGTCGCCGCCGTCTGCGAACAGCGGCGTCAGCCTGGTTTGGCGGCACCGTCGCTGTCGGTAGCGAATAGTTTCGGTATCAAGCTGATCAGCCAGGCCACTGCCATGCCGATGACGGTTTCGACAAAGCGGTAGAAGGCGTAGGACCACGGGTCGGCAGCGTAGGCGATGACGATAATGCCGCAGACATAGCCGGCCACTTTGGCGCTGTCGGGCGCCTGCAAGAGATGGCAGATTAGCATTGCCGCCATGATGCTGACGGCGATCGACACGATGCCGCCGGGCAAAGCGATGCTGGCCGCAATGCCGCACGCCACGCCTATGATGGTGGCGATCAGCCGCTGCACCCCAAGCCGCCTGGTGCGCGCCGGCGACAGGTCGGATACGATCACCGCCGCGATCAGCGCATAGATCGGATACTCGAGCTCGAGGATTTCAGCCAGCGCGTAAGCCACTGCCGCCGCCACTGCGGCGCGTAGCGAAAGCTGCAAGCCGCGCATGAAGGTGGCGCGGCTGCGGACTATGCGAATAGGAATCAAGGCGTTTTATCGGCTGGTAACGATGGCGATGCCCGGCAAGGTCTGGGTGTGCAGCTCGACAGTCCAGCGTCGCGGCAGGCGGGAAAGAAACCAGGCGACGCCGGTTTCGCTGTCCCAGTCGGGCAGGCGATGCAAGGCCGCATTGTTGAGAATCAGCGTTCCGCCCCGAGCCAGCGCTTCGAGCAGCGGTTTGCGGTAGCGTCGCCAGTCGCTGGGTGCGTTGCCATGCAGATCGCAGACGATCAGGTCGAACCGTCGCGTTTCCCGCTGCAGATAGCGCACGAGATCGTCCTGGACGACGTCGACGGCAAGGCCCGCGAGATTGCCGCGCGCGCCGCGGTCCTGATGGTCGACCGTGATCACCCGACAGCCGAGACTGGCCATCATGGCAGACAGCCGGCCACGCGAGGTTCCCAATTCCAGCACGGTGCGTCCGGCGAAGCCCGCGGCGCGGGTGACGACGATCTCGGCCAGCGCGTCCGGTAGCGACCAGCCCGGCACGCCCCATTGTCCGCTGCCACCCAGCCAGGCGAAACGCTGCAAAGGTCCCGGGACCGCGCGGTTGGGGACGCCGCGCAAGGTTTGCAGACCGTCAAGCTCGCCCGGGGCAAAGCTTCGTACTGGAATCTGCATTGTCGTCGCTTGCGATGGCAGCGCCGCGACCGTGTTCTGCGGGCTTTGGCATGGCGGCAAGCCGCCTTGCGCCCAAGTTTCGAGCCATGGGGGTGCGGTTTCGATGGCGACGCCGGCCGGCAGAATCAGTTCCGGCGCACCGGGACGCAGCCGTGGCAGGGTCTCTTCCTCCCGCAGCCTCCGCCATTCGACCGGATATCCAGCCAGTTCGAGAATCGATCGCGCCCGCCGCGCGTCGATGCCGCGCGTGCAGAGCGCATAGTCGAACTGCTCGCCCAAGGCGGCGATGGTGCGGGAAATCGCCTCGCGAGCCAGCGCCGCATCCTGGCTGAAGTCGACGTTCCAGCAGATCAGCGGACGTTCGCCGCGGCTGAAGCGGCTGCCTTCCACCGCCTGGCGCGCATCCTCCGCCGCGACCAGCGCCGCTCGCGTTGGCGGCTGCGCGGGGGCGTGGCGACGAAAGAGCCAGCGGAGCATGCGGTCATTCTGGCATGGCACGACTTCATTCTGGAAGTCGCCGCTGGCCAAAGCTAAGGTCGCAGCGCCATTTTCACGACGGCGCATGTTGGCTTCCCTGCTGCACGATCTGCACTTCCGCCTGCGCGCCTTTCGCGCCGGGCGCAGCCGTCCGGTGGTGACCTGGGTCGATGCCCAATACGGTCCCGCCGTGCTGGTCATGCTGAATTCGCTCTATGCCAACAATCCCAACACCCAGTTCGATACGCTGATCTTCACCCCGCCTGGCGATCGGGGCGTGGCGCAGGCGCGGTTCGATTTTGCCGCCCTTGGCGTCCGTTTTGCCCGCAACATCGTCGTGCGCGAAGTCGACGATGCCAGGCTGCGCGGCCTGCCGCTGAGCGGCGTGCTGCCTTATCTCAGCCATGCCACCTACGGCAATCTGCTGCTGAGCGGGCTGGTGCCGGCTGGAAGCTTTCTCTATCTCGATTCGGATATGGTGGTGCAGGAGGACATCGCGCCGCTTCTGGCCTTGCCTCTGGGCCCTGCGCTGATCGCGGCGGTGGCGGATTGGGGCGATGCGTCGGAATGGGGCGTCCGGCTCGGAATCGAAAATGCCGACACCTATGTCAACAACGGCGTCATGGTGGTCAACGCCGCTGCCTGGCGGCGGGAGAATATCCTGCAGCGCATTTTCGAATGGCAGCAGCGGCTGGGCGAGCGTGCCGCCTTTCTCGATCAGGATTTGCTGAACGTCGCTACCGTTGGGCGCAAGAAACTGCTGGACCCGAAATGGAACGTCATGCAGCACGCGCTGCTGAAGCAAGGCCGGCTGCATATGGTCGATGCGACGAATTTCCGCGGCATTTTCCATTTCACCGGCCTGCCCAAGCCGTGGACGCCGCATGGACCGGCGCAGCCGCGCGCGCTTTACGAGCGCTACGCCTGGCTGTCGCCGCTGCAAATGTAGACCGCCGCTTTTTTTGCCTATGCCGTGAAAAGCTCGACGCTGCTGTCGAAGCCTTTCAGCTGGTATGAAGCTGCCTTTGCCTCCGTCAGCTCTGATTGGGCCCGCTGCACCATCTCGCGGCTGACCAAGATCTGGCCCGGAGCCGCAGCCGCCTGGGCGCGCGCGGCCATGTTGACCACGGTTCCAATGGCGGTGAGATCGCGATGCGTGTGGCCGAACTCGCCGAAGCTCAGCTCGCCGCAATGGATGCCGATACCGATGTCGAGGCCGAGTTCGGAATTCTCCAGCGACAGTTCCTGGCGCAGCGCCTGCTTCCGGCCAAGCCAGCGGCGCTGGATGTCGCGCGCTGCGCGCACGGCTTGGCCCGGATGGTCGTGATGGCGGATGGGAAAGTTGAACACGGCCATCACGGCATCGCCGATGGTTTTGTTGAGCAGCCCGTCTTGTTCCCAGATCGCGTTGGCGCATTCGTCGTAGAAGGCGTCGAGCAGGCCCGACACGGCAGTGGACGGCAGCGATTGCGACAGGCTGGTGTAGCCGCGCAGATCGGCGAACATGATCGTGGCGTCGATCGTAACGTTGCGCGCCTTCATCACCTTGGTGAACATCAGCTCGCAGATCGTGCAGGTATTCGGATTCATCCGGCTGGGCCGGATGCCGAACACGCGAAACGGCAGCGACAGCGGCCCGCGCAGGGGCACCGGCAGATGCATTTCCTGCCAGCAGCCCTTGCAGATCTTCGTGCGATGTGGGATCGCGGGCACGGTCATCGACATGGCGAGAGCTTATCGCGCCATGCGCTGCGAAGCCACCTCCGCGGCAGCAACCCAAATACCGTGTTGAGTTTGTTGCCGGCCCGGGGTTGGATAAAAAACGGCAAGCAGCGGCAGAAGGATGCAACGATGGCGCATTATTCGATCGGCACGGCAAGCGCCGATGATATGGCGCTGATGCGCTCGTGGGCAGTGGACGAAGGCTGGAATCCGGGCGTGGGCGACATCCATGCCTTCCATGCCGCCGATCCGAGCGGCTTCCTGGTCGGACGGCTGGACGGCAGGCCGGTCAGCTGCATCTCGGTGGTGCGCTACGAAAGCCATTTCGGCTTTCTCGGCTTCTACATCGCGCGCCCTGAAATTCGCGGCCAGGGTTACGGCATCCAGATCTGGCGCGCCGGTATGACGTGGCTGGCCGGCCGCAATGTCGGTCTCGATGGCGTGGTGGCGCAGCAGGAGAACTATCGCAAATCCGGCTTTGCCCTGGCGTGGAACAACATTCGCTATGAAGGCGCGCTGGCGCCCGCCGCGGTACCGGAGAGCGTCGAACTGGTCGAAGCGCGCAGCATGCCGTTCGACCTGCTCGCCGCCTGCGACCGACGCTTCTTTCCTGCTCGCCGCGATGCCTTCCTGTCGTGCTGGATCGGGTTACCCGGCCGGCACGCCCTGGTCGCAGTGCGCGAGGGCCGCATCGACGGCATGGCGGCGATCCGGCCCGGCTCCGGCGCCGCCCGCATCGGCCCGCTTTATGCCGGTACGCCGCAGATCGCGGCCGCATTGGCTGGCGAGCTGGCGCGGCGTTCGCAGGCAGCCACGGTCGCCATCGACGTGCCCGACCGCAATCGCGCCGCTATGGCGCTGGTCGAATCGCTAGGCCTGCGCCCGGCCTTCGAGACCGCCCGCATGTACACAAAAGGCGCGCCGGAGATCGATATGGCAGGCCTGTTTGGGGTTGCGAGCCTCGAACTTGGTTAGAGGCGGCAGCTCAGTTCTTCGCCCGCCGCCCCGCCATGTGCTGTAGATAGGCGATGAGATGGCCGAGCTCGGCATCGCTCACCTGCTCGCGCGGGATCGGCGGCATCTTCTGCTCCGGCCATGAGCGCACGGCAGCCGGGTCGCGCAGATAGCGGCGCAGCGCCTGCGGCTGGAAATATTCGGTGGGATTCATCGGCAGATTGAGATCGGGACCGACCGACGCCTCACCGCCGCCATTCATGCGATGGCAGGCGAAACAATGTTGGACGAACAGCTCCTGCCCCAGCCGTGCCGGTGCGGCGGGCGGCAACGTGGCAGCGACGGCGATCTGCGGCCAGCGCGCGGCCGGCGGCTGCACCACCGACAACGACGCCAGCATGTAAGGCCACTGTTCCGGCCCGATGCCTTGGGAATTTTCGTTAAGCCAGACCAGATAGAAAGGGCCGGCGCTGACATTCTTGCCCGGCAGGGCGGGCCACGGCGCATCGGCCGGTTCGATGGCGACCAGCGCCTGTGCGCTACCCTGGCCCAGCGCCGGCTTCAGCGGGATTTGCGCCACGAAGCCGTCGGTGGCTTTGCCTTCGAGCGTAGCGCCAGCGGGGATGGCGAAGCCGGCGAAGAGCACGGCCAGCGGCACGGCGCGATAGCGCATGGGACGGCGGTAGGCGGCGTCGGCTGCGATCTCGATCTCGCGCGCGGCGGGATGGCCGAGCAAGGCAGGCCGCGCGATCGACACCCGGCGTTCGCCGATCTGCAGGATCAGCGTCGGCTCAGTGGTTTGCGCTTGAGCGAGGCCCGGCAGCAGCGCCAGCAGCGCTGCGATCAGGACGGCGAACTTCACGCCGCCTTGCCGGTGGCGCAGAAACAGGACACGTCGACCGGCAGATCGGACCGTGCCGCGCACAGCTCGACCCGCTGGCGGATCAGCTTGGCCTCGACCGTCTCGCCGCGCCGCTCCAGGCAGTCGAGCAGCCCACGCAGGCTCCACAGATTGTCGGGATGGATTTGCGCCCGCGGCAGGGTGCCGTCCAGGCCGAGATCCTCGCGATAGACGGCTTCGGCCTCGGCGACGCGGCCCTGCTCCAGCAACAGCGCGCCCAGCGCATGGCGCACCGGCTGCATCCAGCCCCACGGCTCGTCGTAGGGCAGGTCGTCTTCCAATGCTACCGCATGGCGCAGATGGGCGAAGGCGATGTCGTGCTGGCCGCGGCGATAGGCGATTTCGCCGTCCAGCATCTTCTCGGCGATCGCCAGCAGGCGCACGCATTGTACGTTGTGCATGTAGCGCGATTTCGGCACGAGCTTTGCAGCGTCGCGGAATAGCGCCTGTTCGGCTTCCGCCGCCGGAACGTTGCCCAAAGCCGCATGCGCCACGCCCTTGGCGTAATGGATCATGGCGGTGGTGTTGCAATAAAGCTCGCGGTCCTTGGGCAATCCCTGTTCGACGATCTCGTTCCACTTGCCGAAGCGCACCAGCACGTGCTGCTTGACCGAGATATAGCTCTCGAAGAAATCGGCCATCGGCGGGGAGGGCAGGCGCAGCATCTCCTCCGGCGTGGTCTCGATCAGCTCTTCCGCCGCCGCCAGCGCCGGCGCGAACTGGCCCAGGAACATCGCGCCGTAGGCGGCGAAGTGATAGTTGTGCACGCGATAGCCGGAATAGAAATTCATCGGCCCGGCGCGGTCGTAGTATTTGCGATCGGCGGCGATGCCCTTCTGGTTCCACAGCATGGCGTCGCGATAATGGCCGCACTGGATGTCGATATGGGTCGGCATATGCACCAGATGCCCCATGTCGGGCGTCAGTTCGCGCAAGCGGTCGCCGGTCAGCAGTGCCGCTTCGGGATGCGGCGACATTTCCATCAGATGCACATGCAGGTGCAGCAGTCCGGGATGGTCGAGCGCGCGCGGCACCGAGCGGAACGCCGATTCCAGCGCCTCGCGCGCCTCGACCGTGCCGGCGCCGGCGGCCGGCGTGCCGGCGCGCAGATCCCACATCTGCCACGGCGTCTGGTTCAGGATCGCCTCGACGAAGATGCAGCGAATGTCCAGATCGCGCAGATTGGCGCGATGGGCTGCGCGCATGGCAACGGTGAAGGCATCGTTCCACGGCTTCTGGTCGTCGATCGGCTCGCGTTGCGGATAGCGCGCCGGCAGCGCCTCGATCAGCGCCCGTTCCGGCGGCGTCACCTTCCCCACCAGTGCGAGCGCGATCTGTGCCTCGTCATAGGCGCGGCCCAGCGAGGCGGCCTTGCCGGCCGGATCGCGCAGCTCCCAGGGAAAATTGTAATTTGGGCCCATGGCATAGGAGATGCCCCAATGCGCCATGGCGCAGTCGGGATCGGCCTGCAGCGCCGTTTCGAAGCAGACAATGGCCTCTTCGTGATGATAGCCGAAGCACCAGTTCAGCCCGCGATCGAACCAGATCTGCGCCTCTGGCGAAGCCGTGGTGATCTTCCGCTTGTACGGACCGAGGTCATAAGGGTAATCGTCCATGCCGGTGCTCCCCGCTATGTGCGGGCATGGTAGCCGACCGGGACGGACCGCACCAACGACAACCGCATTTGCAGTACAGTTGCGCAAGGGAACTGGGAACCATGCCGCTTTTGGGACAGGCCGCCGTGGCCATGTGGTGGGACATCGAACCGGCTCAGCGCGCCGCATTCGAGCACTGGCATTCGCACGAACATTTTTCCGAGCGACTGAGCATATCCGGCTTCCGCCGCGGCACGCGCTGGGCCAATGCCCAGGGCGGCGAGGGTTATTTCGTCATCTACGAGCTCGCCACGTACGACACGCTGACTTCGCCGCAGTATCTGGAGCGGCTGAACAATCCCACGCCGTGGTCGCAGAAGATGATGCCGCATCATCGCCACATGATCCGCAGCCAATGCCGCGTGATCGAGAGTGCCGGCGCCGGCGTGTCGGGTTTTGCCCTGACCTTGCGGTTCCCGCAGTTGCCTGATGAGGTTGCCTCCGGCCGGTTTGTCCGCCAGCTTGGCGAACTGCCGCTGCAGCCCGGCATCGTCGGTGCGCATCTGCTGCATACGCAGACGCCTGCTGCGGCGCAGACCACAGAGCAGAAAATCAGGGGTGGCGATGCAGTGGCGGACTGGATCGTGTTGGCGACCGGCTACGATGCCAAGCTTCTGGAGGCGCTGGCGCAATCGTTTCCGGCGGCGCGCGCCGATCTCTTCCGCCTGTCGCACACCATGACGCCGGCCGACCTCTAACGGGAACCGCCATAGCCGAAGCGAGTTTCGTTTTGGCGATGGCGAAAAATCGAGACGCATTGCGGCAATTGGCCGTCAGCGAATTGCAGAGCCTCTTGGGCAGCGAGCCCAAGCTGGCGGCAGGTTTTGCGCGGCTGGCCAAGCAGGCAGGCTCGCCGGTGCTGCGGAAATTCTGCCGCGAGGGCGTGACATACACCGAACGGCGGGTCGAACGCCTGCGGCAAGCCCTCGATCTCCTCAAGGTTCCGGCGCCGCCGCGCCAGTCGAAAGCCATGCCGGGACTGATCGCCGATGCGCTGGCTGCCGGCAAATCCTCTGGCGGCGACCGGCAAGCGCGCGATCTGGCGATTCTCACGGCGATCGAGCGCATTTCGCACTATGGGCTGGCGAGCTACACTTCGATCGAGCGCTTCCTGCTGGTCTGCCGCGAAGGCAACGCGCGCCGCGTTCTGGCGCCAAGCGTCCGCGAAAAACGTGATGCCATTGGCGAAATGAGCCGCATGGCGCGCAAGCAATTCATCCCGCCGCTGCGTGAGCGGATTACAGCGTCGCCGCGATCCGGTCGTCGAGATTGAGCGCGCGTTTCTGCGAGGCGATGCGCACCGGCGCATTGGCGGCGCCGTAGCCGGCATAGGTGCCGCGCCGCTCGATGATCTCGAAAAAGAAGCCGTCGCCATAGGAGCGGCTGTACATCTGCAGATACTCCCCGGCCTCGTCGCGGTCGTAGAGAATGCGATGTTGGCGCAGGCGCTCGATCTCTTCGGGCTCGAGGCCGAAACGGGCTTCGACGTCGTCGTAGTAATTGTACGGCACGTCCAGCGCCTCGAAGCCCAGTGCCGCCATGCGCTCCGCGGTGGCCAACAGATCGTCGGTCGCCAGCGCCAAATGCTGGATCGAGGAGCCGAAACTGCGCGACATGAAATGCCCGGCCAGCGTGCGTGGGTTCTCGGCGCCGTTGAGGGTCAGGCGCAGGGCGGCGTCGGTGCTTTCGATCACCTGGCTCCGCACCAGCCCGGCCGGATCGACCACGTCGACCGCCGGCAGTTTGCGGGTGCGGAAAATGGAAACGTAGAACAGCACCCAGCTCAGCATCTCCTCGTAATTCATGGTCTGGGCGATGTGGTCGATGCGCGTCAACCCGGCGTCGGGTTCGTTGGTTGCGGCAACCAGGTTGAATTCGATCTCCCACACCCGCGCCAGATCGCTGCGCTCGTCCAGGAAATAGAGGACGCCGCCGCCGACGCCGCGAATGGCGGGGATCGACAATTCGCCCGGCGCGCGCTGTTCGGCGAACGTCTCGGCGCCCAACGCGCGCGCCCGCTCCACTGTCGCCGCCGCATCCTCGACCTTCAGTCCGATCGCATAGGCCGAAGTGCCGTGCACCAGATAGGAGGAATGGGCAAACCCTTCCTGCTCGGTGTTGACGACGATGTTGATGCCGCCCTGGCGGTAGAGATCGACATGCTTGTTCTTGTGCCGGCCGGCGAAACGGAAGCCCATGGTGCGCAGGATAGTGGCAAGCGTTTCCGCTTCCGCCTCGTCGGCGGAGAATTCGATGAACTCCACGCCGCGCACGGCTATGCGGTCGGGCATCGGCACCGGCGGTTGGGCGACAGCGGGTTCTTCGCGCGCCACCTGGTCCATCAAATGGATCAGCGAGCGCTTGCCGTCGACCGAGATCGATTTCGGCGAGCCACCGCGGAACTGGTCGTTGAAGATTTCCAGCGACAGCGGCCCGGCGTAGCCGGTGGCGGCGACCGCGCGCATGAAGGCGACCAGATCGAAATCGCCCTGGCCCGGCATGGTGCGGAAATGCCGACTCCAGAACAGATAATCCATCTTCACCAGCGGCGCGTCGGCCAGCTGCACGATGAAGATGCGGTCGCCCGGGATCGAGCGGATCGATTCGACGTCGATGCCGCGGCTGAGCGTATGGAAGGAATCCAGGATCAGGCCGATATTGGGATGATCGGCGCGGCGCACCACTTCCCAGGCGTCGCGGTGATCGTTGATATGGCGGCCCCAGGCCAGCGCCTCGTAGCCCACGCGCAAGCCGCGTTTTTTGGCGCGCTCGCCCAACTCGTGGAAATCGGCCGCGGCGCGCTCGATGCCGCCGATCGCCAGTGGCGAGACGTTGGAGCACACCAGCACCAGATCGGTGCCGAGCTGCTGCATGAGATCGAATTTGCGTTCGGCGCGGTCGAAAGCGCGGGCGCGTTGAGGCGGGGGCATGCCCTCGAAGTCGCGGAACGGCTGGAACATGGTGATTTCCAGCCCGTGATCGGCGACGATCTTGCCGACATCGGCCGGCGTGCCGTCGAAGGCCAGGAAATCGGCCTCGAAAATCTCCACCCCGTCGAAGCCGGCCGAGGCAATGGCCGCGAGCTTCTCGCGAAGAGTGCCGCTGATGGAAACGGTGGCGATCGAGGTTTTCATGCGCCCTCCATCATGTAAACGAACCGGTTAGTACATTGTAAGCGCGCAGCCGGCAAGTACAAGCGCCACCGCGATCTGTGGATCAGTCGCGCGGCAGGGCGGAGGTCTTGGCGACGAAGCGCAACACCATATCCACCGTGTTGCGGCGCAACCGCGTCTGCGCCTCGGTGGCGCCGATATCGCGGCCGAAAATGCGCGAGAAGGTGGCGCGGTTGGAAACGTTGAAGAAGCACAGTGCGCTGACCTGCCAATGCAGGTCGATCGGATCCAGGCCTTTGCGGAAGACGCCGCTTGCGATACCGCGCTTGTAGATGCGGCCGATATGGTCGATGGCAGTGACGTTGAGATCGCGGATTGCCTTGGAGCGCTCCAGATACTGGCCGTGATGGATGTTCTCGATCATCACCATGCGGATGAACTCCTCATGCTGGTGATGATGGTCGAAGGTGAATTCGACCAGCCGCTTCAGCGCCTCCATCGGCTCCATGCCTTCGGTGTCGAGCTTGGCTTCGCCCTCGCGCACCAGCCTATAAGCATTCTCCAGCGCCTTCAGGTACAGGCCTTCCTTGTCGCCGAAATAGTAGTAGATCATCCGCTTGCTGGATTTGGTGCGGGCGGCGATCTCGTCGATGCGCGCGCCCGACAGGCCGTTGAGCGCGAACTCCTTTGACGCCACCTCCAGAATGTCCTGGCGCGTGCCTTCCGGGTCCTGCGTCCGGGTGGGGGTGCTAGCCTTGCCCATCCGCTTGATTTTCTTCGTCATTCCAGCCTGCCGAGCTGCGGCGATTGACTAAACTAACTGTTTCGTACAATGCTGCCGCGGTGTGGATGACTTGCATATCCGACACTCAGGTTGGGTGACAAGGACGATGCGTCATCCCGGGGCGAGGAAACGGTGCAGGAAACGCGCGACTGGACGCTCGAGCCGCTGCGCCGGACGGTTTCTGACCGTCTCGGCGCCACCTGCATGGGCAAAACCCATGTGCTGGTGGGCTTGCTGGGCCGCGCCATCCAGTCGTCCCGTTCGCCCATCATGCATGAGCGCGAAGCAAGCCGGCTGGGCTTCTCCTGCTCCTATCTGCTGATCGATTTCGACGCGCTGGACCTGCCCGACGCGGCGCTGGGTGCGGTGATCAAGGCCGCGCCGTCGCTGGGCTTCGCCGGCTGCAACGTCACCCATCCCTTCAAGCAGCAGGTTGTGGCGCATCTGCAGGCGCTGTCGCCCGAGGCGCAGGCGATCGGCGCGGTCAACACCATCGTGTTTTCGCCGCAAGGTGCGACCGGCCACAACACCGATGCCTATGGGTTTCTGCAAAGCTTTCGCGACGAGCTGCCAGGTGTGACGCTCGATCGCGTGGTGCAGATCGGCGCTGGTGGCGCCGGAGCGGCGGTGGCGCAGGCGTTGCTCGAACTGGGTGTCGGCGAACTGGCGATCCACGACCGGGATTTCGCCCGCGCCCAGGCTTTGGCGCAGCGCCTGTCCGGCCGCCGCACGGTTCGCGCCGTGGCCGATGTGGCGCCGGAGATTGCCGTCGCCAGCGGCATCGTCAATGCCACCCCGGTCGGCATGGCGAAATATCCCGGCCTGCCTTTTGCCGCCGAGCTTTTGCAGCCGCGGCATTTCGTGGCCGAGATCGTATATTTTCCGCTGGAGACCGAATTGCTGCGCCGCGCCCGCGCGTTGGGCTGCCGCACGCTTTCGGGCATCGGCATGGCGATCGGCCAGGCGGCGCGCGCCTTCGAGCTGTTCACCGGCAGGCAAGCGGATCGCAACGCCATGGCAGAGTTTTTCGAAGCAGCCTGAAGCGACGAGTTGAAGCAACGGTTAACGACCACTGGGAGGAAAAAGACATGACGATCAAGACGACACGACGCCAATTCCTGGCCGGCACCGGCGCGCTTGCCGCGGCGGCAACGATCTCCATGCCGGCGTTCGCGCAGATCAAGGAGAAGCTGCGCTTCTCGGCGGTGTTCTCCGAACAGGACATCCGTGCCGAGATGATGAAGATGTTCGCCGAGGATATCTCGAAGGACTTCGCCTTCGAAGGCTATTACGGCGGCAACCTGTTCAAGCAGGGCACCGAGCTGGTGGCCTTGCAGCGCGGCAACCTCGAGATGGGCAACATCGCGCCGCAGGATTTCTCCAAGCAGATCCCGGCCTGGTCGATCGTCACTTCGGCCTATTTGTTCCGGGATGCCGCGCATATGCAGAAATTCTTCGCCAGCGACTCTGGCGCCGAGCTCAAGAAAATGACCGAGACCGAGTTGCAGGTGAAGGTGCTGGGCCCGACCTATTTCGGCGCCCGCCAGATCGGGCTGAAGCCCAACAAGAAGATCAATACCCCGGCCGACATGGCCGGCATCAAGCTGCGCATGCCGGGCGGCGAGGCCTGGCAGTTCCTGGGCGAATCGCTGGGCGCCAACCCGACGCCGATGGCTTATGCCGAGGTCTATACCGGCCTGCAGACCGGCGCCATCGACGGGCAGGACAATCCGCTGCCCAACGTCGAGAACATGAAGTTCTACGAAGTGATGTCGCAGATCGTCATGACCTCGCATCTGGTCGGTTTCGACCTGCTCACCGTCTCGAGCAAGGTGTGGAATGCCATGCCGGTCGAGAAGCAGCGCCGCTTCCAGGCCGCGGCCGACAAGGCGATCGCCTTCTCGACCGCCAAGCACCAGACGCGGGAGAAGGAACTGGTCGATTTCATGAAGAGCAAGGGCTTGCAAGTGTACGAGCCGGACCAGGCCGCCTTCCGCAAGTACGCGCAGGCCAAGTATCTGTCATCCGACCTGGCCAAGAGCTGGCCCAAGGGCATGGTCGAAAAGATCAACGCGCTTTAGCATTGCCATACTGGTCCCGGCGGCTTCCCTGCCGCCGGGATTTTCGTTTCGTCATCCGCCGAGGATCAAAGCACGTGAATTCCACTGCATTCACCGTGGCCGGATGGCTCTATCGCCGCGCTGAGAACGTGCTGGCCGCGATGCTGTGCCTGATGTTCGCAGTCTTCGTGCTGCAAATTTCCTTCCGTTATTTATTCGGCTTCGGCACCGGCTGGACCAATGAGCTGAGCCCGATCCTGTGGATCTGGCTGGTGCTGTGGGGCGCGGCCTTCGTTGTCCGCGAGGAGGAGGAAATCCGGTTCGACCTGATCTATGGCGCGGTCGGCCCGGGCGTCCGGCGCGTCATGCTGCTGATCGCAGCCGCCGCCTTGATCTTCCTTTACGGCATCTCGCTGCCGGCGACCTATGACTACGTCGCCTTCATGAAAGTCGAGAAGACGGCGTCGATGAAAATCCGCTTCGACTGGCTGTTCTCGATTTACGTCATCTTCGTCGTCGCCATCCTGGTGCGCTATCTCTGGCTCGCCTGGCGCGCGGTATGGGGCGAGCAGCGCCCGGCTGGCGCCACCGGTGGGCTATGAATTTCGCCAGCCCGTTCTCGCTTGCCATCCTCGCCATGACGATCCTGGCATTTCTCGGCCTGCCGATCGGCCATGCCATGATCTGCGGCTCTATCCTCTATCTGCTGCTGGTGCCGGGTCTCGATCTGGGCACCGCCGCCGAGCAGATCCTCAACGGCATGTACGTCAACTACATCATCCTGGCCGTGCCGCTGTTCATCCTCGCGGCCGAGCTGATGAATATCGGCTCGATGACCGAGCGCCTGCTGCGCTTCTGCGACGCCATCGTCGGCCGCTTCCGCGGCGGGCTGGCGCAAGTCAACGTGCTGCAAAGCGTGATCTTCGCGGGCATGTCGGGTTCGGCCATCGCCGATGCCGCCGGCACCGGCAAGATGATGCAGAACATGATGACGGCCGGCGGCAAATATCGCGCCTCCTATGCCGCTGCTTTGACCGCCGCCACGTCGGTGATCGGCCCGATCATCCCGCCTTCGATCCCGATGATCCTCTACGCCTTGGTCTCCGATGCCTCGATCGGTTATCTCTTTTTGGGCGGCGTCATTCCCGGCCTGCTGATGGCCGGCGCGCAGATGGGCATCGTCGCCTGGGGCGCGCGGCGGGAGAATTTCCCGGTCGAGCCGCCGACGCCGTTGCGCGAATTGCCCGGCATCACCGCGCGCGCCTTTCCCACCCTGATGATGCCGGTGCTGCTGCTCGGCTGCATCTATAGCGGCATCACCACGCCGACCGAAGCCGCCGCCATCGCCGGCGCCTATGCGCTGTTGATCGCAGCCGTGCTCTATCGCTCCGTTAGCTGGAGAGATTTCTACCGTTCTCTTCTGACCAGCGCCCGCACCTCGGCCGGCATCGGCATGCTGATCGCCGGCGCCCTGGTGTTCAACTACGTGGTGACGATCGAGAACATTCCCAATGGCGTGAGGACCCTGCTGACGCAATGGGAGCTGTCGCCCATCGGCTTTCTCATCATCGTCAATATCCTGCTGCTGGCGCTGGGCTGCCTGCTGGAAGGCACCACCATCCTGCTGGTGGTCGTGCCCGCCCTGATCCCAACCGCCAAAGCGCTGGGCATCGATCCGGTGCATTTCGGCGTCATGGTGGTGATCAACATCATGTTGGGCCTGATCACGCCGCCCTACGGGCTGTTGCTGTTCGTCATGACGCGCATCGCGGAAGTGCCGGTGCGCGACATCGTCCGGGACGTCATGCCCTTCCTTTTCGCCATGATCGCCGCCCTGGCGGTGATAACCTTTGTGCCGCAGACGGTGCTGTTCCTGCCACGCCTGTTTGGCTACGGAGGTTGAGATGGCGCAAAAGCCGATCTATGTGATCAACGGACCCAACCTCAACCGGCTGGGCAAGCGCGAGCCCGAAATCTACGGCACCACCACGCTCGTGCAGGTCGAGGCCATGTGCCGCAAGGCCGCCGGCAAGCGTCCGCTGCGGTTCCATCAGTCCAATATCGAAGGCGAGATCGTCAATTTCATCCACCAGGCGATCGACAAAGGCGCCGGCATCGTCATCAACCCCGCCGGCTATTCCTTCACCTCGGTGCCGATCCTCGACGCGCTGAAAATGTTCCCCGGCCCGATCATCGAGCTGCATATTTCCAATATCCACCGGCGCGAAGCGATCTATCATAATTCGCTGGTCTCCAAGGCCGCGACCGCGGTGATCGCCGGACTGGGTCCGCGCGGCTATGCCTTGGCAGTGCGCGCCCTGCTGGAGATGCTGGAGTCCTAGGAGATCGCTCATGGACGATCGCGAACGCTATCTGCCGCTGGCGCCGGGCCTGCATCCGCTGCCGCTGACGCCCACCTATGGCTCGACCGTCAAGCGCGCGCCGCAAAAGGCGCCGATCGTCCTGCCGCAGACCCTGTCGGAACTTACCGGCCCGATCATGGGCGCCGAATATGTCCAAGCTGGCTTCGACGATCTGACGCACCAGCATGACGGCGAACCTTTGGGCGAGCGCATCATCGTCGAAGGCCAGGTGCTGGACGAGAACGGCAAGCCGGTCTCCGACACGCTATTGGAGATGTGGCAATGCAACGCCGCCGGCCGCTACCGCCACGAGGCTGACCAGCACGATGCGCCGCTCGATCCGAATTTCTCCGGCAACGGGCGGGTGCTGACCGACGCCGACGGCTTCTACCGCTTCATCACCATCAAGCCCGGCGCCTATCCCTGGCGCAATCACCAGAACGCCTGGCGTCCGGCGCATCTGCATTTCTCCATCGCCGGCCCCTCGATGCTGACGCGGCTGGTGACGCAAATGTATTTCCCCGGCGACCCGCTGCTGCCGCTCGATCCGATCTACAACTCCGTGCCTGACAAGGAAGCGCGCGAACGCCTGATCGCCCGCTTCAGTTTGGAGTCGACCAAGGCGGAATGGGCGCTGGGCTATCGTTTCGACATCGTGCTGCGCGGCCGGCGCGCCACGCCGATGGAGAGCTGATCCATGCGGCTGAAGCCGACCAGTTCGCAGACCGTTGGTCCGTTCTTCCATCACGGGCTAATGTGGTTGAAGACGCCCGACCTGGCCGCTGGCGCCAGCGAAGGCGAGAAGATCGAGATCACCGGGACGATCGTGGACGGCGACGGCGCCGTCGTGCCCGATGCCATTCTGGAGCTGTGGCAGGCCAATAGTCACGGCCGCTACAACCATCCCGCCGACCGGCAAAACCGCAAGCTCGATCCCGGCTTCACGGGCTTTGGCCGCATCTGCACCGACAAGACCGGCCGCTTCCGCTTCACCACCATCCGGCCCGGCGCGGTGCCGGGTGTCGATGGCAAGCCGCAGGCGCCGCATATCAACGTCATCCTGTTCATGCGTGGCCAGCTCACCCATCTCTATACCCGCCTCTATTTCGCAGGCGATCCGGCTTTGGCGCAGGACGAGGTGCTGGCCAAGGTCGAGCCTTCCCGCCGGTCGACTTTGCTGGCGCAGCCCGTCGCGGGCCAGCCCGGCCACTACCAATGGAACATTGTGATGCAGGGCGAGAAGGAAACGGTATTCTTCGCCTTCTAGCCAGCAAGGCATGCCCCGCTTGACGCTATCGTCCGCTCCTTACTCCACGCTCTACGGCCCGGCGCAATCGACACCGGAGTTGCGGCAGCTTTATTCCGCGCAAGCGACCGTGCAGGCGATGCTCGACGTCGAGGCGGCGCTGGCCAGGGCCGCTGCCAAAGCCAAGATCATCCCCGCTCGCGCCGCCTCGGCCATTGCCCGCGCTTGCGATGCGTCCCGTTTCGATCTCGCCGCCATCGCCAGCAAGGGCACGGATGCCGGCAACATCGCCATTCCACTGGTCACGGCCCTAACCGGCCGCGTCGAAGGCAGCGCCGCGCGCTACGTGCACTGGGGCGCCACCTCGCAGGACATCATCGACACGGCAACGGTGCTGCAACTGCGCGCCGCCTTCGATCTGATCGAGCGCGATCTCAAACGCACGCTGGCGATCCTGGCGCAGCTCGCACGCAAGCACCGCCGCACCGTGATGACCGGCCGCACCTTGCTGCAGCCGGCAGCCATCGTCAGTTTCGGGCTGAAGGCGGCGCTGTGGCGCGATGCGCTGCTGCGCCATTGCCAGCGCCTGCAAGAGGCAAGGACGCGCTGCCTGGTGCTGCAATTCGGCGGCGCCGTCGGCACGCTGTCTTCTTTGAGTCGGGCCGGCCCGAAAGTGGCGCGTGAGCTGGGCCGGCTGCTGAAACTGCCGGTGCCCGATCTGCCTTGGCACACCAATCGCGATCGCATCGGCGAGGTGGCTGCAATGCTCGGCTTGCTGGGCGGCAGCCTGGCCAAGATCGCACAGGACATCGCGCTGATGATGCAGGGCGAGATTGGGGAGTTACGCGAGCCGGCGGCGGCAGGCCGCGGCGGTTCTTCGGCCATGCCGCAAAAACGCAATCCGGTGCTCTGCGTCAACATCCTGGCCGCCACCACCCGCATGCCCGGCCTCGTCGCCACGCTTCTTCACACGCAGGCGCAGCAACACGAACGTGCCGCCGGCAATTGGCAGGCGGAATGGTCGGTGCTGCCGGAGCTGGTGCTGCTGTCAGGCGGCGCGCTGGCGCAGATGAACGAGATGCTGGACGGACTGGAAGTCGATGCCAGGCGCATGCGCGCCAATATCGAGGCGCAGCAGGGTTTGCTGATGGCGGAAGCCGTCTCGATGGCGCTGGCGGCGAAGCTCGGCAAGAAGCAGGCGCATACGCTGATCGCTCGCACTAGCAAACGCGCGCTGGCGAACGGCATTCATCTGCGCGAGGCGATCGAACAGGATGATGCGCTTGTCCGCCACTTCGATCGCAGGACACTGGATCGCTTATTCGATCCCGCCGCCAGTCTTGGCGCGACCGAGGCCATGATCGCCGCGGCGCTGAAACGCAAGCCCTAGGAGGAAGACATGGACGAGAAGCAACGCTACGAGGCGGGCCTGAAAGTGCGCCGCGCGGTGCTGGGCGATGCGCATGTCGATCGCTCGCTCTCGCGTCAGAACGACTTCACCCGCGAATTCCAGGAAATGATCACCCGCCATGCCTGGGGCGAGATTTGGACACGGCCGGCATTCGATCGCAAGACGCGCAGCGTGATGACGCTCGCCATGCTGATCGCGCTCAATCGCGGCGACGAGTTCAAACTGCATGTGCGGGGTGCGCTCAACAACGGCCTGACCCAGGACGACATCAAGGAAGTGATTTTGGCGGCCGCCATCTATTGCGGCGTGCCCGCCGCGAATTCCGCCATTCATCAGGCACAGGAAGTCTTTGCCGCTGACTGAATTTCATATAACGGAATAAAGAAGCGACTGACGGAAGGAGAATCGCCACGCCGCTTCCAGCCGTTATAATGGGGGTCAGAACCCGCGCCCTCGGCGCGCTTTAGCCTAAGAGAAATCGCATGCCCGATTCGACTCTGCCCGCCAAATCCGCGCCGGTGAAGACCGAGCATTTCGACGTGCTGATCGTCGGCGCCGGCATTTCCGGCATTGGCGGCGCCTATCACCTGCGCCAGCAAATGCCCGATACCAGCTTCGTGGTGCTGGAGGAGCAGGAAAGCTTCGGCGGCACCTGGATCACTCATAAATACCCCGGCATCCGGTCGGACAGCGATCTCTACACTTTCGGCTATCGCTTCAAGCCCTGGGTCGGTAAGCCGATCGCCACGGCACGCGAAATTCTCGACTACATGGGCGAAGTGATCGAGGAAAACCATCTCGCTCAACACATCCGCTATCGCCATCATATCAACACCGCCCAATGGTCCAGCGTCGAGAAGAAATGGACGCTGGAAGCGACCCGGCTGGATACCGGCGAGACGGTGCGCTTCATCGGCAATTTCCTGTGGATGTGCCAGGGCTATTACCGGCATTCCGAGGGCTACACGCCGCAATGGCCGGACATGGACCAGTTCAAGGGCAAGATCGTCCACCCCCAAAACTGGCCCGAAAACCTCGACTACAAGGACAAAAAAATGATCGTGATCGGCTCGGGCGCCACCGCCGCGACGCTGATCCCCAATGTCTGCCAGGATGTCGAACACGTCGTCATGCTGCAGCGTTCTCCGACCTATTTCATCCCGGCACGCAACGCCCAGGTGCTGGCCGACGAGTTGCGCACTTTGCAGATCGACGAAAGCTGGATCCACGAGATCGTGCGCCGGCGCATCCTGCTCGACCAGGCCAATTTCATGAAGCGCGCGTTCGAGGAGCCGGAATCGGTGAAGGCCGAGTTGCTGGCCGCGGCGCGGCTGTTCCTTGGTCCCGATTACGACATCGACAAGCATTTCACGCCGACCTACCGGCCGTGGCGCCAGCGCATCGCCTTCGTTCCCGACGGCGATCTGTTCCGCGGCATCCGGTCGGGCAAGGCCTCCGTCGTCACCGACGAGATCGAGCGCTTCACCGAGAAAGGCATATTGCTGAAATCGGGCCAGGAACTTGCGGCCGACATCATCGTCACCGCCACCGGCTTCCATCTCAACGTGCTGGGCGATATCGCTTTCGAGATCGACGGCAAGAAGCTGGATTTCGCCGACACGATCACCTATCGCGGCATGATGTTCACCGGCGTGCCCAACATGGTGTGGGTGTTCGGCTATTTCCGCGCCTCGTGGACCTTGCGCGCCGATCTGGTGGCCGATTTCGTCTGCCGCCTGCTCGCCCATATGAAGGACAAGCAGGCCAAGCAGGTCGAGGTGGCGCTGCGCCCCGAAGACAAGGACATGCCGATCCTGCCGTGGATCGACACGGAAAACTTCAATCCCGGCTACGTCACGCGCGGCATGCATCTGCTGCCCCGGCGCGGCGAGAAACCCGAATGGCAGCACACCCAGGATTACTGGGCCGAGAAGGACATTTTCCCCAAGATCGACCTTAACGACAAAGCCTTCCGCTACGGCTAATGCCGCAACTGAGCGCCGGCATCCTGCTCTATCGCCGGCGTGGGCGCGTGCTGGAAGTCTTCCTCGTCCATCCTGGCGGTCCGTTCTGGGCCAAGAAGGACGAGAACGCCTGGTCGCTGCCCAAGGGCTTGATCGATTCCGACGAGAATCCGCTCACAGCGGCCAAGCGTGAGTTCCGCGAAGAGACCGGGTTCGCGCCAGACGGTGCATTCGCCGATCTCGGCACGTTCAAACTTCTGGGCGGCAAGAACCTGCACGTCTTCACCTTGGAAGGCGATTGCGATCCGGCCAGGCTCAAAAGCAACCATTTCGAGATGGAATGGCCACCCAGAACCGGCCGGATGCAGTCTTTCCCCGAAGCCGATCGCGGCGGCTGGTTCGATCCGGACACCGCGCTGATGAAAATTACCAAGGGGCAGAAGAAAGTGCTGGAAGCCTTTTTTATCGGCCGCAAGCCAAGTACGAACGCCGTCGATCAGTGACGGGGCGTTGCTGAGGTTGCGCCGACCCGCGAAGGCGGCCAAGCTTCCCCCAACGAAAAGCGCTGGGAGGAAAACATGCAATCGGGCCGCGTCGTTTTGAGCAAGATGGACGAGGTGCAGTTCGGCAAGCCGGCGGCGCAGGCGGTGGCGGAACTGGCCAAGCGCTACGATGCGCAGCGCGTCTTTCTCATGGTCTCCGGCACGCTCAATCGCGAGACAGACGAGATCGAAAAGCTGCGCCGCGCCTTGGGTAATCACTGCGTCGGCACGTTCGATCGCATGCCGCCGCACACCCCGCGCAAGGCGGTGATCGAAGCCGCCGAGATGGCGCGCGAGGCCAAAGCCGATCTCATCGTCACCCTGGGCGGCGGCTCGATCACCGATGGCGCCAAGGCGGTGCAGATGTGCCTGGCCAACGATATCCGCACGCCGGAAGATCTCGACAAGGTGCGCTCGGTCAAACAGCCGGACGGCAGCATGGGCCCGCCGCCGATGAACCCGCCCAAGGTGCGGCAGATTTCGGTGCCGACCACGCTCTCGGCCGGCGAATTCTCCGCCATTTCCGGCGTCACGGACGAGCGCACCAAGGTCAAGGAGCTGTTCCGCCATCCCGGCATCATTCCCCAGGCGGTGGTGCTCGATGCTTCCGTAACGGTGCACACGCCGATGTGGCTATGGCTCTCGACCGGCATCCGCGCCGTCGACCATTGCGTCGAAGGCGTGTGCTCGAACGAGGCCAATCCTTACGGCGATGCCTCGGCGCTGCACGGCCTGTCGCTGCTGACCAGCGGCCTGAAGCGGGTAAAGGACAATCCCAACGATCTGCAGGCGCGCATGGATTGCCAGATCGGCTCGTGGCTGTCGATGGCGCCGCTGGCCGCCGGCGTGCCGATGGGCGCCAGCCACGGCATCGGCTACGTGCTGGGCGCGGTGTTCGACATTCCGCACGGCCACACCTCCTGCATCATGCTGCCGGCGGCGATGCGCTGGAACAAATCGGCCAATGGCGAGCGCCAGAAGCTGATCTCCGCCGCCATGGGCCAGCCCGGCCGCGACGCCGGCGACGTGCTCGACGATTTCATCCGAGGGCTTGGCATGCCGCGCTCCTTGCGCGAGGTGAAGGTCGGCAAGGAGCATTTCGAGCGCATCTCGACCCAGGCCATGGGCACGCCCTGGGTGCCGCGCAACCCGCGCCCGATCCCGACGCCGGCCGAGGTGCGGGAGATTCTGGAACTGGCGTACTAGAGCAAATCAGGGTTTGACGGAATCGCTTGCGATCCCCTCAAACCCTGTGAATTTGCTCTAAACATAAAGGCTCTAGAACCTTAGCGCGCTTCGCCGCTCACGGATAAGAAACGAGCAAGAAAACCACAGAGACACAGAGGCACAGAGATCGAATTCTTCTGTGCCTCTGTGGTTAATCATCCATCCTGATTTTCTGCTAATCCGCCCATTCTAGCGCGCGGGCGCGGCCGATGCCCAGTTGCAACAGCCGCTCCAGCAGATCGGGATAGGAGAGCCCGTCATGCTTGGCGGCCTGGGCGAATTCCTCCTCGCGCGCGATCTCCGGATTGGGATTGGCCTCGAGGAAATACGGCACGCCCTCGGCGGTGAGGCGGAAATCGATGCGGGCATAGCCGTCGATCGCCAGGGTGCGGCAGATGCGCTTGACCATGCGCACCATGCGCGCCTCTAGCTCCGGGGACAGGCCTGCGGCCGGCCCCTGCAAGATGCCGCGCCGTTCCTGGTAGTCGACATTGTGCTTCACCCGCAGCGTGGCGATGCCGCGCGCGCCCTGCGCGATCTTGCCGAAATCCAGTTCCCAGATCGGCAGCACGCGCAGGCGTTCGTTGCCCAGCACGCCGACATAGATTTCGCGCCCGTCGATATACTGCTCGACCATGGCATGCGTGCCGATGCGCTCGTGGATGAAGGCCACGCGCTCGTTGAGCTTCTCGTCGTTCTCGACCACGGAGGCCTGCGCGATGCCGACCGATGCATCCTCGGTCAGGCTCTTGACGATCAGCGGAAAGCCCAGGCGTGCCGGGCGCTTGGTTTTGCGATTGAGCGGGTAAACGACGAAATCGGGCACCGGAATGCGATGGTAATGCAGCAGCTTCTTGGAGAGATCCTTGCCGCGCGCCAGCATCAGCCCGCGCGGATTGCAGCCGGTATAGGGAATGCGCAGCAATTCGAGATAGGACGCGACGTTCTGGTCGTACGCCGTCTCGCCGTGGAACTGCTCCAGCAGGTTGAACACCACATGCGGCTTGAAGGTCTCGACCGCTTCCCGGATCGGATGCAGCTCGTGCTGTACGCCCAAGGGCCGCACCTCGTGGCCGCTTTGGCGCAGGGTGCTGACCACGTCGTATTCGGTTTTCCAGTCGTTGCGTTCGCGCGCGTCCATCCCGGTGGCGTCGTCGGGTGGCATCAGGTCCGGGTGCATCAGCACCAACACGCGTTGCTTCTTCACAGCGCGAACCATTTCCGCCGCGAGTGGCTGTAGATGGCGTGAACCGTCTTGGCCGTCAGCAGCACGGTGAAGTCCATGCGCAGTTTACGCTCGGATCCGACCGCGCGCAGCTTCAATTCGCGGCAGCGACCGATCATTTCGTCCATCAGCGAGTCCAGAGTCAACTGGTGCTCGCCGGTCCAGCGCGAGACCGCCTGCCTGATCCGCGCCCTGTTCTTGCGCAGGAAAGTCGAAGCCGCCGGCGCGTCGGGATGGCGATCGTGGCTGGCGAAGATGCGCGTCAGGTCGGGATCGTAGGTCTTGGGAAAATCGACGGCATAGGCCGCCTGCTTGCGCGCGTAATGCGCTTCCAAGGTCATCGACAGGGTGCGCAGCGGCTCGACCTTGCGCTGGCTGGTGACCAGCGGTTTCTGGCCAGCGATCTCGTGCATCAGCTCATCGACGTATTCCAGTTTCTTCAGCGCCGGCCAGCCGGCGTAGCGGCGCCGCCAGTCGCTGCGCGGGCGCAGCCACACGGCGAAGGTTTCGGCGAAGTCCTCGGCCGGATGGCTCTGCGCGTACCACAGCGGCAGGTGCTGCACGAAACTGCGGCTGGAGGGGTTGGGCCGGTAGTAGCGCGGATAGCGCTGCGAGGCGGCGCCGAACAGCTGCTGCCAGCGGCGGCGGCGCTGCAGCTGGAAGGCGTTCTGGATCACGTGTCCCGTCTCGTGGCGCAGGATGCGCATGCATTCGGCGACGCTGCCGCCTTCGACGTCGATCATCATCTTGCGCTCCAGCCGCGTCAGCCGCGGATGGGCGAGATAGAACGGCAGCGCGATGCCAGGCGCGTCGTCGGGGCTGAACCATTCGTCGGAGATCCAGGCGCGCGGCTCGACCATCAGCTTGCGCTTGGCCAGTTCGTTGCGCAGATCCTTCATGCGCCGCTCCAGCGGCGAGCCTTCGACCGTCACCTTCAGATCGCGCAGCCGCAGTTTCAGCAGCTCTTCGTCAGGCAGGCGTGTCCAGAAGAACCGGCGCGGCATTGGTTTCCAGGCGAACGGGGGGTGGCAGCGAAGGGCGGATTTTGCCTGCCACGGGAGAAGGGGACAAGCGGCGCGAATGTCGACCGATTGATTTTGCCAGCGTTCTGCCGGGATGACGGGAAAACCCTATGAAATATGGAACTTTTGCCACTGGCCACCGCTTCCCCTTGGCGCAAAAGGAGCCGACATGAGCCGAAAAATCCCCCTGATTGCCACCGTGACAGCGCTGGGCGCCGCCGGGGTAACGCTTGGCGTGGTTGCGACGGCCTCTTCACCCGATTCCTGGGACAAATTCCGCGCCCAGCTGGTCCAGGCCTGTGTTGCCAAGGCCAAGCTGCCCAAGCCGCAGATCGTGGTCGCGCCGGAAGGCACCGCGAGCTATGGCGTCGCCTTGCTGAGCAGCGAGGAAATCGCCGGCCAGAAGCCGCAAAGCGTCGTTTGCGTCGCACGCAAGACGCCTGAGGGCCTCGTCGATGTCGAGGTGACGCCGCCTTCGGGCGACTGGATCGCCGTCAAGTAAGCCATCTACTATGCTGCCCGCGATTGTCCTCTCGCGGGAGTTTTTGGTCTATG
>JAQSWP010000199.1 GCA_029266575.1 Alphaproteobacteria bacterium | reverse complement strand
AGGAGAACCAGGTATCGAGCACGTCCTTGTCGCGCGTCAGCTCGACATCCTTGCCGTAATGCGCCTTGGCCGCTGCCTTGGCTGCCGCCTCGTCCAACTCGACGAAGAAATGACCATCCGGTCCGTACCAGGCCGGGATCTGATGGCCCCACCACAGCTGGCGCGACACGCACCAGGGTTGGATATTGTCCATCCACTGGAAGAACGTGCGCTCTTCGGATTTCGGAATCAACTCGATCCTGCCCGACTTAACGGCTTCGATCGGCGCCTGCGCCAGGGTCTTGGCGTCGACATACCATTGCTCCGTCAGCCACGGCTCGATCGCCACGCCGGAACGATCGCCGTAAGGGACGGTGTGCGTGTGCGGCTCGATCTTCTCGACCAGGCCCAGATGCTCGAACGCGGCCACGATCTTCTCCCGCGCCGCATAGCGATCCATGCCCTGATACTCGGCCGGTGTGTTTTCGTTCAGCTTTGCGTGCTGGTCGAAAACGTTGATGACTTCCAGATCGTGCCGCTTGCCGACTTCGAAATCGTTGAAATCATGCGCAGGCGTCATCTTCACCGCGCCGCTGCCTTTCTCGGGATCGGAATATTCGTCGGCAACGATGGGGATGCGCCGGTTCACGATCGGCAGCAGCACATGCTTGCCGATCAGATCGGCGAAGCGGGGATCATCAGGATGGACCGCAACGCCAGTATCGCCCAGCATGGTCTCGGGCCGCGTCGTGGCAACGATGATATGGCGGTCGGGCACGCCCTCGATCGGGTAGCGCAGATACCAGAGGTAGCCTTTGACCTCGCGCGATTCGACTTCGAGGTCGGAGATCGCGGTCAGGAGCTTGCTATCCCAGTTGACCAGCCGCTTGGCCTTGTAGATCAGGCCCTGCTTGTAGAGATCGACGAAGACTTTCAGCACCGCGGCCGACAGGCCCTCGTCCATGGTGAAGCGCTCGCGCGCCCAGTCGGCCGAGGAGCCCAGCCGGCGCAGCTGGCCGGTGATGGTGCCGCCCGACTCCGCTTTCCATTCCCAGACGCGCTTGATGAAAGCCTCGCGCCCCATGTCGTGGCGCGAGATACCCTGCGCGTCGAGCTGGCGCTCGACCACCATCTGGGTGGCGATGCCGGCGTGATCGGTGCCCGGCTGCCACAACGCGTCGCGGCCGTTCATGCGCTGGTAGCGGATCAGCACGTCCTGCAGCGTGTTGTTCAGCGCGTGGCCCATGTGCAGGCTGCCGGTGACGTTGGGCGGCGGGATGACGATGGTGAACGGCTTTTGATTGGAATCGGGCCGCGCGGCGAAGGCATCGGCCTCTTCCCAGCTTCGGTAATGCTTGGCCTCGATCTCGGCCGGATTGTAGGTCTTCTCAAGCATGGCTAATGGATTTCCGGCAGCGAATGGCACTGCCGCTCGGGCTGCAACAGGGTTTGAGCGAAGATTTGCGGCAAGCAGCGGCGGAACTCAAATTCTTCCTGCCGCGCGCTCGCCTTGCGGCAAAGCGCCTAGCGCTTGCTCATCTTCTGGATTTCCTGCTGCACCAGCCGTTCGACGATGGCAGGCAGGTTGCTGTCGAGCCATTGCTGCAGCATCGGCCGCAGCATCTCGCCGACCATGTCCTCCAGCGCTCGCCCGCCAACCGTCGGCGACGGCGCCCTGGACGCCGGCGGCGCCGGAGGGGTTTGTTGCTGCAGGGCGGCCTGCGCCAGGCGGTCGAAGGCGGCGGTGGCGGCACTGGCGGTTTGTCCGGAAACCAGGCCCGATTGCGAGGCTTGTGGCTGCGCAGGAGGCTGCGGGGGCGTATTGACCGGGGTCAGGGAAATACCTCCTAAGGTTGGCGCCGGCATGATCCGCGGCGGCTGAATCGAAGTGGAAGGCGCTGCTGGCGCCGGCGCTGGCTGCACCTGTGGCCGCAGCGGCGCCGTTTGGGCGGGCGCATCCATAATCGGCCGCGGCTCGTCCGCTGGCCTGGGATCGCCGGCCAAAACGGGCCTCGACATTTCCGAGGACGGGCTGCCTGCGATCCGGTCGCGTTCGCCGCGATCGGCGTAGATCGGCGGCTCATCGTCGTCCATCGGCTTGGGTGCGAGATCGGGTGCATCGAGGGGTTTTTGGAGGGACGTAACGCTGCCGTCCTCGTTGACCATCTCCGTCAATTCGAGAATATCGGTGGCCGTCTTGCTGCCGGGCGCCACTGGCGGCTTGCGCGTCTTGCTGCCGTCCTCGTCGATGATGCGGCGGATCGACGCCAGGATGTCGTCCATCGACGGTTCGGCTTTGTCTGGGTCTTTTGTCATTTCAGTCCTTCGCCGACCCTTCTACTTGTCGATGCTCGGGCCAAGGCCGATCCAGCGGCCCTTGTTCGCCTTGTAGTATTCTTCTTCGTCATACAGTTGCACCGGCAAAGCCAGGTCACGACGCGTGCCGACCAGCGCTTCCTGCCGCACGCCTTCCAATGCGAGAGAAGATGCCTTGATCTGGGCGTTGATCGACACGACACGCGCCTTTTGCGCCTCGAGCCGCTGCCATACTCTTGTCGCCGTTTCGATCGCTTCCCGGCGTCTGCTATCGAGCTCGAGCCGGCGCTGGCCGACGATCTGCTTGGCCTCGCGGACGCGGGAATGTTCGGCGCCGCCCTGATAGATCGGAACCGTCAGCTGACCGACGATCTCATGGCGCCGGGACTGGTCGCCTTCGATATTGGAATCCCACAGTTTGGAGGACGAGCCGATAATGCTGACGGTAGGCAGCAATTCGCCGATCGCCAGGTCGACGCGATGGCGCGACGCCAGCTCGCGAAACAAAGCCGCCTGCACGGCAGGATTGCGTTCTCCCGCTATGACGATCGCCTCTTCTTCGGTCTTCGGCAGCACGCCGATCACCGTGGGATCGGTCAAAGTCCCCGGCGGCACCCCGACTATGCGCAAGTAGTTCGCGCGCACGACGGCGAGTTCGGCTTCGGCCGCGATCAGGTCCGATTGCGCGCCGGCAAGCCGCGCTTCGGCCTGGGAAACGTCAGTGCGCGTCAATTCGCCGACCCGAAACCGGGCCGTACTCGAGGTCAGGTCCTCGCGCAGTACTCGCACGTTGTTGGCCCGAAGTCCGACCAGCGCGCCGGCGGTCACCACATCGGCATAGGCCGTTGCGGCATCCAGCAATATCTGTTGTTCCGCAGACCGCAGCACCGCCCGCTCGGCCAGCACGTCCTGCTCGGCGGCGCGGGTTTCCGCCACTGTGCGCCCGCCACGGAAGATCGGCTGTACGACCTGGAACTGACCGCCATAGGTTTTGAGCCGCTGCCACTGCAGCAGGGTGGTGTTGTTTTTGAACCAGCTGCGACCGTATTCGGCGGTAAAGCGAATGGTCGGCCGCCAATTCGACAGCGCCTGGGCAACGCCTTCATCGGCCTGCCGCAGACGGGCGCGCTGCGCGCCGATATCGGGATTGGTGTTGTAGGCCGCAGAAAGCGCGTCCCTGATCGTCTCAGCCGCGGCCGGACCGGATGCCACCACAAGCGAGGCAACGGCGACCAGCAGACCGTATCGCGAGCGGGACGCCAACTGCGTGATCACTAAACCCTCCTATACTGACCGCGCCTCAGTCCCGAGGCGTCGATCCCCCACCAGAATAGTACAGTAACTCGTTGTCTTTGGGCAATTTTTCGAGATCGCCGGGCAACGCGTTGACGGGATGGCGATTGCTGTCCCAGCCGGAATTTCCGTCCCTCCCCCTCCGAGGCACGAAAAATCAAGGACTCAGAATACGAATTGCTGCGGCTTGCCGAAACCCGGTAACAGGCGGCATCCGGCATCGAACAGCGGACGGCTGGAAACGCTGCCGCCGATCTTCTGGTACAGCCGTGCGGTGCCTGTCGGCAGCCCTTCCGAGACCACGGCAGCCAGCCGACCACCTTCGGCCAGCTGATCCAGCAGCGCATCAGGCAACACCTCGACCGCACCACCGATCACGATGACATCGAACGGCCTGTGCTCGGGCCAGCCCTGCTCCATCGGCCGGGCCGAAACCACGACGTTGTCGGCACCCAGAGCCGCCAGATTGGCCGCCGCCTGCTGCACCAGGCCCGCATCGGAATCGATGCCGAAGACAGTGCTGGTCAGGCGCGACAGCAGCGCGCTGGTGTAACCGGTGCCGCAGCCGATATCGAGGGCGACATCGGTCGGCTTGGCGTCGACGGCCTGGATCAGGCGGCAAACCACCAAAGGCTCGAGCATCGCCCGGCCATCGGGAAGCGGGATATCGTCGTCGATATAGGCCACGCGCTGCAGGTCGGCCGGCAGAAAGCGCTCCCGCGGTACTTCACTGACGGCCTGCAGCAAGGCTGGATTGGTAACGCGATTGGGCCGCAGCTGACCATCCACCATATTCTGCCGGGCTTGCGCGAAGTCGAACATCGGGTTTTGAACTCGCTTTAGAGGGCAGCCGTGGAGCTCCGAAGACCGCCGATAACGTGCGCGCGTTTATACTTTCACCGCACCGCAGCGTCAAACTGCCAGACATGGGCAAAACCGGCTAACGCCTTGACCCTCAATGGCCAAACCTCTATATCGGCGCCACGCTTTGCCGGCCCAGACGGACCGCAGCGGCCCGGTGGCAGAGTGGCCATGCAGAGGACTGCAAATCCTCGTACGTCGGTTCGATTCCGGCCCGGGCCTCCAACGCGTGGCGCCATTTTGGCAGAGCACGCGCCACGGAAAAGAATGTTGCGCCAAGGGCGGTCGTCTGCCAAAAAGCCCGCCTGATTTTTCGAGCCCATTCGAGGGCGCGATCCGGAGTAGCTCAGTGGTAGAGCAAGCGACTGTTAATCGCTTGGCCGGGGGTTCGAATCCCTCCTCCGGAGCCAGTTTCCGAACGACGAACGAGATTCGTTCGCAATCCGACATCCTCCGCACGCCCTGAGGCGTTCGGAGGATGCGTTCGTTCCCTTCCCTGGCTCCAATCGCATTTATCGCAGAAACCGCGAAGTCGTGGCTTGGTGTCGTCATTAGCACCGGCCACTGAAGCGCAGGCAACGCACAAGACTTCGGCTCGGAACGGGTACAAACAGGGGACTGGCGCGTTCGGCGCGAACAGACGAATGTCCATGGCTTGGGGGTTGCTCTTGTCTTCCAGCCAATCGGCCGCACGAACAATATCGCCCAATGTGAGCGTGACGTGGCAATCCTGGCACCGTCTATGCCGATGCGGCGCGCCGGGCGGCCTATCTCAGGATGTACGGCAACATCTGTTACGACACCCGCGATCAGTACGTGAATTTCCCGTGGTCTTCGGAGCGGAAGTAATCCCCCTGCTCGCGTCCCTTCAAGTTTCTGCGAGGCTTGAGATCACGGCCACGGCTTTGAGGTACGATGCGGCGTCACCTTCCGCTTCCACCCCCACCGACGCGTCAGGACCTCCACCAGCGCCATGGCCATTGCAGGATCCCGCCAGCGCCTGAAACTGATCGGCGCCATCGTCTTCTTCTCGGCGGTGGCGGTCGCGTGGTTTTTTCTTCAAGGCCACGCCGATACGACCCAAGCCAAGGCGTGGGTAGGCCAGGCGATGCAGTGGATCGACGATAATCCCGGTTTGGCGCTGCTCGCCTATGCGCTGATCTATATTGGGGTAACGGGACTGTCCCTGCCCGGCGCAACCGTCCTGACGCTGATCGGCGGCAGCCTGTTCGGATTCTGGGTCGGAGTGGTGGCGGTCTCTTGCGCCAGCGTGATCGGCGCCACCATAGCCATGGTAATCGCCCGTTGTTTTCTGCGCGAGACCATTGAGCAGCGCTTTCCCGATGCCGTGCAACGCGTCAACAAGGGTATCAACCGCGACGGCGCCAGCTATCTCTTCGCTCTGCGGTTGATTCCCGCCATTCCTTTCTTCCTGGTCAATCTCGTCATGGGGCTGACGCGGATGAACATCCTGACCTACGCCTGGGTCAGTCAGATCGCCATGCTGCCGGCGACTTTCGTGTATGTGAACGCCGGCCAGCAGCTCGCTACTATCGAACATCCCAGCGACATATTGAGCGCCCGCGTCGTGCTGGCGCTCACCGCTCTTGCAGCCCTGCCCTTCGTCGCCAGATTCGCCATGTCCTGGTGGCGCCAACGGCAGGCCTTGCGGAAATGGTCGAAGCCGCCTCGCTTCGACTTCAACCTCATCGTCATTGGCGCCGGCTCGGCCGGTTTGGTCACCGCCTACATCGCCGCCGCTGCGCGCGCCAAGGTGGCGCTGATCGAACAGAACGAGATGGGCGGCGATTGTCTCAATACCGGCTGCATTCCCTCCAAGACGCTGATCCGCTCCGCCAAGCTGGCCAAGGAAGGCGCCGATCCTAGCCGTCTCGGTCTCACCGGCGAATTGAAACCGGACTTCACCGCCATCATGCAGCGCATCCGCGCTGTCATTGCCCGCGTCGCGCCGCATGATTCGATGCAGCGCTATCGCGATCTCGGCGTCGAGGTGATCGCTGGCCATGCGAGGCTGGTCGATCCCTGGACGGTCGATGTCGATGGGCGACGCCTGACAGCGCGCCGTCTGGTGCTGGCCACCGGCGCCGAGCCAGTCATGCCGCCGATCCCCGGGCTTGCCGATCGCGAGCCGCTGACCTCGGAAACCCTGTGGAGCCTGTCCGAACTGCCGCCGCGGCTGCTGGTTCTGGGTGGCGGCGCCATCGGCTGCGAACTGGCGCAGGCCTTCGCGCGCTTCGGCTCGCAGGTCACCATCGTCGAAGCTTTGCCCCGCCTTTTGGCGCATGAGGACGCTGACGTCAGCGATGCCATGCATGCGCTGCTGCTGGCTGACGGAATTGACATCGTTGCGGGCGCCGCCGTGACATCATTCGAAGGCGGAGATGGGCAGGCCACAGCCGTGCTCGCCAATGGCGAGCGCGCTGCGTTCGATCGCGTGCTGGTGGCGGTGGGACGGCGGCCGCGCCTCAACGGTTTCGGATTGGAAGAACTCGGCCTGCTGGAGAAGGGCCGCCTGAGCGTCGATGAGAAGCTGCGGACGCGCCTGCCGACCGTCTATGCGGCGGGCGACGTCATCGGCCAGCTCCAGTTCACGCACGCCGCCGGCAATTACGGCTGGTTCGCTTCGATGAACGCGCTGTTCGATGGCTTCAAGAGCTGGCAAGCGCACAGCAAGGCGTTTCCGATAGTGATCTACACCGACCCCGAGATCGCCCGCGTCGGTATGAGCGAAGGCGAAGCGCGCCAGCGCCACATCGAGTTCGACGTCACGCGCTACGATCTGGCGGAACTCGACCGTGCCATTGCCGACGGCGCCAACGAAGGCTTCGTCAAGATCCTGACGCCGCCCGGCAAGGATCGCATCCTGGGCGTGACCATCGTCGGCGCCAGAGCCGGCGACATGCTGGGCGAATTCACCCTCGCCATGCGCCATGGACTGGGCCTCAACAAAATCCTGCAGACGATTCATCCCTATCCGAGCTGGTCCGAAGCGGCCAAATCAGCCGCCGGCGAATGGCGGCGCGCGCATGTGCCCGACTGGCTGCTGCGGCTGTCGTCGCGCTTCCTGGCGTGGCGGCGGGGATAGCATCGATGTTCGACCGCTATATCTATCCGGTGCAGGCGCGGCTGCTGCAGCCGCTTGCCGCCCGGCTGGCACGGCAGGGCCTTTCCGCCGATGCCGTGACGGTGATCGGCTTTCTCGTCGGTATCTGCGCCCTGCCCCTGCTGGCGACGCAACACTACTGGGCGGCGCTGGCGGCGATTCTCGCCAATCGTTTTCTCGACGGGCTGGATGGCGCCCTGGCGCGATGCACGCAAGCCACGCCGCGCGGCGCGTTCCTCGACATCGCTTTCGATTTCGTTTTCTACGCCAGCGTGCCGCTGGGGTTTGCGCTGGCCGATTCCTCGGCGAACGCCTTGGCTGCGGCTGTGTTGCTGTTCGCTTTCATGGGCACCGCCAGCAGCTTTCTGGCATTCGCCGCCACCAAAGGCCTGGCATCCACCGACTACCCGACCAAGGGCATCTACTATCTCGGCGGCCTGACCGAAGGCGCGGAAACGATCGCCGTATTCATCGCCATGTGCGTCTGGCCGCAGAGCTTCTCTATGCTCGCGCTCGTTTTCGCCACGCTGTGCGGTGTGACGACAGTGATGCGCTGGTGGTGGGGCTGGCGCAATCTCTGATCAGGCGTGCCGGGCGCGCCCCGGCACCATGCGAACCTTGCCTGGTGCGGCGATCCAGATGGCCAGTATGGAAACGAAACAGCTGGCGATGGTGAGCACGAAGGCCCAGTAGTAGCTGCCGGTCGCATCGTGAATCTCTCCGGCCACCCACGGACCGGCGGCGCCGCCCAGCGTGAGCACGAACGTCAGCACGCCGAAGATCGAGCCGTAATGCGGCCCTTCGAAAATCTCCGCCACCACCGGCCCCATCACCGAGGTCAGCGCATAGCCCATGAAGCCCTGGGAAAAGACCATC
>JAQSWP010000198.1 GCA_029266575.1 Alphaproteobacteria bacterium | reverse complement strand
AAATGGCCAACCGGCCCGACTGGCTGCACATTCCGCTCATCGGCTTCTGGAAGCTGTTGTTCGACGGCGAAGCGGTGCCGGAATTTCAGAGAGCGGCATGACGATGCTCTCGCCTCTCGCCTGGGCGGTCATCGAGGGTCGCGCCGGCGATCCCTTCGCCTATCTCGGCCTGCATCGCGAGGACGGCCGCAATGTGGTTCGCGCCTTCCTGCCCGAAGCGCGCAAAGTCTCGGTGCTGCAGGACGACCGCGCCACCGAACTGCCGCGCATCCACGACGCCGGGCTGTTCGCGGGTCCCGTGCCGTCGTCCAACGCTGATTACCGGCTGCGCGCCGAGTACGATGGCGGCATCGCCGAGTTCCACGACGCCTATCGCTTCCCGCCGCTGCTGGGCGACATGGATCTGTATCTGCTGGGCGAAGGCCGGCATCTGGAGCTTTACGAGAAGCTCGGCGCGCATCCCCGCCGCATCGACGGCGTCGATGGCGTGGCCTTTGCCGTTTATGCGCCCAATGCGCAGCGCGTGTCGGTGGTCGGCGATTTCAATTTCTGGGACGGGCGGCGGCATCAGATGCGGGTGCGCGGCCAGGGCTATTGGGAGATTTTCGTCCCCGGAGCCAAAGCAGGCGATCACTACAAATACGAGATTCGCGGCCATGACGGCCAGATGCAGCCGCTGAAATCCGATCCGGTGGGTTTCGCCGCCAGGCTGCGGCCCGATACCTCGTCGGTGGTATTCGACATCAGCAAGCTGCCGCAGATCGCGCCGGCGCCCAAGGGCATCAACGATCGCGACCAGCCGATCTCGATCTACGAGGTGCATCTTGGTTCCTGGCGCAAGCGCGATGGGCACCATTGGCTGAACTACCGCGAACTGGCCGAGCAATTGCCTTCCTATGCCAAGGATATGGGCTTCACCCATATCGAAATGCTGCCCGTGTCGGAGCATCCGTTCGACGGCTCATGGGGCTATCAACCGACCGGATTGTTCGCGCCGACCTCGCGCTTCGGCTCGCCCGGGGATTTCGCCCATCTGGTCGATGCCTGCCATCGCGCGGGGCTGGGCGTCATCCTCGACTGGGTGCCGGGGCATTTCCCCGATGATGCGCACGGGCTGGCCAATTTCACCGGCCACCCCGTCTACGAGCATGCCGATCCGCGCCAGGGCCGGCATCTCGACTGGGGCACCTTGATCTACAATTACGGCCGCGTCGAAGTGACCAATTTCCTGCTGGCCAACGCGCTGTTCTGGCTCGACCTCTATGGCGTCGACGGCTTGCGCGTCGATGCCGTGGCCTCGATGCTCTATCTCGACTATTCGCGGCCGCAGGACGGCTGGGTGCCCAACCGTCATGGCGGGCGCGAAAACCTGGACGCTATCGACCTGCTCCAGCGCACCAACCGCGAGGTGTTCGGCAAATTCCCTGCAGCCACCACCATCGCCGAGGAATCGACGGCGTGGCCCGGCGTATCGCGGCCGGTCGACTATGGCGGGCTGGGCTTTGGCTACAAATGGAACATGGGCTGGATGCACGACACCTTGCAATACATGAAGCGCGATCCGATCCATCGCCGCCACCATCACGGCGAGATCGGCTTCGGCCTGCACTACGCCTTTTCGGAGAATTTCGTGCTGCCGCTGTCGCATGACGAGGTGGTGCACGGCAAGGGCTCGATCCTGGGCAAGATGCCGGGCGACGAGTGGCAGCGCTTCGCAAACCTGCGCGTCTATTACGCCATGATGTTCGGCCATCCCGGCAAGAAGCTGCTGTTCATGGGCGACGAGATCGCCCAGCAGCGCGAATGGAACCACGACGACGTGGTCGACTGGATGGGGCTCGCCGATCCGAAAAAGCGGGGCGTGCAGAATTTGGTGCGCGATCTCAACAGGCTCTATCGCGATCTGCCGGCGCTGCATCGCAAGGATTGCGAAGCCGACGGTTTCGCGTGGCTGGTGGGCGACGATGCGCAGAACTCGGTGTTCGTCTGGCTGCGCAAGGGCGGCGAGAACGAACTCTGTGTCCTCGCGCTGAACATGACGCCGCAGGTGCTGCGCGGCTATCGCTTCGCAGTCCCCAAGGGCGGCAAGTGGCGGGAGAGTCTCAATACCGATTCGCACGTCTATGGCGGCAGCAATGTCGGCAATAGCGGCGGCGTCGTGGCCCAGGAAGAGGATGGCCGTTTCATGCTGACGCTGGATTTGCCGCCGCTTTCCGGCTTGTTCCTCGTGCCCGGCGAATGACCCAGCGCGTACAGGCCGGATCGCCCGATCGGCTGGGGGCGACATGGGACGGGCGGGGCGTGAATTTCGCCATTTTCTCCGCCCATGCCGAGAAGATCGAGCTCTGCTTGTTCGACGAGCGAACGCACCGCGAGCTCGAGCGCATCGTGCTGCCAGAGCGCACCAACGACGTCTTCCATGGCTATTTTCCCGACATCTCGCCGGGCCAGGTCTATGGCTATCGCGTGCATGGCCCTTACCAGCCGACGCAAGGCCACCGCTTCAACCATCACAAGCTGTTGCTCGATCCTTACGCCAAGGCCACGGCCGGACAATTGATCTGGACTGATGCGCATTTCGGCTATCGCGTCGGCTCGGCGCGCGGCGATCTCTCCTTCGACCGGCGTGACAATTCCCGCGCCATGCTCAAGGCGGTGGTGGTGGACGACGCTTTCACCTGGGGTGATGACCGCCCCCCGCGCCTGTCCTGGGCCGACACGTTCATTTACGAGGCCCATGTCAAAGGCCTGACCATGCAGCGCGACGACGTGCCGCCGGAATGGCGCGGCACGTTCCGCGCCCTGGCCGCGCCCGGCGTCGTGGCGCATCTGAAGAAGCTGGGCGTGACTGCCATCGAATTGCTGCCGATCCACAGTTTCGTCGACGACCGCCAGCTGGTGCAGCGGAATCTGCGCAACTACTGGGGCTACAACTCGATCGGCTTCTTCGCCCCCGATCGGCAATATGGCGGGCTGGCAGCGTTCAAGTCGACCGTGGCGCGGCTGCACGATGCGGGCATCGAGGTCATCCTCGACGTGGTTTACAACCACACGGCGGAAGGCAACCAGATGGGCCCGACGCTGTCGTTCCGCGGCATCGACAACGCTTCGTATTACTGGCTGCGGCCTGAGGAGAAGCGGTACTACGAGGACTTCACCGGCTGCGGCAATTCATTGAACCTGACGCAGCCGCAGGTGCTGTGGATGGTGATGGACTCGCTGCGCTACTGGGTCGAGCAATGCCATATCGACGGCTTCCGCTTCGACCTGGCGACGACCTTGGGCCGCGGCCCGCAAGGCTTCGACCGCCAGTCGAGTTTCTTCACCGCCCTGCGGCAGGATCCGACGCTGTCGCATGTTAAGCTGTTTGCCGAGCCGTGGGATCTTGGGCTGGGCGGCTATCAGGTCGGCAATTTCCCCGATGGCTGGTCGGAATGGAACGATTCGTTCCGCCAGACCATGCGCAAATTCTGGCGTGGCGACGAAGGGCTGATCGGCGCCGTGGCCGGCAAGATGTCGGGCTCGGCCGAGATTTTTGCCGGCAATGGCCGGATGCCGCGCGCCAGCATCAACCACGTCACCGTGCATGACGGCTTCACGCTCATGGACCTGGTGTCCTACGCCGAGAAGCACAACGAGGCCAATGGCGAAGGCAATCGCGACGGCGGCGACCATAGCGACAGCTGGAATTGCGGTGTCGAAGGCTACACCAAGGATCCGGCGATTTTGCAGCGCCGCCTCGATCACCGCCGCTGCCTGCTGTCCTGCCTGCTGCTGGCGCAGGGCGTGCCGCTGATGCTGGCGGGCGACGAGGTGGGCAACAGCCAGGGCGGCAATAACAACGCCTATTGCCAGGACAACGAGATCGGCTGGGTCGACTGGCGCGGGCTGGGCACGCAGGACGACCTGACGCAAATGGTCGGCGCGCTGGCCCAGCTGCGCCAGCGCTATCCGCAGCTGGCGGCGCAGCGCTGGCTCGACAAGGCGCCGCCGGGCGAGCCGCATGCCATCCAGTGGTGGCGGCCGGACGGCAGGGAGATGGAGGAAGGCGATTGGCATTTCGACGCCGCGCGCTATCTCTCCTGGACGGTGGCGCCGCTCGAGGCCAGCCGTCCGCCGATCCTGGTGGCGCTCAATGCCGGCGAGGAGCCGGTCGAGATCACCCTGCCGCGCTGGCACGAACAGCACCATTCCTGGACCTTACTGTTCGCCACCTTCGAATCGGCGGCCCGCATCGCGCTGCTGCACGAGAGCGGCGACACCTTCATCCTGCCGCCGCTCTCCGTCGTGGCATTCGGGGGCGTGCCGTGAGCGAGCGGCCGGTTTTCGGTCCGCGGTACATGGACGGAGGCCAGACGCGCTTTCATGTCTGGGCCCCGGCGGCGCGCAGCGTCGATCTGGTGCTCGAACAACAAACGCTCACGATGCAAAAGGACGAGCAGGGATGGTTCGCGTTGACGGCTGCTGCCGCGGCGGGGACACGCTATCGCTTTTGCATCGATGGCGGGACGCTGGTGCCCGATCCGGCCTCGCATTTCCAGCCGCAGGATACGCACGGGCCATCGGAGCTGATCGGCCATGGCTACGACTGGCGCCATGAATGGCGCGGCCGGCCGTGGCGCGAAGCGGTGATCTGCGAATTGCATGTCGGCACGTTTAGCAAAGACGGCACCTTTCGCGGCGCCATCGAGCATCTCGATCACCTGGTCGAGAGCGGCTTCACCGCCATTGAGCTGATGCCGGTGGCCGATTTCACGGGCAGTCGCAACTGGGGCTATGACGGGGTGCTGCTGTTTGCGCCCGACAGCGCCTATGGCCGGCCCGAAGATCTGAAGGCGCTGATCGATGCCGCGCATGGACGCGGGCTGATGGTGCTGCTGGACGTCGTCTATAACCATTTCGGGCCGGACGGCAATTATCTCGGCCTTTATGCGCCGCACTTCTTCACCGACGAGTTCTCCACGCCCTGGGGCGCCAGCATCGACTATCGCCGCCGGCAAGTACGCGACTTCGCGGTCCAGAACGCGCTGCACTGGCTGCAAACCTACCGTTTCGACGGCCTGCGCCTGGATGCGGTCCATGCCATCCGCGCCAGGGGCGAGCCGCCAATTCTCGAGGAGATTGCCCGCACTGTCGCGGAACTGGCGCTGCAGGAAAAGCGGCACATCCATCTGGTGCTGGAAAATGGCGACAATGCCGCCTCGCTGCTGCAGCCCGCCGGTCCCTATCGCGCGCAGTGGAACGACGATTATCACCACGCCTGGCATGTGCTGCTGACCGGCGAGAGCCAGGGCTATTACGAGGATTACGTTCAGCCGCTGCCCCGCCTGCGGCGAACGCTCAGCGAAGGTTTCGACTACCAGGGCGAAGCTTCGGCGCATCATGGCGGCGCCCCGCGCGGCGAGAAGAGCGGCCGGCTGCCGCCGCTGGCCTTCGTCAATTTCCTGCAGAACCACGACCAGATCGGCAATCGCGCCTATGGCGACCGGCTGGAGAGCCTGGCGTCTTCCCAGGCCATAGAGGCAGCGCTGGCGATCACGCTGCTGGCGCCGCAGATCCCGCTGCTGTTCATGGGCGAGGAGTGGGGTAGCACGCAGCCCTTCCCCTTCTTCTGCGATTTCACCGGCGATCTTGCCAAGGCGGTGGAAGAGGGCAGGCGGCGTGAATTCGCTGCGCAGTACAAGCATAACAAGGGCCATGAGCCGCCCAGCGCCCTGGCAGTCGAAACCTTCGAGAGCGCCAGGCTCGATTGGTCGCAAGTAAGCGCTGCCCCGGCGCGATCGCGACTGCACCTGGTGCGCCATCTTCTGGCGCTGCGCCATGAATTCGTCGTTCCCCTGCTGGCGCAGGCGGCGAAGGCCAAGGCCAACGGTGCGAAAAAAGATCTGCTGCATGTCGAATGGCAGTTCGCCGAGGGCGCGCGGCTGACTTTGCTAGCCAATCCTTCCGACCGGGAAATTCCGCTGATCTGGAGCGGCCGCCGCGCCCTGTGGGGCGAGGTTTCCGGCTCCTCATTGGCGCCATGGCAGGTGGCGTGGCTGCTGGAT
>JAQSWP010000197.1 GCA_029266575.1 Alphaproteobacteria bacterium | reverse complement strand
TCGGGCGGGCGCTGCAGCCGCCGCCAGCCTGCCGCCCTTGATCGCCGAGAGATGCTTGCGCACCACGTTCATGGCCGAGATCGGCGCGCCCGATTTCAGCAGCGCGCGATTGACTGCTTGCTTGTCGTCAAGGGTCAGGCCGGGGGCGGGCAGGGCCAGCAGCGCCGAACCGCCGCCGGAGATCAGCGCTATCACCAGGTCGTCTTCGCTCAGTCCTTGCACCGCTTTGAGAATGCGCCCGGCCGCTTCACGCCCGGCGGCATCGGGTACCGGATGCGCTGCTTCCACCAGCTCGATCTGTTTTAGCTCTGCGCCGTGGCCGTAACGGGTGACGACCAGGCCCGAGACCGGATGCGGCCATTGTTGTTCGATCGCCTGGGCCATGGCGGCCGCCGCCTTGCCGGCGCCGACCACGATGGTGCGTCCCTTGGGGGGCGGCAGCTTGGCCAGGAACGGGCGCAGGCACGTGGCGGGGCTGGCCGCCTCGATCGCCGCATCGAACATGGCGCGCAGCAAGTCGCGCGTCTGCATCTCGCTCATGCCGGCATTATGCCGAAGGCGTGCCGCGCTTGGCGAGCCAGATGCCGAACAGCACGATGACGCCGCCCACCACCTGCCACACCAGCGGCACCTCGCCCAGGATCAGCACCGCCAGGATCGCCGCCACCACGGGCTGGGTCAGCAGCGCCACCGAGCTGAAGGATGCCGGCAGATGCGCCAGCGCAAAGGCGATCAGGCTCTGGCCGCCGGCATGGGAGATCAGCGCCAGGCCGACCAGGATCAGCCAGCCATAGAGCGACGGCGCGATCAGGCTCTCGCCCTGGATGGCGCACAGCGGCAGCAGGAACAGGAACGTGCCCAGGCTGGTCCACAGCATCACGGTGGTGGTGTCGAAGTGGCTGCGCAGGCGGGCGATGCTGAGAATGTATCCGGCATAGAAAACCCCGCAGGACAGCGCCACCAGATCGCCCAGCAACGTCTCGGTGCCGACATTGAGGCTGGCGCCCATCAAGGTGATGGCGCCGGCCATGGCCAGCGCCAGCCCGGCCAGGAACAGCCGGGTGAAGCGCTCCTTGAATACCAGCCACGAGAACAGCGCCACGAAGATCGGCGCGAAATTGGCCAGCAGCGTTGCGTTGGCCACGGTCGTCATGCCGATCGACCAGTGCCAGGTCGCCAGATCGCCCGCGAACATGAACCCGGCCAGTGCCAGCAGGCCCCAATCCGACTTCGTGCGCGGCGTGCGTTCGGCGGTTGCTTTGGGCGTTGCCATCTGCAGCAGGAAGAGCGCGGGCAGCGCCAACAGCACGCGATGCACGGCGGTGGCGATGGGGCCGATTTCGGACAGGCGCACGAAGATCGGCGAGCAGGCGATGGCGACCGCGCCCAGCAGCAGCAGCGGCAGGGCGAAGCGCTGCAGCGCCGAAACGGGCTTGGCGGCTTGCGTGGTGGCAGCGGCGGTCATGCGCTGCGATGTATAGCCTTAGAACGCGGCTCCTGCTATGCGAAGCCCAAGACGCTGCGTTGGGCAGAAGGCGCGGCTTTTTTGAGGAGCAGGAATTGCCGTTGCTGCAGCCGGGCGATCCGCCGCCGTTTTCCGTGATCAATCCCGAAGGCAAGGCGCCGGTGCTGATGCTGTGCGATCACGCCAGCAAGGCGGTGCCGCAAAGCCTGGATCAGCTCGGTTTGAGCGATTGGGAGCTGTCGCAGCATGTCGGCTGGGATATCGGCGCCGCCGAGACGGCGGGCCATATCGCCCGCGCGCTGGATGCGCCCTTGGTGCAATCGGGCTATTCGCGGCTGGTGATCGACTGCAATCGGCGGCTGGACAATCCGACGTCGATCCCGCCGATCAGCGACAAGATCGTCATCCCGGGCAACCGGGATCTGTCGCCGGTTGATCGGGCGGAGCGCGCCGAGGCCTGCTTCTGGCCCTATCACCGCGAGGTCGCCAAGCGCCTCGACGATTTCGTTGCGCGTGGCGTCACGCCGTCGATCGTCATCGTCCATTCCTTCACGCCGGAGATGAACGGTTTCAAGCGGCCCTGGCATGTCGGCGTGCTGTGGGATGGCGATACGCGTATCGCGCCGCGCCTGCTCGACGGTTTGCGCCGGCGTGACGATATCCATGTCGGCGACAACGAGCCCTATTCGGGCAAGAGCGAGAACGAGTTTACCCTGACCTATCACACGCTGGCGCGCGATCTGCCGCGGGTATCGCTGGAAATCCGCCAGGATCTGATCGGCGACAGCGCAGGCTGCCGCAAATGGGCGCGGATGCTGATTCCGGCGTTCGGCTATGCCTTGCGCCTGCCGGGCTACGAGTGAACGTCAGAGACTATCGACGATGATCCAGAGCCAGCGCGGCTCCTCGGCATTGAAAGCCACCAGCCGCACATCGGCCAGGATCTCGTCGAAGTGAATGCCGACCGCCAGGCCCAGCCCGATGCAGCACGCGGCGGCAACCAGCCCGCACGCCAGGCGGATATCGGCTACCAGCGTTTCATGCGCTGCGGCATTGAGGATGGAGCGCCGCGGCATGGCGGCAAGCGGCGGCGGCTTGAATGCCGCAGCGGCCAGTCGCGGATGGTAAGCGATATTGTTGCGCGAATTTGTTTCGCGCGGCGCAGGCGCGTTAAGCGGCCGGTTGAGGGCGCTAAAAGCCACTGAGGCGTGCGGATTGTTCGATAATCCGCCCCTCCCTGACGCGCAGGACGGAGACCCGGTGCTGGATGCCCTCGATAACCGGCGGTTCCTGCCGCACGACACCGCTGCGGTCATGGAACTGCGGATCTTCGCCGTTTTTCAGGGAGTTCTTGAACGCATCCGACATGCCGGTAACCCATTACACTTTGCGACCAAGCAAGTAACACCGGGTCGCGGCAATGAGTTCCCACCTACGGGGAAATGCCGTCACAGCCGAAAGTAGTCTGGAGAATCAGCGCTCTAGTCGTGGCCGGCGTGCAGCATCTGATCCTTCATGCCGGTGTCGTAAACGGCCCCATCGCGGGTCAGGGTCACGTCGTGGGGGAAATTGGTCTCGACCAGTCCCTTGCGGCTGAGCGCCGCCCAGACGCCGGCATTCTGCAAACCAGTCGCATCGGCGGCATCGACCGTGTAGCGGCCGACATGGAAATGGTTGCCATGGGCATGCGGCAGGGCGGTGAGCTTGATGTGGCCGGTGGCCTCGTCCTTTTGAGCGGCTTCCGGGATTTCGGCCACGGCCTGCAGCAGGGTCAGGGTCTTGAGCTGCAGCGTATTGAGGTTCAGTGGGTTGGCTTTTTTCATCGGTTGGTCTCGGCCTTGGTTTTGCCGCTACCTAGCCCCAGATGCTAGGTTGACGCAAGCATTGGTGGAGAATTCCGGCATGGACCAGAAAACCCAAACCGAACTGGAAGCGGCCGCCTTCCGCCGCCTGGTCGAGCATCTGCGCGAGCGCACCGACGTGCAGAACATCGACCTGATGAATCTGGCCGGCTTCTGCCGCAACTGCCTGTCGAAATGGTATCGCGCCGCGGCCGAAGAGCGCGGCGTTACCATCAGCGATCCGGCCGCGCGCGAGATCGTCTATGGCATGCCGTACGAGGAATGGAAAGCCAAACACCAGAAGGAAGCTTCGACCGAGCAGCAGGGCAAGTTCTCGGCGGGGCACAAGCACTAGCGTTTTCACTGCAGCGCCAATAATCCTTATCCTGAGCTCGTCGAAGGATGAGGAGAAGCAGGCAACCTCTCCCGAGCGCATCCTTCGACAGGCTCAGGATGAGGATTTTTAGAGTTGCGCCATCATCGCTGGCGAAATGCCGTCACACTTATCCCTGTTATCCCCGTTCTTAAGACGTTCGCGCCGATTGAGGCAGCGGCGACGGGCCTCTAGTTTGGCAGCCGACCGGGATCAAGAGTGCGGCCCGGATTTCGTATTGTTGAAGGAGTGGACCCAATGCCCGATGGCGCCAAGATTCCCGGCAAGCGCAGCCAGACCGTGGCCGGCGAACGGCTGAAATCATTCGTCGAGCGGATCGAGAAGCTGGAAGAGGAACGCACCTCGCTGGGCGCCGATATCCGCGAGGTTTATAGCGAGGCCAAGGGTTCGGGTTTCGACATCAAGATCATGCGCCAGGTGGTGCGGCTGCGGAAAATGGAACCGGCCGAACGGGCGGAGATGGACGAGCTGCTCGACATCTACAAGCAAGCGATCGGCATGGCGTGACGGCCGGGCGACGAACATGAGCGTCACGATCTACGGCGTTGCCGCGTCTCGCACCATGCGCCCGCTCTGGGCGGCGCTGGAACTGGGCATCGACTTCAAGCATGAGCCGATCGCTTTCGGCGAGACGGGCAGCCGCAAGCCCGAGTTTCGTTCGGTCAATCCCAACGGCAAGATCCCGGCGCTGAAGGATGGCGACCTGCTGCTGTTCGAGTCGATGGCGATCGACTGGTACCTGGTGCGCAAATACGACAACGGCAAAGGGCTGGCGCCGCGCAACTTGGAAGAAGAAGCGGCGATCTTGCAATGGACCTTCTGGGCCATGACCGAAGTCGAGAAGCAGATCATCGAATGGGCGTTCAATGCCTTCGTCTGGCCGGCGGAGCGCCGTGCGCCCAAGGTCGCCGAAGCCGCGATGGCGTCGATCCAGGCGCCGTTGCAGGTTTTGGATCAGGCCCTAGCCGGCAAGCAATGGCTTGTCGGCGAGCGTTTCACCCTGGCCGATCTCAATGTCGCCGCCGTGCTCTATCGCTTGCTGCAGGCCGACCTAAGTCATGTTCCCAACGTGCAGTCCTGGCTGCGCCTTTGCCTGGAGCGGCCGGCGGCGCTCGCCATGCGCAAGATGCGCGAGTGATGGCAACGGACAGGATCGACAACGATCTGTTCCTGCTGGTCCTGCAGCATCCGCAGGAGAAGACCGAGAAGCTGGCCACCGTGCCGCTGCTGGAAGCCAATCTCGCCGACATGCGCAAAGCGGTCGGGCTGTCCTGGCCCAATCTGGCGCGGGCGCTGGGGCGGGAGAGCGATCCCAAATCCTGGGGCGTGCTCTATCTCGGCTCGGCCAAACCGGGTGATGGGCCGGTGACGGCGGTCGATGCCAAGGGCGTGGCGCTGAAGGACCAGAGCGTGCTCGACGATCTGGAAGGCATCATCGCGCTGGACGGCACCTGGAGCCAGGCCAAGGCGCTGTGGTGGCGCAATCCGTGGCTCTTGAAATGCCGCCGTCTGGTGCTGAACCCGCCCTTCGCCTCGCATTACGGCAAGCTGCGCCGCGAACCACGGCGGGAAAGCCTGTCCACGCTGGAATCGGCGGGCTTCGCACTGGCGACATTGGAGGGACGGCCGGAAATCCTCGAACGCCTGCTGGCGGCGTTCGACGCGCTACTGAAGGACAATCCGCCGCCGAAGATCGACCGGCGGCGGCGGCGCTAATACCAGATTTCCATCTTCAGCCCGCGCGCATCGCGCGGCGGTTTCTCCGGCAGGCAGACGGCGTTGCCGCGCAGATGCCGCTCGGCCGTCCGTGTCAGCACGAGGGCGTCGAGCAGATCGTCGATACCGCTTCCCTTCGGTCGCGTTTCCAGCATCGTCCGTGGCACCGCAATGCCAGTCCGGCGTAGGAGGCGCTGCCGTTCGGCGCGGCCTTCCGGTTTGCGCTTGGGGCTGAGCACCGGCTTGCCGCCATTGAGGCGCGCGAAGGCGAGTTCGGGATGCGCCTCGATGCAGCGCTGCTGGCGTTGGGGAGTGATCCATTCATCTAGCTGTTTGAGCTTCTCGAACAGATTAAACGCCTGCATCGAAAGACCAATGTAATCGGGTCCGCTAGCACGATTGAGTTTCAGTGCATGATCATAATCTTTGGCGACGAGAGCGGCGCGGCAGGGCAGGGAGAAGACGGACGAGGATTTGCCCGGCAGCAGCGCACGGGCGGCGCGCTCGCAATCGCGCCCACCCCTGCATGCGCTGTTGGCGAAACCCATCGGCATGTCGATGGCGATGCGCCGCGGCTTTTCCGGCAGGCGCTCGATTTCGGAGACGGCGGCGATCAGGCGGACGCTCAAGGCGCCGGATTCGACATTG
>JAQSWP010000196.1 GCA_029266575.1 Alphaproteobacteria bacterium | reverse complement strand
GACCTGCTCGTCCGCGAGCCTTCAGCCTCTGTGCGGGGCCAGAGGTGTAGCGAATCAATCTTCCGCACAGTTCCGCGCCGCAACTGATCGGCCTTGCGGGCGCGAGGGAAAATTTCCCGTTGCCCGCGACAGGCGGTAGAGGCATCGTTTTTTTATTCCGATACCGCGTTGGACAATTGCGTTGTGAACCCTTTTCGCGATTCAAACGGAAGGAAGGCACACCATGCGCATCCGCTCCATTCTGCTGCCGTCACTCGCCATGCTGCTGGTGCTGACAATCTCCGGCGCCGCCACCGCCCAGATGCTGGCGGTGATGACCTACGAGAGCAAACCCGAGCACAAGCCGCGCAAGGAAGGCATCGCCATCATGGAGCTCGATCGCGCCTCGCCGCGCTTCGGTCAGATCGTGCGCGACATTCCCTTGCCGCCCGACCTGGTCGGCCATCATGTCTATGTCGATCCCACCGGCACCAAGGTCTACATCACCGCGCTTGGCAAGCCGGAGCTGCGCATCATGGAAATCAAGAGCTTCGATGTGACGGTTGTGCCGGTGAACGACTGCCAGGTGCTGGAGAACGTTGCCTTCTCGAACAAGACCGGCCTTTGGTACATGACCTGTATGGGCAGCTCGACCATGGTGGTAGGCGACCAGAAGACCGGCAAGCCGCTGCGCTCCATCAAGCTGCCGGCCAAGTATCCGCACGGCATCGCCATTCGCGACGACATCGACCGCATCCTGCTGACCAGCACGGTGCGGCCGGCGGACCTGAAGGATCCGGGCGAGGTGATCCAGGAACTTGAACTGGCGAGCGAGAAGGTGGTGGGCACTTACAAATTGTCGGCCAAGCCCTCGCCGTCGGGCTCGGCGCCGGTCGAGGTGATGTTCATTCCCGGCAGCCAGCCGGCGAAAGCCTACGCCACCGGCATGTACGAGGGCACGTTGTGGCTGGGGGCGTGGAATGCCGGCAAGTTCGACTGGAAGCAGGTGGTGGATTTCACCGCCATGGGCCAGGGCCTGCCGCTGGAGATCTACTACAACAAGGACGGCACGCGCGCCTTCGTCTCGACCGCCAATCCGGGCCATCTCAACATCTACGACATCAGCAAGCCGGAGGCGCCCAAACTGCTGCACGCAGTGAAGACGGGCGGCGGGGCGCATCACATGGTGTTCACGCCCGACTACAAGTTCGTCTACGTGCAGAACAGCTTCCTCAACCTGCCCGACATGCATGCCGGCACCATTTCGGTGATCGACACCGACAAGGGCGCGGTGGTGGCGACCATCGACACGCTGAGCAAGCAGGGCCTTACGCCCAACAACATCGAATTGCTGTCAGGCGGGCATCAGCATTAGGCGGATGCAGGGGCAGCTTGGGCTCAGCCCTTCGCCGGCTCAAGCTTGTCCTGCGTACGCAGCTCGAAGTCGGACGCATCATGCCGCTCGCGCAATTGCTGGCTGGGCTCGCCGGCCATGCGGTTGACGATGCGGCCGCGCTTGACCGCCGGGCGGGCGCCGATTTCGTCGGCCCAGCGATGCACGTTCTTGTATTCGTGCACGGCGAGGAATTCGCCGCCGCCATAGAGCAGGCCCTTGGCCAGCCCGCCATACCACGGCCACACCGCGATATCGGCGATGGTGTAGTCGTCGCCCGTCAGATACTTGCTCTCGCCCAGCCGCCGGTCGAGCACGTCGAGCTGGCGCTTGACCTCCATGGCGAAGCGGTCGATGGCGTATTCGATCTTCTTGGGCGCGTAGGCGTAGAAATGGCCGAAGCCGCCGCCGAGATAGGGCGCGCTGCCCATCTGCCAGAACAGCCACGACAGGCACTCCGCGCGCCTGGCATCGCCGATCTTCGGCACCAGCGCGTCGAACTTCTCCGCCAGATGCAGCAGGATGGCGCCCGACTCGAACACCCGAACTGGCTTCGGCCCCGAGCGATCGAGCAGCGCCGGAATCTTGGAATTGGGATTGATCGCCACGAAGCCCGAGCCGAACTGCTCGCCCTCGCCGATCTTGATCAGCCAGGCATCGTACTCCGCCCCCTTGTGCCCCAGCGCCAGCAGCTCCTCGAGCATGATGGTGACCTTCTGGCCGTTGGGCGTGCCGAGCGAATAGAGCTGGAACGGATGCTTGCCGACCGGCAGTTCCTTCTCCGCCGTCGGTCCCGCGATCGGCCGGTTGATGTTGGCGAAGCGATGCTCGGCGCCCTTGTTCCAGGTCCAGACCTTGGGCGGTGTGTAGTCGGCAGTGCTGCTCATGGCTGTGAAAATCCTCCGATGATGGCGAGGATGATATAGGCCCGCCAACCCCGCCCGCAACCGAGCCGAGCCGCAAGCGCCCGGCCAAATAATTCATGCCAGCATTAGCAATGCTTTCGCTTCAGTGAAAGCCGGTGAGCTCTTCCGCCGAAGCGCCGGCGCGGAAGCGGGCGACGAAATCGTCGGGATCGATCGGCGTGCCGGCGGGATTGCGGGCGAACTCGGCCGATTTCATCCACGCGTGCTGCTGCTCGACCGAGTTGAAATTATCGACCTTCAGTTCGATCTGATTGCCGTCCGGATCGGTGTAGTAGAGCGAGGTCGAGGAGCCATGGTTGGTGGCGCGGTTGGGCGCGATGCCGGCCGCCTTCAGCCGCTCATAGGTCGTCAGCAGCTCGCCCAGATCGGCGTAGGTGAAAGCCAGGTGATCGAGCCCGGCCGAGTTGGGCGGACGCGGCACCGTGCCCGGCCGGTTGACGAAGGCGATGCGGTGGTTCTGTTCGTCGTAGTTGAGGAAGGCGATGGTCGGACTGGCGAAGCTGATCTCCGCCTCCAGCACCTTGAGATACCAATCGACCATCGGCTGGATTTGCGTCGTGCGCAACACGGCATGCTCGAGCTTGAGCGGCGCCAGGCGGCCCTTCTGGCGCGCGGTCTTGAACGGTTCTGCGGGCATCGGCGTCTCCCAACAGCTGTGTTCTCGACTATAGTCCATTCGGCTAGACTCCACAGGGCTGACATTCGCTGACATCTCGCTGACGAACGCTGGCCAGCGCCAGCCCCACGGGAGAGCGCCATGCCGAAGAACATCGTCATCCTGCTCGACGGCACGTCGAACCAGATCTCGGCCAGCCGCACCAACATCTTGCGCCTCTACGGCACCCTGGAGAAAAGCGAGCGCCAGCTGGTCTATTACGATCCCGGTGTCGGCACGTTCGGCGCCGACAATGCGTGGTTCGGTTTCTGGCGCAAGGCGATGGAGTTCTGGGGCCTGCTGACCGGCTGGGGGCTGGACCAGAACGTCAAGGAAGCCTATCGCTTCCTGGTCGAGAACTACGACCGCGGCGCGACCGGCGACAGACGCACCACCACAGGCGAAGACCAGCCCGTTCCCGAGCGCGATCGCATATACATCTTCGGCTTCAGCCGCGGCGCCTATTCCGCCCGCGTGCTGGCGGGCTTCGTGCACGCCATCGGCCTGATCGAGCCGCGCAACCTCAACCTGATCGACTACGCCTTCCGCGCCTACAAGCGCATCGGCGAAGCCAGGCCAGATGGGTTTGGCGAAGTCCGCCTTTACGAGCGCATCCTGCGTCCGGACCGCCCGCCGATCCGCCTGCTGGGCCTGTTCGACACCGTGGCATCGATCATCGAGCACGGCACGATCGGCCTGCGCCTGCGCTCGCACGCCTTCACGAAAAAGAACCGCAGCGTCGAGAGCGTGCGCCACGCCATAGCCATTCACGAGCGGCGCACCATGTTCCAGCCGCAACTCTGGATCCAGGGCGAGCCCTATTGGGGCAACCCCTTCGCCCACAGCGCGTCCAAGCCGCAGGATTTGCGCGAAGTCTGGTTCACCGGCGTGCACACCGATGTCGGCGGCGGCACGCCGGAAGCCGAAAGCGCGCTGGCCAAGATCCCGCTGCACTGGATGATCGAGCAGACCGCCGGCACCGGCCTGCATTACGTCACCCGCACCGTCAACGAGCTGGTCCTCGGCGCCAACCCCGACAAGCCCTATGTCGCGCCCGACCCCACCGCCAAAATGCACAACTCGATGAACTGGGCCTGGGCGCTGGTCGAATTCATCCCGCAGCGGCGCTCGAAAACCTCGCGCCGCCCCAGCCTGCTCGGTTGGACCATCCCGCTCTTCGAAGGCCGCAAGATCCCCGACGGCGCCAGCATCCATCGCTCGGTGATCGAGCGGCGGGACTCAAGCATGGACGATGTGCCGCAATTGCCGGCGGTGTATGTGGTGGAGGACTAATGGATCGCCTTGCACAAAAGTTTGAGCTGTTTAAGGCCGCGATCTGACTGTCCCTGCACGCCATTGGTATCAAAACACTATCCAAACGAATCAGCGCCGGGCGGGCGCGGCTTGACCTTGCGGGCATGGCGTGAGTTCAGTAGCGGCGTGGGGGACTGGCGCAGGCAGTAGAGTTTCGCAACCGAATCGCCGGCGACTTCCACGCTTTCGCCAAGCTGGATGGACCCCATGCCGCCGGAAATCATTGCGCTGATCGACAAGCCTTTCTGGTTCGCAGCCGTGCTGGCCGTCGGCGCCTTCATCGGCATGGCCATCGAGAGCATTGCGATGGAGATGCGCCGCCGCGCCTGGCGCAAGCGGAACCCGGGCGGCGTGAACAATGGGTTCAGGCCACGCGATGCCGCCGATCAGCTGCGCATCGTCATGGCCGCGCAATTCTCCGCCCGGCCGATCCTGAACAAGAGCGAGGCGCGGGTGTTCAAGGATCTCGACCGCATGGTGCTGAGCTGCAATCCGGGCTGGCAGGTCATGGCGCAGGTGTCGCTCGGTGAAATCCTGGGCAGCCCGGACAAGCAGGCTTATCTCTGCATCAATTCCAAGCGCGTCGATCTGCTGCTGGTGGACGAGCTTTGCAACCCCAGGCACGTGTTCGAATACCAGGGCGGCGGACATTATCAGGGCACGGCGGCCGCCCGCGATGCGGTGAAGAAGGAAGCCTTGCGCCGCGCCGGCATCACCTATCACGAGGTCGTGGGCGGTCACACCACCGCGGCCGAGCTGCGCCAACTGGTCGAGCGGCTGGTGCCCTGCGCCAGGATCGCGTCGTAGGCGCGCAGCTTCTACCTAAACCGGCCCGGCGCACACCACCTCACCGCCCCCGCCACTTCCTCCCCCGCCATCGACCGCGCGATGATCCGCGCCGTCGCGGTGGCGAGCGTCAGCCCGACATGATTATGCCCATAGCCGCACCAGACGTTCGCCAGCTTCGGCGCGCGGCCGATGGCGGGACGGAAATCGGGCAGGGTTGGGCGCTCGCCGATCCAGCGGCTGCGCTCGACGCCGCCGATGCCGGGGAAGATGGCGGCGAGATGCTGCACCAATATGTCGGCGCGATGCCATGACGGTGGCTGGTCGGGCGCGGCGAGCTCGACGGTGCCGGCCAGCCGCAGGCCTTCCTGCATCGGCGTGACGAAGAAGCCGCGCTCGGACGGGCACACCGGCAGGTCGAAGCGCACATTGTCGGGCGCCAGCATGACGTGATAGCCGCGCTCGGCGATCAGCGGCGCGTTGAAGCCCAGCATCTTCGTCAGCACGCCCGAGGCGCGGCCGGCGGCGATCACCACGGCGCTGGCGGGCAGGTCTGCGTCGGCCAGTGAGACCGAAGTGACGTTGCCTCCCGCGCGCGTAAAGCCGCTCACTTTGCCGCGCACGAAGCGTCCGCCTTCGGCTGCGAAGCGCTCCGCCATCGTCGCCACCACGCGATGCGGGTTGATGGTGTGCATGCCGTTTCCGTAATGCACGCCGCGCACGATATGCGGGCTGAGACCGGGCGCCAATTCGCGGGCGCGCGCGCTATCCACGATCTCGAAGTCGATGCCTTTTTGCGTCTGCAGCGCGCGCTCCTCGGCGCCGCCGGCGAACGCTGCCTCGCTCTCGTAGACGTAGAGCGCGCCTTTGCTCCTGAACAGCTCGCCCAGGCCGGACGCCTGGATCTCGGCCTGCCAGGCGATGTTGGCCTCGGCCATCAGCGCGCCATAGGCATCGACGCTCTTGTTGACCTCTTCCTTGCTCAAGGCGGCCAGTGCAAACCGCGCCATCCACGGCAGGAGGCGCGGCAGGC
>JAQSWP010000018.1 GCA_029266575.1 Alphaproteobacteria bacterium | reverse complement strand
GAAACCCTTTACGCCGCCTCGCGCCATCGCCACGGCAAGGACCAGCTCATCCCCCTGCGCGGCTCGATCTGGATGACGAAGGAGGAATGGAAGCGCTCGTGGAAACCGTGGCTGCGCGGCACGGCGATCGGCTTTCCGATTGGCGCCATGCCGGCCGGCGGGGCCGAGATCCCGACCTTTCTCAGCTACTACGCCGAGCGCAAGCTGACCAAAAGCCCGGAGGAATTCGGCCATGGCGCCATCGAAGGCGTCGCCGGGCCGGAAGCGGCCAACAACGCCTCGACCGCCGGCGTGCTGGTGCCGATGCTGACATTGGGCCTGCCGACCTCGGCCACCGCCGCCATCATGCTGTCGGCGTTCCAGAGTTACGGCATCAATCCCGGCCCGCTGCTGTTCGAGACGCAATCGACCCTGGTGTGGGCGCTGATCGCCTCGCTGATGATCGGCAATTTCATGTTGCTGGTGCTGAACCTGCCGCTGATCGCCGTCTGGGTGCAGCTCTTGAAGATCCCAGCGCCCCAGCTCTATGCCGGCATATTGATTTTCGCCACCATCGGCACTTACGGCATCACGCAATCGCCGATCGATCTGGTGCTGCTCTATGTCATTGGCGGCATCGGCTACCTGATGCGGCGGTTCGATTTCCCCACCGGGCCGGTGATCATCGGCGTCATCCTGGGGCCATTGGCGGAACAGAATTTTCGCCAGGCCCTGACCATCTCGGCCGGCGACTATTCGGTTTTCTTCACCCGCGGGCTGTCGCTGACGATCCTGGTTCTGGCGGCGCTGGCGATTGTCGGGCCATTTCTCTATCGCCTTATCAAGACGGCGCGCCGAAGCTAGACATTGCGCTGCCCCATCGTAATGCGCTGAAATAAGGCGATGAACGATCACACCATCGGTCCCACCTCGCGGACCTATTTCTCCCAGCGCCTTCGCCTGCACTACGTCGATTGGGGCAATTCCTCGGCGCCGCCGCTCTTGCTGATCCACGGCGGGCGCGATCATTGCCGCAACTGGGACTGGATGGCGGCACGGCTGCGCCAGGACTGGCACGTCATCGCGCCCGATCTGCGCGGGCATGGCGACAGCCAGTGGTCGCCCGACGGCAATTATTCGATGTCGGGCTTTATCTACGATCTGGCGCAGCTCGTCCATCAGCAGAACCTGGCGCCGGTCACCATCGTGGCGCACTCGCTGGGCGGCAATATCGCCATCCGCTATGCCGGCATCTACCCCGAGAACGTGCGCAAGCTGGTGGCGATCGAAGGGCTGGGTCCATCACCCAAGATGATCGCCGAGCGGCAACGCAAGAGCATCGGCGCGCGCATGCGCGAATGGATCGACGAGAACCGTGGCCTGGCCGGGCGCCAGTCACGCCGCTACGCCTCGATCGAGGAAGCCTTCAAGCGCATGCAGGAGGAGAACAAGCACCTCTCGCCCGAACAGGCGCGGCACCTGACGCAGCACGGCGTCAGCCAGAACGAGGACGGCTCCTATAGCTGGAAGTTCGACAATTACGTGCGTGCCTGGCCGCCCTACGACATGACGCAGGCGGAGATGGAATGGCTGTGGCAGCAGATTTCCTGTCCGACGCTATTGGTGTACGGCAAGGAAAGCTGGGCCTCAAATCCGGAAGGGGACGGGCGGGCGAAGCACTTCAAGAACGCCAGGGTGGTGTCCTTCGAGCGCGCCGGGCACTGGGTGCATCACGACCGGCTCGACGATTTCATGGCCGAGACCGTCGCCTTCATCAAGGACTAGTAGCGCTCGGCGCTGGCGCGATCGGGAGCCTTGTACTGGCGCAGATTGTTGGCGCGCATTTCAACCGCATCGCGTTTGCGCAGTCGCCGTGCCTGGGCGGGTGTGATCAGCCGGTAATGCGGCGCATCGTCAAGCGCGCCGGCCACGTCCCAGCAATCGTCTTCGTTGGTGATCCACAGCGCCGGATCGAAGCGGCGCAGATCAACCGGCCGCGAATAGGTGCGCAAGGTCTTACGGTCGAACCTGGTGTATTCGTGGAAATACGACATCGCCAGTTCGCGCAAATTGCGATAGATCGGATCGCGCCAGCGCAGCCAGACATGATTGCTTTTGGAGATGGCGCCCCAGCAGCCATCGCGCTTGAACAGCGCCACGATGTGGTCGTCGTCCTCGCGCGAGGCCTGGAAATCCATCACCAGCGGCCGCTCGCCGTTCAGCCACAAAGCCGTTGCCGCAATGAAAGCGGCTTCGATGCAATGGCCGTGCCTGGCGTGCAGCGCGCCGCGTACCGACAGGCAGGTGCCGCCTTTGCGCTCGAAATTGGCTGGCAGGGCGGCGACGAAATCCTGGATCAGTTCGGGCGTCTTCAGCCGCGCCAGAGTTTTGCGCTCACCGGTGTTCAGCCCCAGCCGGGCCGCAAGATCGCGCCTGTTGCTCATGACGGAAACATTACATCACGAAATGCCGCGGATTGCGACCGCAACGCGCGCTTCTATTCGCAGGTGCGGGAGTCGTGTCGCTTCTGGAACGGGCGATTGTCGGCTGCAACCGACAGCGTGCGCAGGAAGGCGACCAGATCGTCGCTCTCCTGCGCCGACAGCCGCAGCGGGCGGATCAGCGCCTCGCCGTCGGAATGCACGCGGTCGGGGCTGACTTCGGAATAATGCTTCACCACGTCGTGCAGGCTGGCCAGCGAACCGTTGTGCATGTAAGGCACGGTGGCTTCGAGATTGCGCAAGGTCGGCACCTTGAACTCGCCCCAGTTGCGATGCGTGGTCTCGACATGGCGCGTGGCAACGGCGTTGGCGCCGGTGGCATCGTCGTTGAAACGACCGAGCCGATTGAATTGCGACTCGCGCAGGAACTTGATGCCGCCAAAGCGGCCGTTATCGATCTTGCCCGGGGCGATGAACTGGCTGATGCCGGTGTCGTGGAACTCGCCATTGGTGAAGGCGGGGCCGAAATGGCACAGCTGGCAATCGCCCTTGCCGACAAAGATCTTCAGCCCGCGTTTCGCCGCTTCGGGATAGGAAGGATCGGCGCGGCCGACCGCCAGCGCATCGCGGAAATCGTCGAACGGCGTGCGGCTGGTAGCGAGCGTCTCTTGGAACGCGGCGATCGCCTTGGCGGCATTGGCCATCACCACGGCATCGTCGCTTTCGAGCGGACCGAAGATCTTGCGATAGCGGCAGGCCAGCGCCGCGTCTTCGCGCAGCGCCTTGGCGACATGCACCGGCGAAACGCCCATCTCGCGTGTATCGAGCCATGGCCGGATGACGCTTCCCATCAGACTGTCGCTGCCGCCATCCCAACCGAACCAGCGATTGAGCCGGATGTTGAGCAGGCCCGGCGTGTTGCGGTCGACGGCGGAGAGACCGTTGGGCGTCTTCTTGCCGTCGCTCCAGCCCAGTTCGGGCACATGGCAGGTGGCGCAAGCGAGTTGTCCATTGCCGGAAAGTTTGGTGCTGAAGAAAAGTATTTCGCCCAGTGCGATCGCATCAGGCTTGCCGGAGACGCGGTTGCCGGCGTCGAGCGTGGCGGGTGGCGGCCAGGGGCCATGACCTACGATTTTACGGATTTCCGCCGGCGTGAACGTCGGCTGCTGCGCCAGCGCAGCGGAGATGGGCGCGAGAAAAACGAGCGCGAGCAGCCGCCGCTTCATTCGATCTCGATGTCGGTGGTGACCCGCACCGACGGTGCGGGCGCGCGCTGCTCGAACACTAGCTGCCACTTGCCGGGCATGTGGAACATCATGCCCTCGGCGCGATAGGTGTTGGGACCGATCGCCGCGATCTTGGGCTGGAAATTCATGCCATGGCGATGCGCCGGCATGGTGGCATCGACGCGCAGCGTTTCCGGCGTTGCCGATCCGGCGCGATTGCAAACGGCGAATTCGACCGCGAAGAATTCGCCGATCTTGGGTTGCGCCGGCACGAAGCGCCAGGCCAGCGCGAAACCCTTGTCGTCGGTGAGTGTACGAGCGGCCTCGAGAACCGGCATTTGGCAAGCCACGGCCTGCGCCGTGCCGGCCAGCAGCAGAACTCCGGCAACCAGCAGAGCGCGCATCCTACTTGGGTCCGATTTTCATCCCGGCGAACAGCGCCTCGAAATTCTTGTAGGCGATGCGTTCGGCCAGGTCCTGCGGCAGGTCGGCGAGCCAGGCGCGCGACCATTTGGCGTGTTCTTCGATGTAATACCAGCGCTCGGGCGTGAAGGTGTCGGTGCCGACCATGAAGCGGTCGGGGAATTCGACGAACGCCTCGCGCCAGGCGGCATCGACCTTGCCACCGCTGCCGTGTTCGCTGCGGAAGGCAAGATCGGCCCATAGCGTCTTATATTTGCGCAGCATCTCGCGCACTTTGTCGGGCGAAGCGAAACCGGAATGCGCCCACAGCACCCGCGCCGTTGGGTTCTGCGCGAACAGCCGGTCGACGGCCTCGGCATCGGAATGGGCGTGCAAGATAAGGTTGTTGGTCTTAGCGATCTCGACTATCCGGCGCATCACCGGCGAATCGGCGTCGGGGCCGTAGATATGGAATTCGCCGATGCCGACATAGTTGAATTTGGCGATGCGCTCCTGGATATGGGTGACCACCGTCTCGTCGCGGAACCAGGTGCCGATTTCGCCACGGCTGCGATAAGGCCGCAGTTCGGGCACGATGATGTCGGGCGCCTCGGCATAGAGTTTCAGGGTGCCGTCGTCGGAGGAGCTGGAGAGCAGCGCCTTCTTCAGCCCCGCCTTGCGCAGGACATTGATCGCCTCCTTGGCCGGTAGCATGTCCCAGGCGTCATGGCTGTAATGGATATGCGCATCGATCAGCGGCAGATCGGCCGCTCGCGCCGGCGCGAACGCCAGGGCGGCAAACAGGCAGGCCAGCAGGAAGCGCATCCAAGTCTCCCTCGAGAGAACGGAAGGCGCAGTCTAGCAGAATTGCGGCCGGCTTGTCGGCGGGCGCGGGGCCGGTATCATCTATCCAAACAAAAGGAGGAAACCATGGGACAGCACATAGACTTCGCCCGCCCCGATGGCGGCAAGACCAAGGGCTACCTGGCGCTGGCAGGCAAGGGCCGGCCGGCGGTGGTGGTGATCCAGGAATGGTGGGGCCTTAACGACCAGATCTGCGGCGTCGCCGATCGCTTCGCGCGCGCCGGCTACAACGCGCTGGCGCCCGACCTCTATAAGGGCCGCGTCGCTTCCGCCGCCGACGAGGCAAACCATCTGATGGAAGGTCTGGACTTCGCCGATGCCACTCATCAAGATCTGCGCGGCGCTGCGGCGCATTTGAAAAGCGACAGCGGCAAGATCGCGGTGATGGGCTTCTGCATGGGTGGGGCACTGACCATCGCCGCCGCCGTGCACGCGCCAGAATTCGCCGCTGGTGTGTGCTTCTATGGCATTCCACCGAAGGAGTTCGCCGATCCGGCCAAGATCAAAATTCCGCTGCAAGGCCATTTCGCCAATCAGGACGATTGGTGCACGCCGCAGGCGGTCAATGAACTCGAGAAAGCGATGATCGGCGCTGGCCAGAAGCCGGAGATTCATCGCTACGATGCCGCGCACGCCTTCGCCAACGAGCGCAGTGATGCCTATGACGTCAAATGCGCCAACCAGGCCTGGGAGCGCATGCTGGCATTCCTGAAGAAGACGCTTTAGGCGCTTTCCGTCCAGCCGCAAGCCTTGAGCGTCGCCACCATATGTTCCGGTGGCGGCGCGGTTATTTTGACCGGCTTGTCCGCATCGATCGGCACCGACACGGCGCGGGCATGCAGCATCAGAGGGTCGGTTGGCTTTGGATCGATGCCGTAGATCGGATCGCCCATCACCGGAAAACCCAGCTCGGCGCAATGGATACGGATCTGGTGCGTGCGGCCGGTGTGGGGCGTCAGTTCCAGCCAGGTATGCCTGCCGTCGCTGCCGCGAACCTTGTAGTCGGTGCGCGCCGGCTGCCCGGTCGGATCGGGCACGATGCGCCAGCCCTGACGGCCGGTGACCTTCAGCAAGGCCATGTCGATGGTGCCGCTTTCGGACGGCGGCTTGCCTTCGACGACAGCCCAATAGGTCTTGCCGACTTTGTTGTTGGCAAAAAGCTCGCCCAGCTTGCGCAGCGCGCGCTTGTTGCGCCCCAGCACCAGGCAGCCGCTGGTGTCGCGGTCCAGCCGGTGGCCGAGCTGCGGCAGCTCCTTGTAGCCGAACTGCAGATGCGGCAGCAGCTGCTCCAGGCTCTCTTCGGTCTTCGGCCCTTTATGCACGGCAAGCCCGGCCGGCTTGTTCAGCACCAGCAGGAGCTTGTCGCGATGCAGGACGCACGCCTGAATTTCGGCCGGGGATTGTTGAGCCATGGGCGGACTTGGCCGCAAACCTGCCGTGCGGTCAACTCCCCGTCATTGACCGCATGGCGTCGGCGCACCTAGGCTGCGCCATCTTTCTCCAGCTTGCGAGCTCCCAGATGAAAATCGATCCCCGCATCGTCGCCTCCCATACCGAGCTGACGGGCATCCGCCGCGATTTCCATGCCCATCCCGAGCTTGGCTATGAGGAGCACCGCACCAGCGAGATCGTGGCGCGCAAGCTGAAGGAATATGGCTGCGACGTCGTCACGGGCATCGCCAAGACCGGCGTGGTCGGCACCATTCGGGTTGGCAATTCGCCGCGCGCCATCGGCTTGCGCGCCGACATGGATTGCCTGCCGATGGACGAGCTCAACACCTTCGCGCACAAGTCGACGCACAAGGGCCGCATGCATGGTTGCGGCCATGACGGACACACCACCATGCTGCTGGGCGCGGCCAAGTATCTGTCGGCGACGCGCAACTTCGAGGGCGCGGTGCATTTCTTCTTCCAGCCGGCGGAAGAGGGTGGCGGCGGTGGTCGCGTGATGGTCGAGGAAGGCCTGTTCGACAAGTTCCCCTGCGAATCGGTATTCGGCATGCATAACCGGCCCAGCCTGCCGGTCGGCCAGTTCGCCGTGCGCTCCGGACCAATGATGGCGGCGGCCGGCCGCTTCGACATCAACATCACCGGCAAGGGCACGCATGGCGCGCGCCCTGAGACCGGCATCGATCCGGTCGTCGTCGGCGGCCATATCATCACCGCGCTGCAATCGATCGTGTCGCGCAACATCAGCCCGCATTTTCCGGTGGTTATCAGCGTGACACAGATGCATGCGGGCGACGCCTATAACGTCATTCCCGAATCGGCCGTGCTGCGCGGCACCTTCCGCGCCTTCACGCCCGAGCTGATCACCATGATTATGCAGAACATGGAGCGTGTCGCCAAAGGCGTGGCGGCCGGGTTCGGCGCCAAGGTGCAGTGCGACTTCCAGCGCGGCTATCCGCCGCTGATCAACAATCACGACGAGGCGATGTTCGCCGCCGACGTGGCGGAAACCATCGTCGGCAAGGAAAACGTCAATCGCAACGGCGGGCTGGTGATGGGGTCGGAGGATTTCTCCTACATGCTCAACGCCTGCCCGGGGGCCTTCGTGCTGATCGGCAATGGCGGCGCGGAAGAGGGCAGCCCCTCGCAGTGCGAAGTGCACAATCCGAAATACGACTTCAACGACGAGATCCTGCCGCTGGGCGCGCAGTTCTTCTCGCGCCTGGTCGAGACCAAGCTGGCGCCCAAGTCGTAAGCGACATGGCTGCCGGCGGATACGATTTCGCCGTCATCGGCGGCGGCCTGGTCGGCGCCGCCATTGCCTTCGGCCTGTGCGATGGCAAGCGTCGTGTCGCATTGCTCGACGAAGGCGATATCGCCTTGCGCGCCTCGCGCGGCAATTTCGCGCTTGTCTGGGTGCAGAGCAAAGGACTCGGCATGCCCGACTACGCGCAGTGGACGCGGCGGTCGTCCGATGCATGGCAGGGATTGGCGGAACAGCTCAAGCGGGAAACGCAGATCGATGTCGCGTTCTCGCGGCGGGGCGGCTTCACCTTGTGCTTGTCGGATGCCGAGTTGCAGGCGCGCAGCGAGCAGATCAAGCGGCTGCACAATCAATCCGATCTGCCCTACGAGATTCTCGATCACGCGCAGACCAAGGCACGTCTGCCATTGATCGGGCCAAGCGTCGCCGGTTCGGTTTTCTGTCCACTCGACGCGCATACCAATTCGCTGCGCCTGCTGCGCGCCCTGCATCTGGGATTCACACGGCGCGGCGGGAGCTATTTGCCCCATCACGCAGTAACGAAGATTGGGGACGGCTTCCGACTTGAGACGCAAAACGGAACCATCGAAGCGCTGCGCATCGTGCTGGCGGCGGGGCTGGGCAATGCTGCTCTGGCGCCGATGGTCGGGCTGAACGCGCCGGTGCGGCCGCTCAAGGGCGAGATCATCGTCACCGAGCGCACGGGACCGTTCCTGCAGCATCCCATCGTCAATCTGCGCCAGACCGATGAAGGTGGCGTGATGATCGGCGATTCGCAGGAGGAGACGGCGGATCTGCGCGTGCGCAGTGGCGCCATCGCCACCATGGCGGCGCGTGTGCTCGCCATGTTCCCGCATCTGGCGGCGCTCAACGTGGTTCGCAGCTGGGCGGCGCTGCGCGTCATGACGCCGGACGGTTTCCCGGTCTATCAGCAATCGCCGACCCATCCCGGCGCTTTCCTCGCCATTTGCCATTCCGGCGTCACCTTGGCCGCCGCCCACGCGCAGCATCTGGCGCCCATGCTGGAAGCCGGTGCGCTCGATCCCTCTCTCTCCAGTTTCTCCGCCAAGCGCTTCGATGTTCAAACGGCTGCCTGACGATTCTCGGGCGATCGTGCGCCTGCACGTCGATGGCCGCCACATCGAAGCGCGCGAAGGCGACAGCGTTGCCGCCGCCCTGCTGGCCGCAGGAATAGTGCAGGCGCGCAGCACCCCGGTCGGCAATGCGCCGCGCGGTTCCTATTGCATGATGGGCGTGTGTTTCGATTGCCTGATGGCGATCGATGGCGTCGGCAGCCGGCAGGCCTGTCTGGTGCCTGTGCGCGAGGGCATGCAGGTGCGCACCCAGCATGGCGCGCGGCGGCTTGAGGACGAAACGTGACTTTCGAGCTCGTCGTCATCGGCGCCGGGCCGGCCGGCATGGCGGCAGCGGCTGCGGCGGCCGAAGCAGCCGTTGCCACCATACTGCTGGACGAGAATGCCGGTCCGGGCGGTCAGATCTATCGCGCCATCGGAAGCTCGCCGCTGAAACAGAAAGACCTGCTCGGCGAAGATTACTGGCGGGGCGAAGAGCTGGTACGCCGCTTCGAGCAAAGCGGCGCCACCTATCGTCCGCACTGTAGCGTGTGGGCGTTACAGGCAACAGCGGACGGTGTCGAAATCGGCACGCTCGACCAACATGGCGCGCAGATGATCGGCGCGCGTCATGCCATCGTCGCCACCGGCGCCATGGAGCGGCCGTTTCCCATTCCCGGCTGGACCTTGCCCGGCGTGATGACGGTCGGCGGAGCGCAGACACTGCTGAAAGCTTCCGCCCTTGCGCCCGATGGCGAGGCTGTGATCGCCGGCAGCGGACCGCTGCTCTATCTCTACGCTCGCCAGCTCATTGCCGCTGGCGCGCCGCCCAAGCTGATTCTCGACACGACGCCCAAAGCAAACTGGATGCGGGCGCTGCGCCATGCGCCGGGATTTCTGGCTTCGCGCTACCTGCGCAGGGGGCTTGGTCTGCTCGCCGCCGTCCAGCGCAAAGTTCCGGTCATTCGTCATGTCACAGGCTTGCGTGCCGAAGGCGACGATCGCGTGCGCGAGATCGTCTGGCAGACGTCTCAGGGCGAGGCACGTCGGCAAGTCGATCTGCTGCTTCTGCACCAGGGCGTGGTGCCGACCATCAATCTGTGGAGCGCCGCCGCCTGCGTCTCGCGCTGGAACGATGTCCAGGCGTGCTGGCATGCCGAAACGGATGCGTGGGGCCAGAGCAGCGAGCCCAATATCTTCATTGCCGGCGATGGCGCGGGAATTGGCGGCGCGGAAATCGCGGCCATGGGCGGTCTGCTGGCCGGACTGCAAGTTGCGCATCGCAGCGGCCGCATCACCGCAGCAAGCCGCGACCAGCACGCGCACACAGCGCAACAGGCCTTGAGCGGCTATCGGCGCGGGCGGAATTTTCTGGATGCGTTGTATCGCCCGGCCGATTGGACGCGACAGCCAACAGGCGAAACCATCGTCTGCCGCTGCGAGGAGATTTCCGCGGCGCAGATCATCGACGTGACAAAGCAGGGTTGCATCGGCCCCAACCAGATGAAGGCCTATATCCGCTGCGGTATGGGTCCATGTCAGGGACGCCAGTGCAGCCTGACAGTCACCGAACTGATGGCGCAGGAAAAGACGCTCAATCCCTCGGAAATCGGCCATTTCCGGCTGCGCCCGCCTGTCAAGCCGCTGACTTTGGCGGAGCTCGCTGGGGTACCTGCGAACGAGCCCGAAAAAGCCTCAGTGATTCGTTTTTAGCCATTGGAGCAAAAGGGTTTTTCCAGCCGGCGAGAGGCCAGATGCCCCTTATCACAGGGGGTTAATCAGGATAGAGTGGCCGTGTGGGGGAAATGAGCAGGCTATCGCGCCTTGAAATGAGCGCGACAAACAAGCAAAAGACCTGCGGTCATTAGGAGGAATTAGAGTTGCAACCGACAAATGTCGGCAACCCGGACTATTTCCATAAGGTTGTCGATTGCCAGTGGGCCTGTCCGGCGCACACGCCCGTTCCTGAATACATAAGGTTGATTTCCGCAGGCCGCTACAGCGACGCGTATGTCGTCAACTGGTGGTCCAACGTCTTTCCAGGAGTTCTGGGACGCACCTGCGATCGGCCCTGCGAACCCGCCTGCCGGCGCGGCCGAGTCGAAGAAGAACCGGTTGCCATCTGCCGCCTGAAACGCGTCGCCGCCGACTACAAGGACGACATCACGCATCGTTTGCCGACCGCGCCTGCGCAGCGCAACGGCAAGCGCATCGCGCTGATCGGCGCCGGTCCGGCCTCGCTGACCGTGGCGCGCGATCTGGCGCCGCTCGGTTACGAGGTCGTGCTCTACGACCAGGACAAACAGGGCGGCGGCATGATCCGCACCCAGATCCCCAAATTCCGCCTGCCCGAAGCGGTGATCGACGAGGAAGTCGGCTACATCACCAATATCGGCAATATCGAGACCCGCTACGGCAAGCGCATCGACAGTCTCAAATCCGTGCTGGCCGAAAACTACGATGCGGTGTTCGTCGGCACCGGTGCGCCGCGCGGCCGCGATCTCGATGTGCCCGGCCGCAAGGAAGCGGCTGCCCACATCCATATCGGCATCGACTGGCTGGCATCGGTTTCGTTCGGCCACACCGACAAGATCGGCAAGCGCGTCATCGTGCTGGGCGGTGGCAATACCGCCATGGATTGCTGCCGTTCGTCCAAGCGTCTGGGCGGCGAGGAAGTCACCGTCGTGGTGCGTTCCGGCTTCGAGGAGATGAAGGCGTCTCCCTGGGAGAAGGAAGACGCCATGCACGAGGGCATTCCGATCCTGAACTATCTGGTGCCGAAGCAGGTGCTGCACGAGAACGGCAAGCTGACCGGCATGGTGTTCGAGAAGGTCAAGGCCGAGTACGACGACAAGGGCCGGCGCAACCTGGTCCATGCCGGCGAGCCGGACGTGACCATCCCCTGCGATAACGTGCTGGTCGCCATCGGCCAGGAGAACTCCTTCCCCTGGATCGAGAAGGATGCCGGGCTCGAGTTCGACAAATGGGGCATGCCGGTGGTCGATCCGGCGACTTTCCAGTCCACGAACCCTCGGGTCTTCTTCGGCGGCGACTCCGCCTTCGGACCCAAGAACATCATCTGGGCCGTGGCGCATGGCCATGAAGCGGCCGTCTCGATCGACAAGTTCTGCCATGGCGAGAACATTGCCCAGCGGCCGGCGCCACAGGTGGTGATGAAGAGCCAGAAGATGGGCATCCACGAGTGGAGCTACGACAACGAGATCTCCAACGATCTGCGCTACAAGGTGCCGCTCAAGGAAAAGGAAATCGCGCTCAAGAACATCAAGATCGAGGTCGAACTCGGCTTCGATCCCAAGCTGGGCTTCGCCGAGGCGCAGCGTTGCCTGAATTGCGACGTGCAGACGGTGTTCGCCGCCAAGCTCTGCATCGAGTGCGACGCCTGCGTCGACATCTGCCCGGTCGATTGCATCACCTTCACGCCTGACGGCGCGGAGGCCGAGGTGCGCCAACGCTTGAGTGCGCCTGCCATCAATCCCACCCAGGAGCTCTATGTGCAGGACGGGTTGAAGACCGGCCGCCTGATGGTGAAGGACGAGGACGTCTGCTTGCATTGCGGGCTGTGCGCCGAACGCTGTCCCACCGGCGCGTGGGACATGCAGAAATTCCTGCTCGAGACCACCAAAGCCGGTGCCGCATGCCGCAGCCATTAGAAGCCGTCAACGATTTCGTCGTCCGGTTCGCCAACGTCAACGGCTCCGGCTCGGCCAGCGCCAACACGCTGTTCGCCAAATCGATCCTGCGCATGGGCATCCCGGTAAGCCCGCGCAACATCTTCCCGTCCAATATCCAGGGCCTGCCGACCTGGTACGAGGTGCGGGTGACGGAAGCCGGCCATGTCGGCTGCCGCGGCGGCACCGATCTGATGGTGGCGATGAACCCGCAAACCTGGGACAAGGACGTGGCGGGCATCGAACCGGGCGGCTATTTGTTCTACGATTCGACCAAGCCGATGCCGCCGTCGAAGTTCCGTTCGGACATCAACGTCATCGGCGTGCCGCTGACCGAGATCACCAACGCCGAATACACCGATTCGCGCCAGCGCCAGCTGTTCAAAAACATCATCTATCTCGGCGCGCTGTCGGCGCTGATCGAGATGGACGTGGCCGAAATCGAAAAGCTTTTGGCCGAGCAGTTCCGCGCCAACGAGAAGCTGGTCAAGGCCAACATCCACGCCCTGCATCTGGGCCGCGAATGGACCTTGCGCAACCTGAAATGCCCGATCGGTCTGCGCCTGCGCCGCGCCAACAATGTCGGCGACAAGATCTTCGTCGACGGCAACAACGCCGCCGGCCTGGGCGCGGTCTATGGCGGCGCCACGGTTTGCGCCTGGTATCCGATCACGCCGTCGTCGTCGCTGGCAGAAGCCTTCCAAAGCTGGTGCAAGAAATTCCGCACCGATCCCGACAGCAAGAAGACGCGCTATGCCATCGTGCAGGCGGAGGACGAGATCGCCTCGATCGGCATGGTGATCGGCGCCGCCTGGAACGGGGCACGCTCCTTCACCGCCACCTCCGGCCCCGGCGTGTCGCTCATGACCGAGTTCATCGGCCTGGCCTACTTCGCCGAAATCCCGGCGGTGATCATGAACGTCCAGCGCGGCGGGCCTTCGACCGGCATGCCGACCCGCACGCAACAGGCCGACATCCTGGCCTGCGCCTATGCCTCGCATGGCGACACCAAGCACGTGCTGCTGTTCCCGCAGGATCCCACCGAGTGCTTCGAGATGAGCGCCCAGTGCTTCGATCTGGCCGACCGGCTGCAGACCCCGGTGTTCCTGATGACCGATCTCGATATCGGCATGAACGATCGGTTGTGCGAGCCCTTCAAGTGGGACGACAGCAAGATGCTGGATCGCGGCAAGGTGATGACGGCCGAAGAGCTGGAAGCGGGCAAGAATTTCGGCCGCTATCTCGACGTCGATGGCGACGGCATTCCCTACCGCACCTACCCCGGCACGCATCCGACGCGCGGCGCTTTCTTCACCCGCGGCACCACGCGCAATCAATACGCGCGCTATTCGGAAGAGGGGTCCGTCTACACCGACAACGTCGAGCGCCTGCTGAAGAAGTTCGAGACTGCCAAGTCGCTGGTGCCGGCGCCGGAGCTGCGCAAATCGGCCGCCAGCACCCGCACCGGCGTGCTCTATTTCGGCTCGACCGCAGGCTCGATGCTGGAAGCGCTCGATCTGCTGGAGCAGCAGGGCATCGCGCTCGATGCCATGCGCCTGCGCGGCTTCCCGTTCAGCAAGGAAGTCGACGAGTTCGTCGCCGCGCATGAGAAGGTCTATGTCGTCGAGCAGAACCGCGACGCCCAGTTGCGCACCCTGCTGATGACGGAAAACCACATCGACGGCTCGAAACTGGTGCCGGTGCTGCATTTCGACGGCACGCCGATCACCGCCCGCTTCATCACTCAAGCGATTGCCAAGCATCAGGGCGCCATGGCCGCGCCCAGCCGAAAGGTTGCGTCATGACCTATCTCGCCAAACCCAAGCTGCACCATCCCAAGCTGGTCGCCAATGCGCTGGGCTATACAAGGCGCGACTACGAAGGTTCGGTCTCGACCTTGTGCGCCGGCTGCGGCCACGATTCGATCTCAGCCGCGATCGTGCAGGCGATCTACGATCTCGCCTTGCCGCCGCATCGCATCGCCAAGCTCTCCGGCATCGGCTGCTCGTCCAAGACGCCTGACTATTTCCTGGGCGCCAGCCACGGCTTCAACTCGGTGCATGGCCGCATGCCGTCGGTGCTGACCGGCGCCAATCTCGCCAATCGCGAGCTGATCTATATCGGCGTCTCGGGCGATGGCGATTCGGCCTCGATCGGTATCGGCCAGTTCGCCCATGTCATGCGCCGCAACGTCAACATGCTCTACATGGTCGAGAACAACGGCGTCTACGGCCTGACCAAGGGCCAGTTCTCGGCCACCGCCGACAAGGGCTCCAAGAGCAAGAAGGGCGCCACCAATTCCGACGAGGCGATCGACATGGTGTCGCTGGCGATCCAGATGGGCGCCAGCTTCGTGGCCCGTTCTTTCTCCGGCGACAAGGAACAACTGGTGCCGCTGGTCAAGGCCGCCATCTCCCATCCCGGCGCCGCCTTCATCGACTGCATCTCGCCCTGCGTCGCCTTCAACAACCATGTCGGCTCGACCAAGAGCTTCGATTACGTGCGCGCCCACAACGATGCCGTCAACAAGCTCGACTTCATCACCGGCCGCACCGAGATCACCGCCAACTACGCGCCAGGCACGGTGACCGAAGTGCAGCAGCACGACGGCTCGTGGATCCGCTTGCGCAAGACGGCGGAGGACTACGATCCGCGCGACCGCCGCAACGTCATGTCCTATCTCGAGGAAAGCCGCGCCGCTGGCGAAATCTCCACCGGCCTGCTCTATCTGGCCGCCGGCGACGAGGCCGACGATCTGCATGCGCGCATGAACACGCTCGACCGGCCGCTGAACCAGCTCGACACGGCCGATCTCGTTCCCGGCTCGAAAGTGCTAGACAAGCTTAACGCCTCACTGCGCTGAGGATTTTGGTTCTTTAAGGCCGCGCTGCCGCTTTTGGCCGTGCGGCCTTTTTATTTGAGAATCGCCAATGGATCAGAAGCCGATTTACGAGAGGTTGCCTGCCTACCGGTCGTATCCCGAACCGGAGATGATCGCCCGTGCCAACGAGTTCTATGCCGATATCGGCCGTCGCCGTACCGTGCGCGATTTCTCGAACAAGCCGGTGCTGCGCCAGGTCATCGAGTCCTGTTTGCTGGCGGCCGGCACCGCGCCCTCCGGCGCCAATCAGCAGCCCTGGCATTTCGCCGTCATCACAGACGCGGAACGCAAGAAGCGTATCCGGGAGGCAGCCGAAATCGAGGAGCGCGAATTCTACAGCAACCGCGCGTCACTCGAATGGCTCGAGGCGCTGGCGCCGCTTGGCACCGATGCCGAGAAACCGTTCCTGGAGACGGCGCCGGTGCTGATCGCCATCTTTGGCCTGCGCCATGCCATGCGCGCCGACGGCAGAAAGGTTAAGCAGTACTATGTGCCGGAATCGGTCGGCATCGCCGCCGGCTTTCTGATTGCGGCCCTGCATCATGCCGGGCTCGCGACGCTCACCCATACGCCAAGCCCGATGGGGTTTCTCAACGAGATCTGCGGGCGGCCCGATTCGGAGAAGCCCTATATTTTGCTGGTCGCGGGCTATCCGGCGGTTGATTGCAAGGTGCCACGTTATGGCGGCATCAAGAAGAAGCTGAACGAGATTTCCTCCTGGCTGTGAGGGTGCCATGTCGGATGCGCTGAAAATCACTTTCTGCCTGCGGCGCCTGCAGTCGCTGACGCAGGCGCAATTCCTCGATTACTGGCACATTAACCACGCACCCTTGGTGCGCAAGCATGCCGCCACCTTGCGCATCGCCCGCTACATCCAGCTCGTGCCGCAGCAGACGCCGCTCAGCGCGCCGATGATGCAGGCGCGAGGCGCGCCGGAACCGTTCGATGGCGTGGCGGAGCTGTGGTTCGCCTCGGCGGCCGATCTCGAAGCCAGCATGCGCGACCGCAATGCCTCGGCAGCGGGGCGCGAGTTGCTGGAAGACGAGCGCCGCTTCATCGACCTGGCGCGCTCTCCCTTGTGGTATGGCCGCGAACGGCTGATCATTGGCGCTCCAACCGCCCTGGATTAGCTGCGGCGCAGCACAGCTCCGCCTTGCGGTTGTCCCATTCCGGGCGTAGCTTCCGATTTGCAACCGACAGAGGAGGCTGTTCATGCATCATTCTGCGGATCAATTCACGCGCCGCTCGCTGCTGCGCATCGCCGGACTGGGGCTCGGATCTTTTGCGGTCATGCGCACGGCGTATGCGCATCATGGCTGGGGCAGTTACGATGCCGCCAAGACCATCACGCTGGCCGGCCCGATCAAGGAATTGAAGTACGCCAATCCGCACTGCCAAGTCGTGCTCGACGTGCAGGGCAAGAAATGGGAATGCGTGCTGGCGCCGCCGTTCCGGATGGAAAATCGCGGCATTCCGGACGGGCTGATGAAAGTCGGCATGCCGGTGACCGTGATCGGCTATGCCAGCACGGCGCATGAAGGGGAAATGCGCGCCGAGCGCATTACGGTGGAAGGCAAGACGGTCGAGCTGCGCTAGGCGCGGCGCGAAGGGGGAGAGAAGCGAAAATGGAATCCCTCGGCACGGCGCTGATGGATCTGTTCATGGCGCTGGAGCAATCCGCGTTCGGCTTCACCATTCGCTCCTCGGCACTGCTTTATCCGCTGGCCAACGTCGCCCACATCCTCGGCGCCATCTTGCTGGTGGGTCCGATCATGATGCTCGATCTGCGCCTGCTCGGCCTGTCGCGGCGCATTCCCCTGCGCCTGATGGCGCAGCATCTGCTGCCGTGGGCGATTTTCGGGCTGCTGATCATGCTGGTGTCGGGCTTCCTGCTGTTCACGGCGGAGGCCACGGCATATGCGGTCAACCCGGTGTTCCAGCTCAAGATAGCGCTGATCGTTGCCGGCGTTTTGAATGCGGTGATTTTCGAACTCCTGGCGCGGCGCAACTGGCGTGATTGGGAAAACTACACGGTGCCGCTGTTCCCGCGGCTGCTGGCGCTGCTGTCGCTGGTCAACTGGCTGCTGGTCGCGGTTGCCGGCAGGTTGATTGCCTATTTCTGACACAGGGGCATATCGAGCCCGGCAAAATTGCCTCGGCGCCTATGCATCTGTGCGGTGTGCGCTGCAGCGTCGATAGGTTAAGGTCGTTCATCAAATTTGGAGTACTGCATGCCGCAGGTATCAATCGCGCGGGGCGCTGCCTTGCGCGCTCTGGGCTTTGGTCTGGCCGTCGCGCTGAGCACTGGCGCCATGGCGCAGCAGGGCCCGCCGGCCATGCCAGTCGCCACCATGGTGGTGAATGAGCAGCCTTGGACGTCCACGATCCCAGCCATCGGCCTGCTGGAATCGGTGCGCGGCGTCGACGTCAGCGCCGCCACTGCCGGGCTGGTGACCAACATCGCCTTCGAATCGGGCGCCCGGGTGAAGGCCGGCCAGGTGCTGGTCGAACTCGATACGTCGGTGGAGCAGGCGGAGCTGCGCAATTCCGAGGCCGATCTGCCGCGCCTGCAGGCCGAATACGACCGGCAGCGCGATCTGGCGGCGCGGGGTTTCGCCGCGCAAGCCAAGTTGCAGGAGGCGCGCGCCAATTACGATGCGCAACTCGCCCGCATCGCCACCTTGCGTGCCATCATCGAGCGCCGCGTCGTCACCGCGCCGTTCGACGGCGTGCTCGGCATTCGCCTGGTGGACAAGGGGCAGTATCTGCAGGCCGGCACCCGCATCGCCAATCTGCAGGATTTGTCGGCCATGCGCGCGCGTTTCATCGTCTCGCAACGCGATCTGGCCAATATCACCGTCGGCCAGCCGCTGCGGGTCACTGTCGATGCCTATCCGGACCAGGCGTTTGCCGGCGCCATCACCGCCATCGAGCCGCGTGTCGATGTGCAAAGCGGCGTGGTGCAGGTGCAGGCCGAAATCCCCAATGCCGACAGCAGGCTGCGGCCCGGCATGTTCGCGCGTCTGGAGATCGTGCTGCCCGAACGCAGGAATGTGCTGGCCGTCCCGACCATTGCCGTCAGCTACAATCTTTACGGCGAATCGCTCTACGTGGTGCGTGAGGGCAAGGCGGGGCCGGATGGCAAGCCTACGTTGACCGCCGAGCGCGTGACGGTGAAAACCGGCGAGCAACAGGACGGCCTGGTGGTCGTGCTCGAGGGCCTGAAATCTGGAGATCGTATCGTGACCCTGGGCCAGTTGCGGTTGCAGAACGGCGCCGCCGTGACGCTGGCCGACGATTCGGGCCTGCCACCGCGCACCACTCTGCCGCGCTACTGAGTTTTCCTCACCGATGCGTTTTACCGATATCTTCATCAAGCGGCCGGTACTGGCGACATCGCTCAGCCTGCTGATCCTACTGGCGGGCGTGGCGTCGTTCTTCAGCCTGCCGGTGCGCCAGTATCCAAAGCTGACTAATACGACGGTCACGGTGACGACAGCCTATGCCGGCGCCAGCGCCGATCTGATCCAGGGCTTCATCACCCAGCCGCTGCAAAGCGCCATCGCCTCGGCCGAAGGCATCGACTACATGACCTCCGACAGCGCGCCGGGCGTCAGCACCATCACGGTGACGATGCAGCTCAATTTCGATCCCGATGCGGCGCTGACCAACATTCTGACGCAGATCCAGAGCGTGCGCAGCCAGCTGCCGTCCGACATCGACGATCCCACGGTGGTGAAGTCGACTGGAGAGACGACGCAGATCCTCTATCTTTCGATGTCAAGCGAACGGCTGAGCGCGCCGCAGCTGACCGACTATATCCAGCGCGTCATCAAGCCCAAGCTGGCGACCGTACCGGGCGTGGCCGGCGCCAAGATCTACGGCCAGCAGGACATCGCCATCCGCATCTGGCTCGATGCCGAGCGCATGGCCTCGTTCGGCCTGACCGCCGCCGACATCCGCCAGGCGGTCGAGGCCAACAACTACCAGTCGCTGCCGGGCCAGATCCGCGGCCCCTACACGGTGTTCAACGTCGAGGCCAAGACCGGGCTGGAGCGACCTGAGGAGTTCGAGCGCATGGTGGTGGCGACGCGGCAGAACGCCGTCGTCCGCCTGCGCGACGTCGCCACCGTCACCCGCGATGCCAAGAACAAGGACGTCGTCGTCCGCATGGGCGGGCGCGAAGTGGTCATCATCGCCATCGATCCCACGCCGCAGGCCAATCCGCTGACCGTGGTGCAAGGCATCCGCAAGATCTATCCCGATGTCGTGCGCGACCTGCCGGAAGGCATTGCGCTCGATATCATCTACGATTCGACCACCTTCATCGAACGTTCCATCGAAGAGGTCGGCCGCACGCTGATCGAGGCGACGCTGATCGTCATTGTCGTCATCTTCCTGTTCCTCGCCAGCGTCCGCGCCACCCTGATTCCGGTGATCACCATCCCGCTGTCGCTGGTCGGCGTCTGCATGATGCTGGCGCTGTTCGGCTTCAGCATCAATCTGCTGACCCTGCTGGCCATGGTGCTGGCGATCGGCCTGGTGGTGGACGACGCCATCGTCGTGGTCGAGAACGTCGATCGGCATCTGAAAGAGGGCAAGAGCGGCTTCCAAGCCGCGATCTACGGGACGCGCGAGATCGCCGTGCCGGTGATTTCGATGACGATCTCGCTGGCTGCCGTTTACGCGCCCATCGCCTTCACCGGCGGCCTGACCGGCGCGCTGTTCCAGGAATTCGCGCTCACTTTGGCCGGCGCGGTGTTCGTATCTGGCGTGGTCGCCCTGACGCTCTCGCCGATGATGTGTTCGCTGATCCTGAAACCGGATGCCAGGCCCAACCGGTTCCAGCGCACGGTCGAACATGCGCTGGAACGCACCAACCTGCTCTATCGCCGGGCGCTAGGCCGCGTTCTGCTGTGGCGCTTGCCGGTGGCGGGCTTCGCTCTGGCCGTGATGGTGTCGCTGTATTTCGTGTTCCGGCTGATCCCCGGCGAATTGGCGCCAACCGAGGACCAGGGCGTGCTGCTGGTGGCAGCGCAAGGGCCGTCCAATGCGCATGTCGATTACACGGCCTTTTTCATGAAGCAGATCGAGGAGCAGATCGCCAAGGTTGAGGAAGGCGAGACGGCTTTCACCTTCTCGGGCTTTCCGACGATGAATGGCGGCTTCGGCATCCTGACCCTGAAGCCCTGGGACGAACGCATCCGCACCCAGACCGAGATCAAGAACGCCATTCAGCCGCCGCTGTTCGGGATTCTCGGCATCAACGCGCCGGTGATCGAACTGCCGTCGCTGCCGACGCCGGGTGCCGGCGGGCTGCCGCTGCAGTTCGTGGTCAACACCATCAACGATTATCGCTCGCTAGCGCTGGTGATGGAGCGGTTTAAGGGCGAAGCCTATGCCAGCGGATTGTTCGCCTATGTCGATATCGACCTGAAATTCGAGAACCCCACCGTGGTGGTGCGGGTCAACCGCGACAAGGCCGGCACCTATGGCATCACCATGTCGGCGATCGGCACGACGCTGGCCACCATGATGGGCGGCGGGCGCATCAATCGCACCAGCATCGAGGGCCGCAGTTACGAGGTCATCCCGCAAGTGCCGCGGATCGATCGCCTGACGCCGGACGATATCAGACGCTTTTACGTCAAGGCCGGCGACGGCTCGGCCGTACCGTTGTCCGACCTCATCACCCTCGAAACCGATATTCGCCCGGTATCGCTGACTCAGTTCAACCAACTCAATGCCGCCACCTTTGGCGCGCTGCTGACGCCCGGCGTATCGATGGGGCAGGCCGTCGAATGGCTGCAACAGACTGCGCAGCGCGCGCTGCCGCAAGGCTATAGCGTCGATTACAAGGGCGAGGCGCGGCAATACGTAAAAGAAGGCTCCTCGCTGCTGCTGACAATGGCCTTGGCGGTGCTGGTGATTTTCCTGGTGCTGGCCTGCCAGTTCGAAAGCTTCCGCGATCCTTTTGTCATCCTGATCTCCGTGCCGCTGGCCGCGCTCGGCGCGCTCGCCGTCATGGCGGTGGGATTATCGACCTGGAACATCTACAGCCAGATCGGCCTGATTACCCTGGTGGGGTTGATCACGAAGCACGGCATCCTGATATGCGAAGTGGCGATGGAAGAGCAGGAGAAGCATGGGCGCAGCAAGATCGAGGCGGTGACCATCGCCGCCGGTCGGCGGCTGCGTCCCATCCTGATGACCACCGGCGCCATGGTGGCAGGCCTTATTCCACTGGTGATCGCCAGCGGTCCCGGCGCCGCCAGCCGCCAGTCGATCGGCGTGGTGATTGTGGCCGGGCTGGCGGTCGGCACGCTGTTCACGCTGTTCGTTCTGCCGGTGATCTATACGTTCCTGGCATCCGACCATGCCGCCAAGGAGCGCAAGCGGCAGATACGGTCGCAGCAGATCGCGGTTGAGCGGCCGGGTTGACCGCCTTAGGCACAGGCGCAATAAGACTGCAATGGGGACCGGTTCGTTGCCTCGACTGACGGGATTGTTTGGCGGCCTGCTCCTGCTTGCAGCCTGCGAGGCCAACCAGCAGCCGACCAATTCCATCGCCGGCATGCAGGCGCATTTCGAGCTGCCGCCGCCCCGGCCTGGCCAGTTCTTCGTCTGTCACGAGCATGGCTGCACCAAGAAAACCCGCGTGTCCTTGAGCGAGCGCGAATGGGCGCAGGTCCGCAGCCTGATGGCGCCGCCCGCGCTGAGTGCCGTGGAGGAGCGCGCGCGCATCGCCAGAGCCACGGCGCTGCTCGAAACCTTTGTTGGCGCGCAGGCCGGCACGGCGCGCGATGTCGGCGGCACGTTCCAGGGCCTGGGTCATGGCGCGGGCCAGCTCGATTGCGAGGACGAGGCGGCCAATACCACGCAGTATCTGATCATGATGGCCGAAGACGGGCTGCTGAAATTCCATCGGCCGATCGGCCGGCAATGGCGGGGCAATTTCCTCAATGGCTGGCCGCACACCACCGCGGTAGTGGCCGAGATCGCCGGCGGCAGGGAATGGGCCATCGACACCTGGTTCGAGGACAATGGCCGCCCGGCACATGTGGTGGAGGCCGATCGCTGGCGCGCCGGCTGGTGGCCGCCCGATAAGACGGGGCCGCAATTCGGCGCCACAGGACGCTGAATTTGCTGCGCTTCGTCGCCGCAGCCACGAAAATAATGTGCAAATTGCGGTGCAATCGCTGCAAATTGTGGCGGATTCAATGCTTGCCTCCTTTTCCCTCGGTGGCTAAGTTTCGTTTGGGGACAGGGACGGTTTCGAGCGCGCCTAGAGCGGCAGCTCCTAGCGGCGAAACCAAAAAAATTGATCGTGTCGAACGAGACGCGGCCGCGAAAGACAGCGTAGCGCCTGGCGCCGATTCGTTGTTTTTCGCGAAGACAATTTAAATGGATTGAGGTTTTCGCCGGATGACGAATGAGGGAACCAGACAAGGTGTGTTCGCGCGCTGGAGCGAAGCGGCGCGGCACCGTTTTCCCGATCGTGAGATCATTGTCCGCGCCAATGGCCAGGTCGCCTATCTGCAGATTTCCCATCGCCGCCAGCTTATGACGCTAGGCGCCGCCGTGGCCTTTGGCGCCTGGGCGCTTTTTGCCTCGGTCTCCTACGTCGTGTTCGACCGGCAGCTGGCCGACAAGAATGCCGAGATCGAGCAGGCGGTCACCGCCTATCGCACGCTGAAACACAGCCTGACCGACGCCGAAACCAAGTTCGTCGATATCGCCCGCAATCTGGAAGAGCGCAACACGCAGCTCATTTCCATGCAGGACCAGAATTCGGCGCTGAAGCGCAATCTCTCCGCCATCGAGACGGTGCTGGATTCGGTCGTGGCGCAGCGCACCCGCATCGCCGGCGAACGCCAGTCGCTCGACACGCGCAACGTCATACTCGAGGCGCGGCTGAAGCAGATGCAGGTGGCGCAGGCGGAAGTCCTCGGACGGCTGGGACAGCGCACGCTGGGCGAGATCGCCGATGTCGAGCGCGTCGTCGCCATGACCGGGCTCGATGCCGATACGATGCTGAACCGCTCCGGCACCCTGCGCATCGGCCAGGGCGGACCCTTCATTCCGGCTCTGGGCGGCAAGGATTTCGACGGCCTGGTCGAGCCGGCCAATTTCACCGCGGCCATTCTCGATGCCCATATTGATCGGCTCGAAGGTCTTCAGCGCCTGCTGCGCGTGCTGCCGCTGACCATGCCGGCCGAGAGCTATACGCTCAGCAGCGGCTACGGCACGCGCCGCGATCCGGTCAATGGCGCCGCCGCCATGCATTACGGCGTCGATCTGTCGGGCAATTCCGGTCAGCCCATTACCGCGACGGCGCCGGGCAAGGTGATTTTCTCCGAACGTATGGGCTTCTACGGAAAGATGGTTGAGATCGACCATGGCATGGGCGTTACTACCCGCTACGGCCATCTCAAGGATATTGCCGTCGAGGAGGGCCAGATCGTGGCTGCCGGCGAGAAAATCGGCTCCATGGGCAGCACCGGCCGCAGCACGGGCGTACACGTACACTACGAGATCCGGCTGGATGGCCAGCCGGTCAACCCCATGAAATTTTTAAAGGCGGGTCGCTATGTTCTCAAAGCCCAGCAATAGCAAGACGCAGCCCAGCCCCAAACCGACGGAGAAACCGATGGCGTCGATGCCCGCGAGCAAGTCCACGGTGCCTTCCATCATCAGCGCCAGCCTGCATGTGGTGGGCAATCTGGTGAGCGAAGGCGACATCCAGATCGACGGCGCCGTCGATGGCGACATCCGCACCACCATCGTCACCATCGGCAACTCGGCCGAGGTCAAGGGCGAGGTGGTGGCCGAGAGCGTCACCGTGCATGGCCGGGTCGAAGGCACCATCCGCGCCCGCACCGTCATCCTGGGCAAGACCGCCCGCATCGACGGCGACATCTACCAGGAGACCCTGGCGATCGAGGCCGGCGCGCATTTCGAAGGCAATTGCCGCAAGCTCACCAAGCAGCAGCCGGCGGTCGCCACCGGCCCGCGCCCGGTGGACAACGTCGAGAAGCTGAACGGCAGCGGCGAGCAGCGCGCGGCGATGTGATCTTCCGCCTCGCGGCGAGATCGGAAACGGCGCCTGCGGGCGCCGTTTTCTATTTCAGGCGGCGATGGCGCTGGTGAAAACGTCGGCATCGACATTGCCGCCCGAGCACACCGCCACCGC
>JAQSWP010000017.1 GCA_029266575.1 Alphaproteobacteria bacterium | reverse complement strand
GACCATCGTCCATCGCGCCGACCGGCTGGGCGATATCCTGGCCTGCCTCAACGGCAAGGCGGGCGAAATCGTGGTCTATCCGCTGTGGCCGGGCGAGGGCAGGGAAGCGCGCCGGGTACTGGTGCGGGCGCGCAAATCGGTGGGTACGCCGCTGCGGCTTGCGCCCGGGCTGGTGCTGCACGAGGATGGCGGCAAATTCACGCCGCAGGCTGAGGACGTGTTGCGTCACGCGGCGGCGCTTTATCTCTAGAGCGGATGCGTTTGAAAATGAGCGATGACGAGGGGCTGCTGTCCTATCTCAGCTTGCGGCGCTGGCGGCAGCGGCCGCCAAGCGTCGCGGTCATCCGCCTGCAGGGCGTGATCGCGCCCGCGGCCGGCTTCCGCGCCACGCTGTCGCTGGCGGGCCTGGCCACCACCTTGCATCGCGCCTTCAACCTCAAGGGCATCCGTGCCGTGGCGCTGCAGATCAATTCGCCCGGCGGTTCGCCGGTGCAATCGGCGCTGATCGCCGCCCGCATCCGCCAGCTCGCCAGCGAGAAGCATCTGCCGGTCTACGCCTTCGTCGAGGACGTGGCGGCTTCCGGCGGCTACTGGCTGGCCTGCGCCGCCGACGAGATCTATGCCGACGCCAATTCCATCGTCGGCTCGATCGGCGTCATCTCCTCGAGCTTCGGGCTGGAGGATTTCATCGCCCGCCACGGCATCCACCGCCGCGTCTACACTTCGGGCGAACACAAGGGCATGCTCGATCCCTTCCTGCCGGAAAATCCCGACGACGTGGCGCGGCTGAAAACCATGCAGGCGGAGATCCACGAGAACTTCAAAAGCGAAGTGCGCGCCCGCCGCGGCCGCAAGCTTAAGGGCGAGGACGGCGAGCTGTTCAGTGGCGCCTTCTGGACCGGCGCCAGGGCCAAGGAGATGGGGCTGGTCGACGGGCTGGGCGATCTGCGCTCGATCATGCGCCTGCACTTCGGCCCGCGCGTATCGCTCAAGTTGATCGGCGCCCAGCGCGGCTGGCTGCGCCGGCGCTTCATGCGCAACCAGGCGCCGGATTTCGACCTGACCGCCGCGTCGCCCGTAGCGGCGTCGCTGGCCGAAGGCGTGCTGGCGGCGATCGAGGAGCGCGCCTGGTGGGGCCGTTACGGGCTTTAGGGCATCAGGCCGGAACGAACCACAGCGCCAGCGTGTGGCGCGTGCCGCGCTCGACCTTGCGCACGCCATGCGGCAGGGCGCGGCCGGGGAACCCCGCCAGCAGGCCGCGCTGCGGGCGCACCTCGTCGGCGATATCGGGAAAATAGGTTTCGCCGCCTGAGAAATCGTCGTTGAGATAGACGATGGCGGCATGCGTGGTGGCCTCGCGCCGTTTGTCGATATGGACTTTCTGCTCCATGCCTTGCGGCCACAGCACCAGCTGATGCACTTCCAGCTTGAGTTTGGCGCCGAAGGCCAGCGACAGCAGTGTCGCCGCGCGCTGGCCGGCCAAGAGCGCCAGCGGCGCGGCCGGACGGTCGATGTAGAGCCCGGAAAAGATCGTGTCCGGCGCGTGCACCGCCTCAAGCGGCAGGTTGTCGACCGTATAGGCGATCAGTTCGGCGCATTGCTCGGGACGCAGGAACCGCTCGTGGCGGATGATGGTGGTCTGCGGCGCGTTCACTACTCAGTCCTCATGCTGAGCCCGTCGAAGCATGCGCTACACAGGCGTTGCCTATGACCCTCATCCTTCGACGGGCTCAGGATGAGGATTATGGGCGCATTCATTGCCTGCGATTATAGTGCAGCTTGACCGCAAGCCGGGACAGCCTCTACATGGCCGCATGCTGAGCTTCGGCAAAATCCTGATGCTGGTGGGCGTGGCGCTGGCCGTAATGGTGGTCTGGCGCTGGCTGAAATCACGCGACCGCGAGGATGCCCCGGCCAAGCCGCGCACGGGCCGCCGGAAGCGCGAAGCCCTGACCCAGGACATGGAGCCATGCCCGGCCTGCGGCACCTTCGTGCCCGCCGGGACGGGCGCCTGCGGCCGGGCCGAATGCCCCGCTACCAGGGGCTAGGCTCTACCGCCCAATCGCCTTGACCCGACCCGGTCGCGGCACCTATTTTGCCGCACCGCAAAAGCCTAAAAATTCGGCTGCCACAACCGGCTAGCCGATGACAGGCCGCCGCCCGAACCGGATTCTCGCCCCATGGCCATGAGCCCCGCCACAGCCCCCAGTTTCCAGGACCTGATCCTGCGCCTGCAGGCCTATTGGGCGAAGCAGGGCTGCGTCATCCTGCAGCCCTACGACGTCGAGATGGGCGCCGGCACCTTCCACCCCGCCACCACCTTGCGGGCGCTGGGGGCCAAGCCATGGAAGGCGGCCTATGTTCAGCCTTCGCGCCGGCCCAAGGACGGCCGCTACGGCGAGAACCCCAACCGGCTGCAGCACTACTACCAGTTCCAGGTGATCCTCAAACCCTCGCCGCCCGACATCCTCGAACTCTATCTCGGCTCGCTGAAGGAGCTCGGCATCGACTCATCGCTGCACGATCTGCGCTTCGTCGAGGACGATTGGGAGAGCCCGACTTTGGGCGCTTGGGGCTTGGGCTGGGAAGTGTGGTGCGACGGCATGGAGGTGACGCAGTTCACCTATTTCCAGCAGGTCGGCGGCATCGAATGCTCGCTGGTCGCGGGCGAGATCACTTACGGGCTCGAGCGGCTGGCGATGTACATCCAGGGCGTCGAGAAAGTTTACGATCTGCGTTTCAACGACGAGGGCGTCAGCTACGGCGACGTCTTCCTGCAGAACGAGAAGGAACAGTCGGCCTACAACTTCGAGCACGCCAACACCGAAAAACTGTTCCAGCATTTCAAGGACGCCGAAGCCGAGTGCCAGGCATTGCTGGATGCCAATCTGGCGCTGCCGGCCTACGACCAGTGCATCAAGGCCTCGCATAATTTCAACCTCCTCGATGCGCGCGGTGTCATCTCCGTCACCGAACGCCAGGCCTATATCGGCCGCGTGCGCAATCTGGCGAAGGCATGTTGCGAAGCCTGGCTGAAGAGCCAGGGCGAGGCGGCGTAGCATGGCCGAGTTGCTTCTCGAACTTCTCTCCGAAGAAATCCCCGCGCGCATGCAGGCGCGAGCGGCCGACGATCTCAAGCGTCTGGTCGGCGACGGGCTGAAAGCGGCCGGGCTCGAATTCTCGAAGGCCGAAGTCTTCGCCACGCCGCGCCGCCTGGCGTTAATGGTCGATGGACTGCCGGTGAGCCGGCCCGATCTGCGCGAGGAGAAGAAGGGTCCGCGCGTCGGCTCTCCCGAGAAAGCCATCGAAGGCTTTCTTAAGGGCGCCGGCCTGTCCTCGATCGAGCAGGCCGAGAAACGCGCCACCGACAAGGGCGAGTTCTATTTCGCGGTGGTCGAGAAGAAGGGCGGCAACACAGCCGACGTGCTGCCGGGCGTGATCTTGGCGGCGATGAACGCGCTGCCGTGGCCGAAATCGATGAAATGGGGCGATGGCAATTTCTATTGGGTTCGTCCACTTCAATCGATTCTAACGCTATTTGATGGGAAGATCGTTCCCATCAATATCAAGAACGGCAAAGTTGCCGGGACGGTTGCTGATCGCATTATTGATTTTGGCAATTACACCGTCGGCCATCGTTTTATGGCCCCCGAAAAGGTTTTCGTATCGTCTTTCGCCAATTATCGCGACATGCTGCGCAAAGCCTACGTCATCCTCGATGCCGAAGAGCGCAAGACGATCATCAGGAACAAGGCCGCTTCGCTGGCCAAATCCGAAGGCTTGACGGTGCGCGACGATATCGGCCTCCTCGACGAGGTCGCCGGCCTGGTCGAGTGGCCGGTGGCTCACGTTGGCAAGATCGACGAGGCCTTCATGGAAGTGCCGCAGGAAGTGCTGGTCACTTCCATGCGCGCGCATCAGAAATATTTCGCCTGCCTCAAGCCGGATGGCTCGCTGGCGCCGCGTTTCATCGTGATCGCCAACACCGAGACGCAGGATGGCGGCAAGATCGTCGTCGCCGGCAACGAACGCGTGTTGCGCGCGCGCCTGTCCGACGCCAAGTTCTTCTGGGACCAGGATCGCAAGAGCAAGCTGGCTGACCGCGTGCCGGCGCTGAAGGACATCGTATTCCACGCGAAGCTGGGCACGGTGGCGGAGAAGGTCGATCGCATCCAGGCGCTGGCGGCCGAGCTGCTGCCGTTTGTGCCCAAGGCCGATGCCGATCTGGTCCGCTCCGCAGCGACCCTGTGCAAGGCCGATTTGGTCACGGGCATGGTCGGCGAATTCCCCGAACTGCAGGGCATAATGGGCCGCTATTACGCCCTGCATGAACTGGAGAAGCGCGACGTGGCCGACGCTATCGCCGAGCATTACCGGCCGCTGGGCCCCGGCGATGTGGTGCCGTCGAAGCCAACCTCCATCGCAGTGGCCTTGGCCGACAAGATCGACACGCTGGTCGGCTTTTGGGCCATCGACGAGAAGCCGACGGGTTCGAAGGATCCCTTCGCCCTGCGCCGCGCGGCGCTGGGTATCATCCGCATCGTGCTCGAGAACGGGCTGCGTCTGCCGCTGACGCGCGCGTTCTCTGCGGCGGCGACTCGTCTGCCCAAAGCCAATGCCAAGCTGAGCGACGAATTGCTCACCTTTTTCGCCGACCGCCTGAAAGTCCATCTGCGTGAGCAGGGCGTGCGGCACGATCTGGTCAGCGCCGTGTTTGCGCTGGGCAATGAGGACGATCTCGTTCGCTTGATGGCGCGGGTGAAAGCGCTTCAGGAGTTCCTCGGCAGCGACAATGGCAAGAACCTGCTGGTCGCCTATAACCGCGCCGCCAACATCGTCCGCGCCGAGGAGAAGAAGGACAAGAAGACCTATGCCGGCTCGCTCGATGCCGCGCTCCTGAAGCAGGACGAAGAGAAGGCTGTCGCGTCCGCTCTCGACCATGCCATGCCGCAGGTCGACAAGGCGCTGGCGGGTGAAAATTTCGTGGCTGCCATGGCGGCTCTGGCGGAACTGCGTGGGCCGCTCGATGCGTTCTTCGACAAGGTGACGGTGAATGCCGATGATGCGGCGCTACGGCTGAACCGGCTCAATCTTCTGACGCGCATTCGCTCGGCCATGGATCGCGTGGCCGATTTTTCGAAGATCGAAGGGTAGAAGTATGACGAAGTGGGTTTATGGCTTCGGCGACGGCAAAGCGGAAGGCCGATCGGAAATGCGCAATTTGCTGGGCGGCAAGGGCGCCAACCTGGCCGAGATGTCGAGCCTGGGCCTGCCGGTGCCGGCGGGCTTCACCATCACCACCGAAGTCTGCACCTACTATTACGCCAACGATCAGAAATATCCGGCGGAGCTGAAAGCCGAAGTCGAAGCAGCACTTGCGGCGGTGGAGAAAAGCATCGGCATGAAATTTGGCGATGCCGCCAATCCGCTGCTGGTCTCGGTGCGTTCGGGCGCGCGCGCCTCGATGCCGGGCATGATGGATACGGTGCTGAACCTTGGTCTCAACGACGTCACCGTCGAGGGCCTGGCCAAGCGCTCGGGCGATGCGCGCTTTGCCTACGATTCCTATCGGCGCTTCATCCAGATGTATTCCGGCGTCGTGCTGGGCATCGATCATCATCATTTCGAGGAAATTCTCGAACTGGCCAAGGAAGATGCCGGCGCCAAGCTCGACACCGATCTGAAGGCCGAGACCTGGCACAAGGTCATCGTGCAGTACAAGAAGAAGGTGGAGAAGAAGCTGGGCAAGCCGTTCCCGCAGGACGTGCGCGAGCAGCTGTGGGGCGCGGTGGGCGCGGTGTTCTCCTCGTGGATGAACCAGCGCGCCATCACCTATCGCCGCCTGCAGAACATTCCCGAAAGCTGGGGTACCGCCGTCAATATCCAGGCCATGGTGTTCGGCAACATGGGCGACGATTGCGCCACGGGCGTCGCCTTTACCCGCGATCCGTCGACCGGCGAGAATTTGTTCTACGGCGAATATCTCGTCAACGCGCAGGGCGAGGACGTGGTGGCAGGCATCCGCACGCCGCAGAACCTGACCGTGGTCAGCAAGCAGCGACAGGGCTCCAAGGCGCCGGCCATGGAAGAGGTCATGCCGGAAGTGTTCAGGCAGCTCGATGGCGTGCGCGCCACGCTGGAAAAGCACTATCGCGACATGCAGGACATCGAATTCACCGTGCAGCAGGGCAAGCTCTACATGTTGCAGACGCGCAACGGCAAGCGCACCGCCAAGGCGGCGCTGAAAGTCGCGTGCGACATGGTGCGCGAGAAGCTGATCGACCAGAAGGAAGCCGTGGCCCGCGTCTCGCCATCCTCGCTCGACCAGCTGCTGCATCCCACGCTCGATCCCAAGGCCGAGCGCAAGGTGATCGCCCGCGGCCTGCCGGCTTCGCCCGGCGCGGCGTCAGGCATGGTGGTCTTCACCGCCGACGAAGCCGAGAAGCTCGCGAAGAAAGGCGAGAAGGTCATTCTGGTACGCCGCGAGACCAGTCCGGAAGACATCCATGGCATGCACGCTGCCCAAGGCATCCTGACTTCGACCGGCGGCATGACCAGCCACGCTGCCGTAGTGGCGCGCGGCATGGGCCGGCCTTGCGTGGCGGGCGCGGGCGACGTGCGCATCGATGCCGCGGCCGGCACGCTCACGGTGCGGGGCGTTACGGTCAAGCGCGGCGAGACCATCACCTTGGACGGTTCGACCGGCGAGATCATGCAGGGCGTGGTGCCGACCATCCAGCCGGAACTGTCGGGCGATTTCGCCGAGCTGATGGTCTGGGCCGACGCCATCCGTACCTTGAAGGTGCGCACCAATGCCGAGACGCCGGCCGATGCCGCGCAGGCGCGCAAGTTCGGCGCCGAAGGCATCGGGCTGTGCCGCACCGAGCACATGTTCTTCGACGAGGAGCGCATTGTTGCGGTGCGCGAGATGATCCTGTCCGACGACGAGGCTGGCCGGCGCAAGGCGCTGGCGCGCATCCAGCCGATGCAGCGCCAGGATTTCGTCGAGCTGTTCAAGATCATGGCCGGGCTGCCGGTCACCATCCGCCTGCTCGATCCACCGCTGCACGAATTCCTGCCGCGCACTGATACCGATATGGCCAGCGTCGCCAAGGTCATCGGCGTGCCGGTGAAGGAAATCCAGGATCGCGCCGCCAAGCTGCACGAGTTCAACCCGATGCTGGGCCATCGCGGCGTGCGGCTGGGCATCTCCTATCCCGAAATCTACGAAATGCAGGCCCGCGCCATTTTCGAGGCCATGGCCGAGATCGTGAAGGGCGGCGGCGAGCCGGTCGAAGCGGAGATCATGATCCCGTTGGTCGCCACCAAGCGCGAGCTCGATCTGATGAAGGACGTGGTCGACAAGGTCGCGGATGAAGTCAGCGCCGCCGCCGGCACCAAGCTGCCCTACCTGGTCGGCACCATGATCGAACTGCCGCGCGCCGCCCTGCGCGCCGGCGACATCGCCCAATCGGCCGAATTCTTCTCCTTCGGCACCAACGATCTGACCCAGACCACGTTTGGCCTGTCGCGCGACGACAGCGCTTCGTTCCTGGAGAAGTACCAGCAGCGCGGCATTTTCGAACACGACCCGTTCGTCAGCCTCGACGTCGAGGGCGTCGGCGAGCTGGTGACGATCGCCGCCGAACGCGGCCGCAAGACGCGGCCCGGCCTGAAGCTCGGCATTTGCGGCGAGCATGGCGGCGATCCTGCCTCGATCTTCTTCTGCCACAACGCCGGGCTGGATTACGTTTCCTGCTCGCCCTATCGCGTGCCGATCGCGCGCCTGGCCGCGGCGCAGTCGGCGCTGGGCATCTCGCCGCGCGGCGACTAGCAATGCAGACGCCGTCGTCTCTCGCTGCGGTGAAGGACGGCGGCAAGCCGGCCCTGGCCGCCGCACTGGCGCGCATCGAACGCGCGCCTGACGACGAGGCCACCATCGCATTGCTGAGCGAAGCCTATACAGCGCCTCGCGCGCATGTGCTGGGCATCACCGGCCCACCCGGCGTCGGCAAATCGACGCTTCTGTCTGCATTGATCAAAGCCTGGCGCGCACGCGGCAAGAGCGTTGGCGTCATCGCGGTCGATCCGTCCTCGCGCCGCACCGGCGGCGCGCTCTTGGGCGATCGCACCCGCATCGTCACCGATCCCGACGACAGCAAGGTTTTCATCCGCTCGATGGCAGCGCGCGACCGGCTGGGCGGGCTGGCCGAGCTGACTTTCCCTGCCACGGTGCTGATGCGCGCGCTCTTCGACATCGTCATCGTCGAGACCGTGGGCGTCGGCCAATCGGAAACCGATGTGGTGGCGGTGGCCGACACGGTGCTGTTCTGCGTGCAGCCCGGCGCGGGCGATTCGCTGCAATTCATGAAAGCCGGCATCGCCGAGATCCCACACCTGATCGCCGTCACCAAGGCCGATCTCGGCACGCCGGCCGAGCGCGCGCGCGCCGATGTCGAGGGCGCATTGTCGCTGGCGGAAGGCGATGGCGGTTGGCAACTGGACGTGCTGCTCGTCTCGGCTGCAGGCGGCGCCGGCGTCGAGACTCTGATCGACAAGATCGAAGCCCATCGCATCCATTTGGCGAACGAATCCCGTGGCGAAATCCAGCGGCTGCGCCAGGCCGAAACCTGGATCGAGGACTGGCTGCGGGCCCAGTTCGGCCGTCAGGGTTTGACGCGCGCCGGCCAGATCGCGCTCAAGCCGCGCCAATCGCCGTTCGCCAGCGCCGCCGAGATTGCGCAACGCCTGCGTGGCTGACAAGCTGCGCCAAAGGGGGATTTGATGGCCGAACAGGCGCAACGACTGGCAGTACTGATCGATGCGGACAATGCGTCGGCGGCGATCGTCGACGATCTGCTGGCCGAGATCGCCAAGCTCGGCACCGCCAGCGTCAAGCGCATCTATGGCGACTTCACCACCGGCCGCCTGGCGGCATGGAACGCGCGCATTCTGGAACATTCGATCCAGCAAGTGCAGCAGCCCAGCTTCACCACCGGCAAGAACGCCTCCGACATCGCGCTGGTGATCGACGCCATGGACCTGCTGCATTCCAAGCGCTTCACCGGCTTCTGCCTGGTATCGAGCGACAGCGATTTCACGCGGCTGGCCATGCGTCTGCGCGAGGAAGGCGTCATCGTCTATGGCTTCGGCGAGAAGAAAACGCCGCGCGCCTTCGTCGCCGCCTGCGACAAGTTCATCTACACCGAAATACTGCGACCGCCGAAGAAGCGCGCAGCGTCCCCGGCGCGTCCGGCCGCCAAACCGCCCGGCAGGCCCGTGGCAAAGCCCGCACCGCGACCGGCCTCGTCCGATATCAGTGCGCCGCCGCTCGACATTCTGCGCGATGCCATCGATTCGTCCGCCGACGAATCGGGCTGGGCGCATCTGGGCCAGGTCGGGCGCGTGCTGAACAACCGGCTGCCCGATTTCGACGCGCGCAATTTCGGCTATCGCAGCACCGGCGCCATGCTGGAGGAACTCGAGGGCTTCGAGATCCGTCGTCAGGGCGGGCCCGGCCAGCAGCAAACCGTTTACGTCAAAGTCAAACCGGGAGCGTAACGACCATGCATCCGACCGATGGCACCTGCATCTTCTGCAAAATCGTGGCCGGCCAGATCCCGTGCTTCAAGCTTTACGAGGACGCCGACACCATCGCGTTCATGGACATCAACCCTGTGAACGAGGGCCACGCGCTCGCCGTCGCCAAGGGCCATCATCCCACCGTACACGACATTCCCGCCGATGTGCTGGGCAAGGTCGCGGCGACGGCGCAGCGGATCGCCCGGGCGCAGCAGAAAGCACTCGGCCCCAGCGGCATCAATCTCCTGCAGGCCAACGGCCCCGGCGCCGGCCAGACCGTGTTCCACCTGCATTTCCACGTCCTGCCGCGCACCGCCCAGGACGGCGAACTCAAGGTCAACTGGGGCCACAATCCCGGCGACATGGCCAGGATCAAGGCGACTTACGAGAAGATGCTGGCGGCGATGTAGCGCGCCCCCGTATTCATGCGATAGCAGGACCGGCACCGCGTGGCGGCGACCATCTATTCGCTGCCTCCTATTGGACGTCCGCCCAGCGAAAAATAGTGGTGCGGGGGCGTTCGCTATTTTTCCGCGGCGAATTTCCCTTGCCATTCGTTGCCCCGAACGCGCGGGAAGCGCCGCGAGTTAACCGACGGCGTTCGCATTGCCGTTCCGGTCGCGCCTTTAGGGGCAAAAAGCGACAGGTTGCCAGCCCGTAGCAATTGCACTAATGTCGACATTAATGAAGAGGAGGAGACGGTGAGGGAACAAGCGGCCCGCGCAGTCGAAATGTCAGCCGCGCGTGGTGCGGCAGGCGAGGCGGCATCGCTCGATATCGACGTCGTCGATATCGACCATTATTTTCGGTCGCAATCGGACCGCCCGGTGCATGCGGTCGACGATGTCAGCCTGCAGATCCCGCAAGGCCAATTCGTGGCGCTGGTCGGCCCATCGGGCTGCGGCAAGACGACCTTGCTCAACATGATCGCCGGCCTGGTCGAACCGTCATCCGGCAGGATCATGGTGGGCGGCACGCCGATCAAGGGCTCGCGGCCGGAGTTCGGCTATGTCTTCGCGCGCGATACGCTGCTGCCTTGGCGCACGGTGCGGCAGAACGTCGAGTTCGTCCTGGCCATGTCGGGGGTGGACCGGCGCGAGCGGGCCGGCATTGCCAACGATTGGCTGAAGCGAGTGGGCCTGCAGGATTTTGGCGACGCCTATCGCTATCAGCTATCGCAAGGCATGCGCCAGCGGGTGGCCATCGCGCGCACGCTTGCGACGCGGCCCCGGCTGATCCTGATGGATGAGCCCTTCGCCGCGCTCGATGCGCAGACCCGGCTGATCCTGCAGAACGAATTCATCCGCCTGTGGGAGGAGACCGGCGCAACGGTGGTATTCGTCACCCACGATCTCACCGAAGCGATCCTGATGTCCGACCGCGTGGTGCTGATGACGCGCCGGCCCGGCCGCATCAAGATCGACAAGCTGATCGACTTGCCGCGCCCGCGCAACCTGGAAGCCGACCGCTTCACCCCCGAGTTCCGCCTTTCCTACGATCAATTGTCCGACGCCCTGCGCGAGGAGCTCGACCGGTTATGACGATCGACGTTAAAGCCAATCCAGCGGTGGCAAGTTCGCCCGCGCCACGGCGCATGAGCAAGAACGTCCGCTTCATCGGCGGCCACCTCGGCACGTTGTCGGCCCAGATTTCCGTAGGAATCGTAGCGCTGCTGTTGTGGGAACTGGCGGCGCACTACAAACTGATCGACACGTTTTTCGTCGGCCGGCCCTCGGCCATGTTGCTCGCCTTCGCCGGCCACATGACCGATTCGGTGTTCTGGGGCCATGCGGTCTCGACCCTGGTGGCAACGTTCTGGGGCTTCGCCATCGGCTCGACCACAGGTACGCTGGCTGGCCTGGTGCTGGCGCGTTCGAAATGGCTGGCAACGCTTTCCATGCCCTATATCACCATGCTCAACACCATGCCGCGCGTGGCGTTGGCGCCGCTCTTCATCTTGTGGTTCGGCGTCGGCATGAATTCCAAGATCGCCGCCGCCGTCAGCCTGGTGTTCTTCATCGCCCTGATCAACGCCATGGCAGGCTCGCGCCAGCTCGACCGCGACCTCGACGATCTTGCCCGCTTCCTGCGCTGTAGCGAGTTCACGCGCTTCGTGCATTTCGTTTTTCCCGTCGCCGTGCCCTCGATTTTCGCCGGGCTGCGGCTCGGCGTGATCTATTCGCTGCTGGGGGTCGTCGTGGCGGAAATGATCGCCGCCCAGACCGGGCTTGGCCTGCTGATCACCAGCTACACCAACCAGTTCGCGGTATCGGAGCTGTTCTCGGTACTGCTGTTTTTGATGCTGGTGTCGACGCTTTTGAACACGAGCATGGAGAAGCTCGAAAAACGCCTGCTTCGCTGGCAAGGGAGGGAATGATCATGTCCGTTGGAATGAAGACTGCCGTATCGCGCCGCCAGGCGCTTATTGGCGGCATCGCGCTCACCGGCGCGCTCGCCATGCCCGGCGTACTGCGCGCCCAAGCCAAGCTGCCGTTCAAGCTTTCGGTGCTGAAAGGCAGCGTGCATTCCTTCCTGCCGCTGGTGGCGCTCAACAACGATTTCTTCGGCAAGAACGGGCTGGAGGTCGAGGTGGTCAACACCATGACCGGGCCGGCCTTTATTTCATCGGTGCAGTCGGGCTCGGCCGAGGGTGGCATCAGCGCCTATTCGCTGACACTGCCGACCGAGCAGAAGGGCGGCAAGCGCATGACCGCGATCGCGGGCGATCTGGGCGTCGCCAGCTACGGCATGATCGTGCGGCCCGAGGTCGCCGACCGCTTCAAGGGCGACTGGAAGCAGATCGTGCAGGCGCTACGCGGCCTGCGTTTCGCGGTGCCGGCGATCGGCGGCGAGGTGGCGCATGTCTTTTTCGGCCTGCTCAAGGCGGCTGGCGTCGATCAGAAAGAACTGACCGTGGTGCAGACCGGCCCGTTCGTGGCCTCGGTGGCGGCGCTGAAGCGGGGCGACATCGATGGCTTCATCAACCCCTCCTATCCCCAGCAGCTCGGCCTGCAGAAACAGGGCGCCGGCAAGGTGGTGCTCGATCTGAAGAACGCCGATCCGTTCAAAAAGTGGCAGCAGACCGCCTTCTTCGTCGCGCACGAGCTGATCGAGAAGAAGCCGGAAGTCGTCAAGCGCGTGCAGGCGACGATGAAACAGAGCCACGCCTGGATGCAGGACAAGGCCAATGCCGCTGCGGCACTGAAGATCGTCAACGAGATCTTCCCCACCGGCGAAGAGGAAACGCGCGATCTGATCTCGCGTTTCCGCTACGAGATCGACCGCGAAGGCACCGACATCAACATCGATTTCTTCGTGAACTCCGGCGTCATCAAGGAAAAGAAACCGTACGAGTACGTCACCATCCCACACTGAGCATAAGGCCGCGCGCTACGGCTTCTCTGCCGGCGTGGGGGTGGACAGGTTGCTGCTTTTCCCTCGGCGCGGGGCGGCTGCCGGCGTCTCGTTGAGCGAAGCCAACGCGATGCGCAACGTGTCCTCCATCAACGCCACGATACAGGCGCGGGCTTTGCGCGGGTCGCGGGCCCTGGTCGCTTCAAGCCAGTCGCGCCAATGTATCGCCGACTGGCGACGGCCTTCCGGCGTGCGCAGCTTGGTCTGGGTGTAGCGGAAGGTCTGGCGGTTGATCGGCTGCAGGATCTGCGCCAGGCGGCGATTGCCGGCGATGTCGGCGATCAGCGCCGGAAGCTGGTAGACCGCCTGCATGTAGTCCTTTTCCCGTCGCAGCTGCGGGGCAAGCTTCTCCAAAAGTTGGATGCGTTCATCGAGCAAGGCGAGCTGCGCGGCATCCGCCGCGCGGCACAGCCGTTCCGCTACCCATCCGAACAGCAGGCGGCGAATTTCGAACAAATCCTCTACTTCGCGCGCCGACAGCCGCGTTACCCGCGCTCCGCGATTGGGCTGCATGGTGACGACGCCATCCTTCTCCAGGATGCGCAGCGCCTCGCGCACCGGTGCGCGGCTGACTTGCAGCGATTGCGCCACTTCGACTTCGGGGATGCGCTCCCCGGGGCGATAGACCCCCATCGCGATCGCCTCGCTGAGCTTCTGCGCGATCTGGTCGGGCAAAGTGAGCAGGCCTACAGGCGCGCTGAAAGGCGGCGAAATTTCCGCAGGCTCGCTCGCCGCCGGCGCATTGGGGCTGGCGACGCGCTTGGCGGCAGTTTTGGGCTTGGGCATGGTAGAAACGGCTTTTCGCGTGTCCCTCGAAGCGCAGTTTCTACCAGAAACCGCCAAGCGCCAGCAACGCAAAGAAGCAAATGTCGACATCTAAAATACTTTGCCACCGGTAGAAAATGATTTAATGTCGACATTATTGCCGAGATGTGGCCGGGCTTCGAGGGAGTGGCGCTGATGGACAACGGGGTTTTCGAATCGCTCAAGGGCAAGATCGTCGATTTCCGGCTGCGGCCGCCGACCGGCGCCTATCGCACCTTCTTCACGCCGCGCGCGGTCGAGAGCGTCAACCGCACCTGGGGCAATCCGGTGCCGAAATCCTATCTCGCCAGCGTCGAAAACCGGCCGGACGCCGACGATCACGCCATGGAGGTGCTGTTCGGCGAGATGGACAGCGTTGGCGTGCGGGTCGGGGTGATGAACGGACGGCACTCGCCCAATCGCGCCGTACCGGTGCATATCGAGGATGCCGATCTCGTTGCCCTGCGCGACCGCTCCAAAGGCAGGCTGGTGGCGCTGAGCGGCGTCAATCTCGACCTGCCGGTGCAGGACATCAACGACCGGCTCGAGCATGCGGTGAAGAAGCTTGGCATTATCGGCGTCTGCATGGAGCCGGGCTTCGCCCGTACCCCCCTTTATGCCGACAACGAGAAGCTGTTTCCCATCTACCAGAAGATCCTCGATCTCGGCGTGCCGCTGCAGTTCATGTCGGGGCCATTCGCGGGGCCTGACCTGTCGCACACCGATCCGGTGCATTTCGACCGGGTCGGCCGCGCCTTTCCGGCTCTGCCGATCATCCTGGGCCATGGTTGCTATCCCTACGTCACCGAGGCGATCGCGCTGCCCTACAAGAGCGATGTGAACGGGTTGAGCAATTTCTACCTTTCGCCCGACTGCTACATGTTCGCCCCCGGCGGCGAGCGCTACGCCCACGGCGTCAATGCCATGCCGCACCGGTTCCTGTTCGGCTCGGCCTATTCATTCTGCGGCGTCGATTCGGCGGTACGGCGCACCTTCGACCTGCCGATCAAGCCCGAAGCCATGCCGGCCTACATGCACGAGAACGCTGAGCGGCTGTTCAAGCTCTAATCCAGGAATATGACCACCATGACCATCCAGAACCGGCGCGTCGTCATGCGCCAGCATCCCCAAGGCGAGGTCGGAGCAGGGGACTTCGAGATGCAAAGCGCAGCGCTGCCTGGCCTGAGCGATGGCGACATCCTGGTCCGCAATCTCTATCTCTCGCTCGATCCTTACATGCGCCTGCGCATGCGGCCGGGCCGTTCGTATCAGCCGCCGATGCAGGTGGGCGACATCATGCCGGCGCAGACCGTGGGCGAAGTGATTGAAAGCCGCGCCGCATCGGTGCCCAAGGGCGCGCTCGTGGTGGCGCGCGCGGGCTGGCAGGATTATGCCGCGGTGCCGGCCGCGAGCGTGCGCGTGATCGACGCCGCGCTCGGGCCGGTCTCGACCGCCTTGGGCGTGCTGGGCATGCCGGGCGTAACGGCGCATTACGGGCTGCTGCATCTGGGTCGCCCCAAGCCGGGCCAGACCGTGGTGGTGTCGGCAGCATCGGGTGCGGTGGGCTCGATTGTGGGGCAGATCGCGAAACTCAAAGGCTGCCGCGCCGTCGGCATCGCCGGTGGCGAGAAGAAATGCCGCTACGTGGTCGAGGAGCTGGGCTTCGACGCCTGCGTCGACTATCGCAGTCCCGATTTCCAAAAGCAGCTCGAGGCGGCGACGCCGGACCGGGTCGACGTCGATTTCGAGAACGTGGGCGGCATGGTGATGGACGCGGTGCTGAGCCGGCTCAACGACTATGCGCGCGTGGTGCTGTGCGGCGTCATCAGCGACTACGAGGCGCCGATCCAGGACGGGGCGCGGAATGCGGCGACGAACGGCGTGACGCGGGTGCGCGAGCTGCTGGTCAATCGTGCCTCGTTGCAGGCCTTCATCATTTCCGAGCATCCCGAGCACTGGGCCCCCGCCTTCGCCGATTTGGCGCAGTGGCTCAAGGAAGGGAAGATCAAGTACCGCGAGGATATTGCGCAGGGGCTGGAGAACGCGCCGGCGGCGTTCATGAAAATGCTGAAGGGCGGCAATTTCGGCAAGCAGCTGGTGAAGCTGCAGTAGCGATGCTCAGGCTTCTCCCGCTTCCGGGAGCCTGATCCAGCCCGGCAGATGCGCCGTCAGCTTGGCGGCGCCCGCCGTCAGCGGCCCGCTCTGCTTCGCCGCTTCGACCATCTCCAGCCGCAGCAGCGCCAGCGCATGCCCATCGCGGCCCGAGCGCATTTCGCCCGCTTCCTTCTCGCCCAGCATCACCAAAGTGCCCGGCGCCGGCATCGGACCTTCGACCGTCACCGGCAGCAACCGCTTGCGCACCAGGCCGCGATACTTGGTGCGGGCCGTCAGCTCCTGGCCCATGTAGCAGCCCTTCTTCCAGTCGACGCCGTTCAACTCGTCGAAGCCGCTTTCCAGCAGGAACGCCTTCTCCACCGGCAGATCGCGGCTGCCATCCGGCACGCCCAGAGACATGCGATGGATGTCCCACGCCGCCTGATCGCCCGGTTCGAGCCCGGCCTTGGCCAGGCTGGCGGCGGCGGTTTCGGCCGGCAACACGGCGCGACACCCCATGGCGCCCAGCCGGGGATCGACATAGATCGCGCCTTCAGCAAAATTCATCGCGCTGCCCGGCTCGGGCGGCAGATTCAAAATCTCGCGCGCATCCTCGTCCCAGATCACCGCCACAGCCCAGCGCTCGGACTGGTCCTCGAGGGTTACTTTCGAGCGCAGCCGAAACATGGAGAGTTTCTTCTGCAGCTCGGGCAGTCGCGCGCGCTCGCAATCGATCAGCAAGGTCTCGCCCAGTTCGACCAGGAAGAAATCATGCAGATAGCGGCCCTGCGGCGTCAGCAGCGCGGCATGGATCGCCTGTTGCGGCGCGATCTTCTCCACGTCGTTGCTGATCAGGCCTTGCAGGAAGGCACGGCGATCGGGTCCGCCCACCGTCAGCACGCCCCGTTCGCTCGCCAGGAAGAAATACGCCTCAGCCATGTCCGTTCCTATACCAGATTCAACAGGTGGGGCAGGTTTGCGCGCTTGGCAAGTGTGCCTTGCTGGCCACGGCTGCAATGGGGGAGAATGGGGCATGAGCGAGAGTTATGACCTTATCCTGCGTGGGGGAATCGTCGTTACCCCCAATGGCCGCGAGGAGATCGATGTCGGCGTCCGTGCCGGCCGCATCGTCGCCCTGGGCAGCCTGGCCGGCGTGGCGGCCAAAGAGACGCTGTTCGCCTCCGGCCTGCATGTGCTGCCGGGTGTCATCGACACCCAGGTGCATTTCCGCGAGCCCGGGCTGGAATACAAGGAAGACCTCGAATCGGGCACTCGCGGGGCGGTGCTTGGCGGCGTCACCGGCGTCTTCGAGATGCCCAACACCAAGCCCTCGACCCTGACGACCGAGGACTTCGAGGAAAAGATGCGCCGGGCCAAGGGCCGCGCCTGGTGCGACTACGCCTTCTATATCGGCGGCGCTGCCGAGAACGTCATGGAGCTGGCGCGGCTGGAACGCCTGCCGGGCTGCTCCGGCGTCAAGGTCTTCATGGGCGCCTCGACCGGCACCTTACTGGTGCCCGATGACGCCACGCTCGATGCCATATTGAAGAACTCCTATCGCCGCATGGCCGTGCATTGCGAGGATGAAGATCGCATGAACGCGCGCAAGCCAATGACGCGCCTGCCTGGCGTCACCGCGCATGTGCATCCCGAGTGGCGCGACGCGCAATCGGCGTTGCTGGCGACGCAGCGGCTGGTAAAGCTGGCGCGCAATCGCGGCCGGCGCGTGCATGTGCTGCACGTCACCACCGCCGACGAGATGGTATTCCTGCGCGATCACAAGGACATCGCCTCGGTCGAGACCACGCCGCAGCACCTGACCTTGGCCGCGCCCGAGTGCTACGACCGGCTCGGCACCCTGGCGCAGATGAACCCGCCGATCCGCGATGCCCATCACCGCGACGGCCTGTGGCACGGCGTGCGCGAAGGCATCGTCGACGTCATCGGCTCCGATCACGCTCCGCATACGCTCGAAGAGAAGGCCAAGCCCTATCCCGACTCGCCCTCGGGCATGACTGGCGTGCAGACTTTGGTGCCGATCATGCTGGATCACGTCAATGCCGGGCGCCTCACGCTCGAGCGTTTCGTCGATCTGACTTCGGCTGGCGCCGCGCGCCTCTTCAATATCGCCGGCAAGGGCCGCATCGCTTTGGGATACGACGCCGATTTCACCCTGGTCGATCTCAAGACGCGCCGGCGCATCGAGAACAAGTGGATCGCCAGCAAGGCGGGCTGGACGCCCTATGACGGCATGACCGTGATCGGCTGGCCCACCGCCACCATCATTCGCGGCCATATCGTCATGCGCGACGACCAACTCGTGGCGACGCCGCAGGGCGCGCCGATCAGGTTTCAGGAAACGATGCCAAAAGAGGAAGCGTAACAATGGCCGGGACGATCAGGGCGCTGATGCTGGAGCAGGGCGCCGACAAAAAAGTGACCAGCGCGATCCAGGAGGTGGCGGAAGACCGCCTGCCGGCCGGCGAGGTGACGGTGAAGGTCGATTACTCGACCGTCAACTACAAGGACGGCATGATCGTCACCACCGGCGGGCGGCTGGTGCGCGTCTGGCCGCATGTCGGCGGCATCGATCTCGCCGGCACGGTGGAGAAATCGGACAGCCCGAATTTCAAGCCGGGCGACAAAGTGCTGGTCAACGGCTACCGGCTGGGCGAATTGTTCTGGGGCGGATACGCCACCAAGGCGCGGCTGAAGGCCGAGCATCTGGTGCGCGTGCCCAAGGGCATCTCGACCAGGCAGGCCATGGCGATCGGCACCGCCGGATACACCTCGATGCTCTGCGTGCTGGCGCTGGAGAAGCACGGCATCAGGCCGGCCGATGGCGAGATCCTGGTGACGGGCGCGGCCGGCGGCGTCGGCTCGGTCGCCATCGCCATCCTGAAAAAGCTGGGCTATCAGGCCGTCGCTGCTACGGGCCGGCCGGAAGAAGCCGACTACCTGAAGGGCCTGGGCGCGGCTTCGATCATCGAGCGCAAGGAACTGACCGAAGCGGGCGAAGCGCCGCTGCTGTCAGAACGCTATGCCGGCGTCGTCGATACGGTCTCAGGTGTGATGCTGGCGAAGGCGTTGGCGCAGGTGAAATATCGCGGCGCGGCGGCCGTGTGCGGGCTGGCGGCCGGCGTCACCTTCCCCGGCAACATCATGCCCTTCATCCTGCGCGGTATCTCCATGTACGGCATCGACTCGGTGATGTTGCCGATGCAGCCGCGCCAGGAAGCGTGGGACCGGCTGGCCACCGACCTGCCGTTCGACAAGCTCGACGCCATGACGGTGGAGGCGGGACTGGGCGACGTGCCGCAGCTTGCCGTCGATATCCTCAAGGGCAAGGTGCGCGGCAGAGTCGTCGTGGACGTGAACCGCTAACACCCATGTCCGCGCGCCTGCCGCCGCTTGGCGCCATCGAGGCCTTTGTCGCGGCAGCGCGCAGCGGCAGCTTGACGGCGGCTGCTACCGAATTGAACCTGACGACCTCGGCGGTCAGCCGAAGAGTGGCGGCGCTGGAGCATGTCGTCGGCGCACCTTTGTTCCATCGCCTGAACCGCTCGCTGCAGCTCACCTCGGCCGGGCAGAAATACCTGGCGGCGGTGGAGCCGGCGCTGGCGCAACTCTCGGCCGCCGGCGCGGTGCTGCGCGGCGATGGCCCGCGCAAGCGCTTGCGGCTCAATCTGCTGCCGTCCTTCGCCGCGTTGTGGCTGCTCCCGCGGCTGGCCGATTTCAACGCCCAACATCCCAGTATCGACCTGGAGATCGTCACCGGCGCGCAGCCGGTTGATTTCAACAGCGAGCGGGTCGATGCCGCCGTGCGCATCGGCACCGGCGACTGGCAAAGTGTGGCGGTGGAGAAGCTGCTGCCCATGCGGTGCCGTCCGGTCTGCTCGCCCGCGCTGCTGCAAGGCCGCAAGGCGCTGAAGACGCCGGCCGATCTGCGGCATCACAAGCTGCTGTCGCTGATGCAACCGCGCGGCCTGTGGCGGCGCTGGCTGGCGGAAGCCGGTGTCGAGGAGTTTAAGCTGCTGGGCGGTTCGCGCTTCGATTCGGTGCAGATGCTGTACGAGGCGGCCGCCAACGGGTTGGGCGTCGGCATCGCGTTCGACGCGCTGGCCGATCCTTTCCTGCGCGACGGGCGGCTGGTAACGCCGTTCGAGCATGTGATGGAAATCCCTTACGCCTATTACCTGCTCTACCGCCGCCGCGACGCCAATGAGCGCTCGCTCACCGCCTTCCGCCGCTGGCTGAAAAGCCAACTGCCATCGGCCTGATCCTGGCTTGCGTTCGGCGCAAGGGAGGTTGCAGGTGTTGCGATGGCGCACACAGAGCCACGGCGCATGATGCGGTCATGAGCGCTATCCCTGAAGGCTACGGACCGCTGCCGCGCAGCAGCAACTTCCTGCAGATGGTCGGCCCGCTGTACTGCAAGCCGGAAGGCGAGGGCCTGATCCTCGGCCTGCGCATCGAGGAGCGCCACGCCAACAGCCGTGGCATCGCCCATGGCGGCTTGCTGACGACCTTGGCCGATTTGGCGCTCGGCTTCAATTGCGGCCGCACGGCTGGATTTGGCCGCACGCTTATCACCACCTCGATCACCATCGACTTCATCGCTTCCGCTTCTATTGGCGACTGGCTCACCGCCCACACTGACCTGCAGCAGACCGGCAAGCGGCTCGGCTTTGCCAATTGCTACCTGATGGTCGGTGACAAACGGATTGCACGGGCGAGTGGCATTTTCTCGGTGATCGAGCGCAAGGCTGCGTAATACGGGGCACGCCAATAAAAATCCTCATCCTGAGCCCGTCGAAGGATGAGGGTCACAGGCACCGTTTATGTAGCCCATCCTTCGACGGGCTCAGGATGAGGACTGGGGTGGTGGCTCGCTGCTACCGTTTCCGCCACGCTTGCGCCTTGCGCAGGATCAGGAACGACACGCCTTCGTGCAGCAGCCGCAAACCCGCCGAGGTATAGACGATCATCATCGCCATCGCGGCAGCGGGCGCGATGTCGCCGGCGTCGTCCATGTTCAGCACCGCGATCGAGGCCAGCGCCGTGTCGGGTGCATAGAGGAACACGACTGACGAGGCCGTGGTCATGGCGTTGAGGAAGAGATAGATGCTGATGTCGAGCAAAGCCGGGCTGCACACCGGCAGGGTGACGCGCACGAAGGTGATGTAGAACGGCACTTTCAGCGACTGCGACACCGATTCGAATTCGTGGTCGAGCTGCTTCAGCGCCGTCGCCGCCGTCAAATGCGGCACGGTGTAGAAATGCGCCACCGTGTTGACGACCAGGATCGCCATGGTGCCGTAAATGAAGCCCAGCGGATTGCCCGGGTAGTTGAAGAAAAAGATGTAGCCCAGGCCCAGCGCCAGGCCCGGCACCGCCATGGGCAGCACGGCGGCAAACTGCACTACCCCGCGCAGCGCATAGAGCCCGCGCATCTTCTCGACCATGTAGGCGCCGGCGAAGATGAACAGCGTGCCGACCAGCGCCACCCACAGGCCGAGCTCGATGGAATTGTAGTAGGCCGCCCAGCCGCCGCCATCCATCAGGTCGAAGCGGTAATTATCGAAGCTCAGGGTGAGATTGTACGGCCACAGCTTGATGAACGAGGCCGCCGCCGCCATGGCGATGATGCCGACGATCGCGGTCGAGACTACCAGGCAGTAAAGAAGGAAGCTCCAGTCCTTGACCGGGTTCTTTTTGGGCGCGTAGGGCACGGCGCGGGCCGATAGCAGCGCGATCTGCTTGCGCGCCACCAGCCGGTCGACCACGAAGGCCAGCACCGCCGGCGCCAGCAGCACGATCGCCACCACCGCGCCCATCTCGAAATTCTGCTGGCCGATGACCTGCTTGTAGATGTCGGTGGCCAGCACGTTGAACTTGCCGCCGATCACTTTGGGCACGCCGAAATCGGTGATGGTCAGCGTGAACACCACGAAGATGGCGCTGATCAGCCCGTATTTGGCCCCCGGCAATGTGACGGTGAAGAAGGTGCGGACACGGCTGGCGCCCAGCGATTCGGCGGCTTCGTAGAGGCGCGCGTCGGTCAGCGACAGAGCGGTGATCAGGATCATTAGGGCGTGCGGGAAGGTGTAGAACACCTCGCCGATGACGATGCCGATCGGCCCGTAGATCGAGGCGCCGAACAGCCACTCCTTCAGCATGCCCTGGTTGCCGAACAGATAGACCAACGAGATGCCGGGCAAGAGCGATGGCGCCAGGATCGGGATTTGGGCTGCGGCGCGGAAGATGCGCGCCAGCTTCATGCAGGTGCGGGTCAGGGCGTAGGCGAAGAGGAACGCCAAGGTGACGCAGATCACCGTGGTGATCGCCGATACGAAGACGGAATTCCACAGCGACTGGAATAGCGACGGCGTCGAGAAATAGGTGATGAAGTTCTTCAGGCCGACGAATTCGCCGCTGCGGTCGGCGAAGCTTTTCATCAGCAGGGCGGCCAGCGGCACCACGAAGAACAGCGCCAGGAACACCGCGATCGCCAGCAGCACCAGAATGGCGATCCAGCGGTCGTCGCGGACCTTGGCTTGCGGGCGCGCCGGATCGTCTGTCACCGCAGTCATGGCTCAGGCGGCGGGGTAGACGACTAGCCGGTCGGGCGGCAGGCGCACCGGCAGGGAGTGGCCCGGCTGCAAATTCAGATCGCGCACGGCGTTGATGGAGAAATCGGCTTTCAGTTCCGCCGTTTCGCCCAGACCGGTCGCCAGGGTGGCGCGGCAGAAAGCGCCGAGGAATTCCAGGTCGACGATGCGCGCTTCGACGATGTTGCTGCCGCCCGGCGGCAGGTTGCGCACAGCGATGTCCTCGGGCCGGATCGCCACCGTGATGTCGGCGCCCTGGCGGAAGCCATGCGGCTCGTTGCTGGCGAGATCGACGCTGCCGCAGCGCACCAGTTCCGCGCCAGAGGATTTGCCGCCGACGAAGTTCATCGCGCCGACGAAATTGGCGACGAAGACGGAAGCCGGCCGCCGATAGATCTCTTCCGGCGTGCCGATCTGCTCGATCACGCCGTGGTTCATCACCACGATGCGGTCGGCCATGGTGAGCGCCTCTTCCTGATCGTGCGTCACCATGATGGTGGTGACGTTCAGCCGCCGCTGCAATTCGCGGATCTCGCGCCGCAGATGGATGCGTACCCGGGCATCGAGCGCACTCAGAGGTTCGTCGAGCAGCAGCAGGCCGGGCGAGGGCGCCAGTGCGCGGGCCAGCGCAATGCGCTGCTGCTGGCCGCCGGACAATTGAGCAGGGAATTTCGCGCCCGAATCGGGCAGGCCGATCAAATGCAGCAGCTCCCCGACGCGCTTTTTGCGGCTGGCGCGATCCAGCCCGCGCAGGCCATAGGCGACGTTGCTGTCGACGGTGAGGTTGGGGAACAGCGCATAGGACTGGAACACGATGCCGAAATCGCGCTGCGCCGGCGGCAGGTTCGATATCTCCCGGCCCGCCTGCACGATGCTGCCCTTGCTCTGCCGGTCGAGCCCGGCGATGGCGCGCAGCAGGGTGGTCTTGCCGCAGCCCGAGGGGCCGAGAAAGACCACGAACTCGCCCTTGTCGATCGACAGCGAAATGTCGCGCAAGGCGGTGAATTCGCCAAAGCGCTTTTCCAGGTCGCGCACCTGCAGATAGGAAGCGCTGTTGTCAGAAGTCACCGCAATCCCCGCGCTTGCCGCAACATGAAACCGGGCGATCCTTTGTCGGGATCGCCCGGTGCTTGCTTGGACGAACCGCTTACTTGGGTTCGCTCTTGGCGTCGTAGCGCTTGCTCCATTCGGCCAGGATGCGCTCGCGGTTCTTGGCCATCCAGTCGAAATCGACCTTGGCCAGCTTGGTCTCCAGATCGTTCGGCAGATGCGGCAGTGGCTGCGCCTGGCCTGGCAGCGCCAGGATGGCGAAGTTGGCCGAGTACTGCTTCATGGCGGCAGGCGTCACAGACCAGTCGGCGAGCTTCTTGGCCGCCGCCATGTTCTTGCTGCCCTTGATGATGGTGGTTGCTTCGACGTCCCATCCCAGCCCCTCGCTCGGCCAGATGATGTCGATCGGCGCACCTTTCTTCTTCACGTCCGAAGCGCGGAAGTCGAACGACAGGCCGACGGCGTATTCGCCGGCGCCGGCCTGGCGGCAGGGTTTGGAGCCGGAATGGGTGTAGGAGGCGATGTTGGCGTGCAGCGCATCCATGTATTTCCAGCCGGCATCCTCGCCCATCATCTGCAGCCAGGCGGCGACCATCAGGAAGCCGGTGCCGGAGGAGGCGGGGTTGGGCATGGCGATCTGGCCGCGATAGGACGGATCGGTCAGATCCTTCCACGACGCCGGCGCCTTCAGGCTCTTCTTGCCGGCCTCAACGGTGTTGAAGCAGATCGCCGAAGAATAGACGTCCATGCCGACCCAGTTCGGCGGATTCTTGCTGTCCTTGAACTTGGCCGTCACCTTGTCGGAGCCGGCCGGCGCGTAAGGCTCGGTCATGCCTTCATTGGCCAGCAGCGCCAGCGAGGAGGCGGAGACGCCCCAGACGATATCGGCGCGTGGGTTGTTCTTCTCGGCGAGCAGCTTGGCGGTGATGACGCCCGTGGA
>JAQSWP010000195.1 GCA_029266575.1 Alphaproteobacteria bacterium | reverse complement strand
ATGGCGACCGAGCTGGACGCGGCGCGGCTGATGATCCATCGCGCCGCCTTCAAGCTCGACCAGAAATCGCCTGAGGCGACTATGGCGTGTGCGATGGCCAAGCGTCTGGCCACCGATACCGGGTTCCAGGTCGTGAACGATGCGCTGCAGCTTCACGGCGGCTATGGCTATCTGAAGGACTATCCGATCGAGCGCTATCTGCGCGATCTGCGCGTGCACCAGATCCTTGAAGGGACCAACGAGATCATGCGCGTGATCATCGCGCGCAAGCTGCTGTCGGGCGACTGGCCGTCGAACAGGTGAGGGGCGTATGTCGGATCAGGAAGTTCTGTTCGAAGTCAAAGGTGCCGTCGGCCATATCATCCTCAACCGGCCTAAGGCGCTCAACGCGCTGACCCTGCCCATGGTGCGGCTGATCGGCCCGCAGATGGACAAGTGGGCGGGGGACATGGCCGTCAAGGCGGTGGTGATTTCCGGCGCCGGCGATCGCGCTTTCTGCGCCGGTGGCGACGTGGCTGAAATCTATCGCCGCAAGATGGTGGGCGATATCAGCCTGGGGCGGGATTTCTTCCGCGAGGAATACATCGTCAACCGCGCCATCTTCCGTTTCCCCAAGCCCTGGATCGCGCTGCTCGACGGCATCACCATGGGCGGCGGCGTCGGCCTGTCGGTCCATGGACGCTTCCGCATCGTGACTGAGAAGTTCCTGTTCGCCATGCCCGAAACGGGGATCGGCCTGTTCCCCGATGTCGGTGGCGGGCATTTCCTGCCTCGCCTGCCAGGCCAGCTTGGCATGTACCTGGCGTTGACCGGCCAGCGGTTGAAAGCAGCCGACGGGCTCTACTGCGGCGTGGCGACGCATTTTGTGTCGAGCGATCGCATTCTGGCATTGCAGCAAGCGTTGGAAACCATGAGCGGTGAGGGCGACGGCGCGGTCGAAGCGGTGCTGGAGAAATTCACCGCCGACGCTGGTGCAGCGACCCTGCCACCGCATCGCACGATGATCGACCATCATTTCGGCCGCGATACGGTCGACAGCATCGTCTCGTCGCTTGCCAAGGACAGCAGCGAATGGGCGCAGAAGACGGCCGGCGCCCTGGCCAGGCTGTCGCCCACCAGCATGAAGATCACCTTCAAGCAGATTCGCGACGGCGGTTCGATGTCGTTCGAGGACATCATGACGATGGAATATCGCATGTCGCAGGGCTGCATGAACGGGCACGATTTCTATGAAGGCGTGCGCGCTGTGCTGATTGACAAGGACAATGCGCCGAAATGGCAACCCGCGACCCTTGCCGAGGTGGGCGAGGATATCGTCGCGCGGCATTTCGCGCCGGTGAGCAACGATCTGTTTTTCAAATAGCGCCGCAGCAACGCTGCGCATCAGGGAGGGCGACATGGCGATCATCGCATTCATCGGGCTGGGGAACATGGGCGGACCGATGGCCAAGAATCTGCTGAAAGCCGGCCATGAGGTGCGCGGCTACGATCTGTCGGAACAAGCCGTGGCCGAAGCGGTGGCCGCTGGTGCGAGGAAAGCCGGTACGCCCACGGAAGCGGTCAAGGATGCCGACGTCATCGTCACCATGCTGCCGGCCGGCAAGCATGTGCGCGGCGCCTATGGCGGACAGGGCGGCTTGATCGCCGGCGCCAGGAAAGGCGCGCTGCTGATCGACTGCTCGACCATCGACGTCGAATCCGCTCGCGCCGTGGCCAAGGAAGCGGCGGACAAGGGGCTGGAGATGGTCGATGCGCCGGTCTCTGGCGGCGTCGGCGGCGCGGCTGCGGGTACGCTCACCTTCATGGTCGGTGGTCCCGACGCGGCTTTCGCCAAGGCGAGGCCGATCCTGGAGAAGATGGGCAAGAACATCGTCCATTGCGGCGGCGCCGGCAACGGCCAGGCGGCCAAGATCTGCAACAACATGATCCTGGGCGTCTCGATGATCGCCGTCAGCGAGGCTTTCATGCTGGCCAAGCGGCTGGGGCTGGACGCGCAGAAGCTTTACGACGTGTCGTCCACGGCCTCCGGCCAGTGCTGGTCGCTGACGACCTACTGCCCGGTGCCGGGCCCGGTGCCGACCTCGCCCGCCAACCGCGATTATCAGGCGGGTTTCACGGCGGCGATGATGCTGAAGGATTTGCTGCTGGCGCAGCAGGCGGCTTCCGCTGCCGGCGCCTCGACGCCGATGGGTGCGGAGGCAGCGCAGCTCTACAATATTTTCGTCAATGCCGGCCGCGGCGCGATGGATTTCTCCGGCATCGTCAAGATGCTGGATGGCAAATAGTCGATGACCATCGTTCTCTACGACCTGAAAGGCCGCGACGGTTTGCGCTACAGCCCCTATTGCTGGCGCATCCGGTATGCGCTGACGCATAAGGGGCTGGACATCGAGGATGTCGGCGTCGGCTTTACCGAGAAAGAGAAGATCGCTTTCTCCGGTCAGCAACTGGTGCCGGTGATCGTCGACCGGAACAATGGCGGCAAGGTGATCCTCGATTCGTGGCAGATCGCCAATTATCTCGACGATACCTATCCGAACAAGCCGCTATTCGGTTCCGCTGCCGCCCGCGGCACGGCACGCTTCATCAACAATTGGGTCGGCACCACGTTCTTTCCCCAGGTCGGACCCATGATCATCGCCGATCTATTCCAGCGGGTGCGCGATGTCGACCAGCCCTATTTCCGCGCCAGCCGCGAAAAGCGCTACGGCGTGGCGCTGGAAAAACTGCAAGAAGGCCGCGAACAGCGCTTGCCGGCGTTCAGCGCCTCGCTCGAACCGCTGCGCATGCTGGTGAAAGAGCAGGATTTCATTTGCGGCGAAACGCCGGGCTATGCCGACTACATCCTGTTCGGTTCGTTCCAGTGGCCGGGCAATGCGTCCGATTTCGAGTTGCTGGCCGAGGACGATCCAATCTATGTCTGGCGCCAGCGCATGGCCGGGCTTTACGACGGGCTGGCGCAGCGCGCAAAGTTCGGACCGACAAACTAGCGGAGGAGACGATGGTCGAAGTATTGGCCAGCCGGGACTACAAGGCTTCCGCAGACAAGGTCTGGCAGAAGATCAGAAGCTTCACCGGCCTGGCCGATTGGCTTCCGGGCGTCAAATGCGAGGCCAGCGACGGTGGCAAGACGCGCAAGCTAACCATGCCGACCGGCGCCGTCATCGTCGAGACGCTGGAGAAATTCGATGAAGCCAGCCGCAGCTACGGCTACACCATCGTTACCGGCCCGCTGCCAGTGAAAGACTATCACTCCGAGATCAGGGTGGTGCCACGCACCGAAGGCTGCACCGTCGAATGGCGCGGACGGTTCGAAGCGGTCGGACCCGAGGCCGTCGCCAAAGGCGTCATCGAAGGCGTCTATAAGGGCGGCTTGGCGGCATTGGGCGTCGCCGTCGGCGGCTGATCTGCCGCGCCATGAGCGAGGCTCTGTGCAGCGGTCGGATCGTTTTGCGCCGCTGGCGGGATGAGGTTGTCCGCTCTTTGCCGCCATGAACGCCGATCCGCGCGTCATGGAGTTCTTCGCCAATCCGCTGGGTCGGCCGCAAAGCGATGCCATGGTCGATCGCATCGAGGCCAATTTCGACAAGCGTGGTTTCAGCCTGTGGGCGATCGAGGTGCCGGGCGTTGCATCCTTCATAGGCTTTGCCGGACTTGCGGTGCCGGATTTCACTGCCCCTTTCACACCCTGCGTCGAGATCGGCTGGCGCCTGGCGGCTGAGCACTGGGGACGCGGCTATGCGACGGAAGCAGCGGGGCTGGCCTTGGATCACGGTTTCCGAAAGTTAGGATTTCGCGAAATCGTGGCGTTCACCACCGTCGCAAACCAGCGTTCGCGCGCGGTGATGAAGCGACTGGGCATGCGCTACGATCCCGTTGACGATTTCGACATGCCGACTTTGCCGGAGAACCACACGCTGCGCCAGCATGTGCTCTATCGGCTGAGCTCGGAGTCTAGGGCTTGAGAATCACCCGGCCCACGACCTTGCCGGCTTTCAACTCTTGCAGCGCATCGTAAGCCCCTTCCAGTGGCTTGGTGCTGAAGGGCAGCGGCGGCACGCGGCCTTCGCGCACCAACGCCATCAACTCGCGCAGGTCCTCGAGCGAGCCGACGTAGGAGCCCTGCAATGTCAGCATGCGCAGCGGCAGACCGGCGATGGAAAGCGGCGTGTCGCCGCCGAACAACCCGACCACGGTGACGCTGCCGCCGCGACGCACGCTGTCGACGGCGAATTGCAGCGAGGAAGGCGCGCCGACGAAATCGATGGCGGCATCGACGCCGCCCTCGGCCACCAGCTTGGCGACGGCGTCGGGCGTCTTGGGATTGACGATCCGGTCGGCGCCCGTCTCCTTCGCTGCCTTCAATTTGGTATCGTCGATATCGGCGACGATGATTTCGGCTTCGCACATGGCCTTGGCCACCGCGACGCCGGCCAGGCCCACGCCGCCGGCACCGATCATCAGCAATTTTTTCAGGCCGCCGCGCGTGGCTTGCGCCTTCTTGATCGCGCTGTAGGCGGTGATGCCGGAGCAGGCATAGGTGCAGGCAAGTTCCTGCGGCGCGTTGCCGTAATCGACTAGGTACTTCGGATGGGGCACGATCACATGGTCGGCATAGCCGCCGTCACGGCGCGTGCCGAGCTGGCGCGGATTGATGCAGAGCAGTTCGTCGCCCGACGTGCAGGCCTGGCAGGCGCCGCAGCCGATCCAGGGATAGACCACGAACCGCTGGCCGATCCTCACGTCCTTGGCATCGGGTCCGGCCGCGACGACTTCGCCCGCGATCTCGTGTCCCAGCGTATGCGGCAGCTTCATGCCGCGGGTGATGACCTCGAGTTTCTTGCCCATGCCAAGATCGAAGAAGCCTTCCCAGATATGCAGATCGGAGTGACACACGCCGCTCGAGCCGATGCGCACCAGCACCTCGCTGCCCTGCGGCTTGGGATTGTCGTAGCTGTTGAGCTTCAGCGGCTTGCCGAACTCGACGATCTGCATGGCGCGCATTTTGGTGCCTCCCTCGAACTCTTGTGCTTATGTTGGCGGCAAGAGTAGACGCGGCAAGCGCGGGAGGGAAAGGACAATGAGCACGTTTCGACCTGCGGACCACAGCTTCGGTCCGTCGCATTATTTCGAGGATCTGTCGGTCGGCCAGAAATTCTACATCAACTCGCGCACCCAGACCGACGGGCTGTTCGCCGCCTACCAGGCCGCTTCCGGCGACAACCATCCGATCCATTACGATCGCGAATATTGCAAGGCGCGCGGCCATCGCGACATGTTTGCCCATGGCCTGCAGGTGACGATCCAGGCTTCCGCAGGCGCCGGCATCTTCCCGCATCATCTGGGCGATTCGCTGATCGCCTTTCTCGAGCAATCGTCGCGCTTTCTCAAACCTGTCTATGTCGGCGACACGCTCTATCCGATGCTGGAGATCACCGAACTCAAGCCCGGCCGCACCACCGGCGTGGTCGAAATGAAGGTCACCATCCACAACCAGACCGGCGATCTGGTGATGGACGGTGCGCACAAATATCTGGTGCGCAAGAAGCCGGCCTGAACGGTCGTTTACAAGGCCCATGGCGAGCGGCATGATCGGCGCAAAGGGGAGGCATCAATGGCAGGCTTGAAAGGCAAGATCGCCTGGGTGACGGGCGCGGGCACCGGTATCGGTCGCGCCGGCGCCATCGATCTGGCAAAAGCCGGCGCGCATGTCATCCTTTCCGGCCGCAGCGAGAGCACGCTGAAGGATACCGCCAGGCGCATCGCCGCGGCCAAGGGCAAATGCAGCGTCATGCCGCTCGACGTCTCCGACCGCAAGGCGGTAGAGAAAACGGCCGCCGCAATCTTCAAGCAGCACAAGCGCATCGACATCCTGGTCAACAGCGCCGGGCTCAACATTCCCAAGCGCAGTTTTCTCGATGTCGAGACCTCGGGCTGGGATCAGGTCATCAACATCAACCTCAACGGCACGATGTATTGCCTCATGGCCGTGCTGCCGCAGATGCGCCAGCGCAAGGACGGGGTGATCATCAACATCTCGAGCTGGGCCGGGAAGTTCATCGGCAAGGTGACGGGGCCGGCCTATAACGCCTCCAAATTCGGCGTGGTGGGCCTGACCGAGACCATCAATGCCGAAGAGGGCGCCAACGGCATTCGCGCCTGCT
>JAQSWP010000194.1 GCA_029266575.1 Alphaproteobacteria bacterium | reverse complement strand
AGGCGCGCCAACAATAATCCGGCGCCTTCCGCCGGAGATATTCATGCGGCGTTTCCCGCCCGCCTGCCTCGCCCTCTACGTCGTCTTTCTTTTCTTCGCCAACGCGCCAGCGCGGGCCGAGGATATTGCGGTAAGGAGTTCCGCGCTGCTGCTGGACGGCAGCGATCCGGCGCGGCTTGAAGTCGGCAAGCTGCAATGGCGCGGCGGCATCGCCATCGCCTCGGACAATCGCCGCTTTGGCGGGCTGTCGGGAATTCTGATCGAGCAGGCCGGCAGGCATCTGCGCGCCATCTCCGATACCGGCCAGTGGCTGGTCGGCGAGTTGCGCTACGACGCGCAAGGATTTCTGATCGGCATGGATAAAGTCGCCGTCGACAACATGGTCGATCCGCAGGGCGAGCTGATGACCACCAGCAAGGCCAACGATTCGGAAAGCATCACGCGGCTTGCCGACGGGCGCGTGCTGGTCGGCTTCGAGCGCGCCCATCGCATCCTCGCCTATCCCGCCGGCAGCGAGCGGCAGGGCGGCGGGCTGGCGGCAAAACCGCTGCGCATCACCACCCCGCCAGGCCTGGAAAATGCGCCGTTCAACGACGGGCTGGAAGCGCTGGCGACCTTGCCCGACGGACGCGTGCTGGCAATGTCGGAAGATCTATCGGCCGGCGAGGGGCTGGTGCGCGCCTGGATCGGCACCGTGCAAGGCAGCGACCTGGCCTGGCAGTCGCTCGCCTATCGTATCAAGGGCCCGTTTCGGCCGACCGGCGCTGCGGCGCTGCCCAATGGCGACGTGGTGCTGACCGAACGCGCCTTCAACCCCGTCGAAGGCGTGCGGGTGCGCGTGGTGCTAGTGCGCGCCGGCATGATCGTCCCCGGTGGCACGATCGAGCCTGAGGAGCTGGCCTATCTGGCCGCGCCGGTGATCACGGAGAATCTTGAATCGGTCGATGCGCTGGCATTGCCGGACGGGCGCATTGCGCTGTGGATCATGGCCGACGACAATTTCAACAAGGGCCTGCAGCGCACCATCCTGCTGCATTTCGTCTTGAAGGATTAAGCGCAAAGAAAAAGCCGCCCGCAGGCGGCTCTTTCGAATTCCGGTCAAGGACGGCTTTAAGCCGCCTTCTTTTCGCGCGCCGCCTTGGCCTTCACCACGCGCCGCTTCAGGGTCAGCATCTCTTCGGTCAGCTTCAGGTTGCTGGTGCCGGTAAGGTAGGCGTCGATGCCGCCATTGTGCTCGATGGTGCGCAGGCCGCGCGGCGTGATGCGCAGGCGCACGGCATGGCCCAGGGCTTCGGACAGCACCGAGGCGATCTGCAGGTTCGGCAGGAAGCGCCGCTTGGTCTTGCGGTTGGAGTGGCTCACATTGTGGCCGACCTGGACCGACTTTCCGGTCAGTTCGCAGCGTCGCGTCATGGTCTTAACCCTTGAAATCTCTAGGCGCCTTAAGGCGGAAGCCCGGTCTTTTACGGGCTGAGGCGGCATTGGTCAAGAAGACAAGTCGGGCTTGGCTGGCGCGGGGTTAACTAATTGATAATGCTCATTTATCTGGCCAGTCCACGACATGATGCTCGAGCGGCCCGGCGTCCAGCTCGTTGACCACCCGGCCGCGGGCGGAGATGCCGGCCTGGTGCACGGTCTGCGGATCGCCCGAAACCAGCGGGTGCCACCAGTAGAGATCCTTGTTCTGCATTACCAGACGATAGGCGCAGGTATTGGGCAGCCAGTTCATTTTCCGCACCACTTTGGGCGTCAGCAGGATGCAGTCCGGCACGATCTTCTTGCGGTTCTTGTAGTCCGAGCACTGGCACGAGGTGCCGTCGAACAGCCGGCAGGCGACGTTGGTCTGCGCCAGCTCGCCGGTCTCCTCGTACTCCAGCTTGTAGGTGCAGCACTTGCCGCAGCCGTCGCACAGCGACTCCCACTCTTTGGGCGTCATCTGCTCGAGCGTCTTGGTCTTCCAGAACGGCAGCGCCTCCTTGGCCGTCCGCGCCTTGCGCACAACGGTGGCTGTCTTCTTCTTCATCGTTTTGGGCCGGGCTTTCATTTGCGTTCGCCGGTGAAGATCGCCAGCAGTTCCGACGCGGCGGCGACGGCGGTGGCGCGGCCCGACATTACCGCCGTTTCCAATTCGCTCAGGCGCGCGCGCACGCCGGTATGCTCGCGCAGGCGGCTGAGCAGGGTTTCGCCCAGCTCGTTCCACATCCAGGCGCGCGCCTGTTCGGCGCGCCGTGCCTTCAATCCCTTTTCGCCGATCGCCTCTTTGAATTCGCCGACCGTGTCCCAGATTTCGTCGACGCCTTCGCCGGTCAGCGCCGAACAGGTGCGCACCTGCACCTGCCAGTTGGGCGTCGCCGGCCGCAGCAGATGCAGCGCGTGCTGGTAATCGGCGGCCGAGCGGGTGGCGACTTTCTTCATCTCGCCATCGGCCTTGTTGACCACCACCAGATCGGCCAGCTCGACCACACCCTTCTTGATGCCCTGCAATTCATCGCCGCCGCCCGGCAGCAGCAGCAGCACGAACATGTCGACCATTTCCGACACGGTGGTTTCGGATTGCCCGACGCCCACGGTCTCGACGATCACCACGTCGAAGCCCGCCGCCTCGACCAGGAAAATGCTCTCGCGCGTGCGCCGGCCGACGCCGCCCAGAGTGCGGCCGGCGGGCGACGGCCGGATGAAGGCCCCGTCATCGCGCGACAGCAACTCCATGCGCGTCTTGTCGCCCAGGATCGAACCGCCCGAGACTTTCGACGAGGGATCGACCGCCAGCACCGCGACCTTGTGGCCTTTGCCGATCAGACTCAGGCCGAAGCGTTCGATGAAAGTCGATTTGCCGACCCCCGGCACGCCGGTAATGCCCAGCCGCACCGATTTACCGGTATGCGGCAGCAGGGCCGCCAGCAGCGCATCGGCCTGCTCGCGATGATCGGCGCGGGTGGATTCGACCAGGGTAATGCCCTTGGCCAGCGCGCGCCGGTCGCCGGCCAGAATATCGGCCGCCAGCCGGTCTGCCTCCGCCTCGTAGGTTTTCTCAGCCTTCGCGCCCGCCATGGGGTTTGCTTAGCCGATTGGCGGGAGATTGTCAGCTAAGGCTGCTTCCACCGCCCGCACCGATTCGGCAACCGGCTGCAACCCTTCCAGCCGCAACACCGGACAGGGCAGTTTAGCCAGCCATTCCTCGTGCAGGGCGCGGCTGCGCATGGTGGGGACGCCATCGTCGTAGTGCGAGGCCCATACCATGAATTCGATGAACTGCTCGTGGCTCTTGCCGCCCGGCGCGATGTTTTCCAGACCGTAGCGGCCGGCTTCGCGCGCGGTCAGACGCTTGAGGCGGATTTCGTTCGGCACCGATAGGAAGACCACCAGATCGAAACGCGGGATGAACACGTCGCCCCAGCCACAAAGCGAGCCCGATACGATCCAGTCCGCCGTCTCCTCGAGCGCTGCCTGCATCAGCACCAGCCGTTCCTCGCGCGGCCGGATATCGGTAAAGGGCGGATCGGTGGCGAGCCAGAAAATGTCGTCGGTATCGACATGCATCCAGCCATGCCGCGCGCACAGCGCCGCCGCCAGGGTCGTGGTGCCGGAGCCGGAGGCGCCGAGGATGTGGAGGCGAGGCATGGCGATTTTCTACGCCGGCCGCTGCCTATCCACAATCGCCGCCGCTATCATGTGCCGATGCTCGCCCTCACCCTCGAACGCCTGCCCTCGCCGATCGGCGTCATGCTGCTGCTATGCGATCAGATGCAGCAGCTACGGGCGCTCGACTGGGAGGATCACGAACATCGCCTGCGCGATCTGCTCCGGCGGCAATACGGCAAGGACGTCCAAATCGCCGAGACTGGCAAAACTTCTCCCGCAGGCCTGGCGATGCAGGCGTATTTCGCTGGCGAGCTGCAAGCCATCGACGCAATCCAGGTTGCAACCGGCGGTACGGAATTCCAGTCCAAGGTGTGGCGGGCGCTGCGCCAGGTCCCGGCCGGCACCACCCTGAGCTATGCCGGGCTCGCCGCCCGCATCGGCCATCCCGCCGCCATTCGCGCTACTGGTGCGGCCAATGGCGCCAACCCGATCAGCATCGTGGTGCCCTGCCATCGCCTGGTCGGCGGCGACGGGAACCTGGTGAAATATGGCGGCGGCCTGCACCGCAAAACGTGGCTTTTGCGCCACGAAGGGGCTCGCTTAAGCCCTTGATCCAGGCCGGTCACAGGGGCGTGGGAACCACCACCCTATGGAATCGGTTGTTGGGTTTCGGGCGGCATTGGTAGGCCGCTGCCTAGAGCTTGCGGAGCCACGCATGATCGACCGCAACAACTGCGAAGCCATTCTTTCCGCCGTGTATCAGGGCGTCGAAAGCAATCCCTATATGCAGGCCATCCTGCATGAGATCGACCGGCTGAACCTGCGGCTGGAAGCGCAGACGGTGTTCCTTGGGCATGTGCCGCCGGTCTTCGTCACGCCGCCGTTCGAGGACGCGGTGGAATCAGTGGCTTTCGAATTGTGGACCGCCAGCCTGCAGGAGACTTTGAAGAAGGACGAGAACGCGACGCTGGTGATCGATGTCAGCCAGCCGCCTTGGCCGGAAGCGGCTATCTCGACGACCGTCAACTAAAGGATTTCGCCATTGAAAAAGCCCGGCTCGCGAGAGCCGGGCTTTTCCTGTTTCTGCTCTTAATTGCCGCTGTTGCCGCCGCCGGTTCCCGCACCGCTGGCCGCTCCGGCTCCGGCATCGCCGACGCCGACACCGACGCCGCCAACGCCCACGCCGATACCTCCCGGACCGACGCCTACGCTGATTCCGCCCGGACCGCCGACGCTGGCGCCAACGCCAGCCGAGCCGACGCCGACACCGATGCCGCCCTCACCGCCGACACTGGCGCCTACTCCGCCGGAGCTCGCACCGACGCTGCCGATGCCACCGACGCCGCCAACGCCACTGGCATTGCCGACGCCGACACCGACGCCGCCGGAATTGCCGCTGCCGACGCCGCTGCCATTGCCGCCAACGTCGGCGTTGATGCCGCCGCTGTTGTTGGTGGCGGCGTTATTGCCCAGCCCGATATTGATGCCGCCGGTGTTGTTGGCGGTGGCTTTGTTGCCGAGGCCGACGTTCAGCCCGCCGCTATTGTTCGACACCGCGTTGTTGCCCAAGCCGGCATTGATGCCGCCGGTGTTGGGTGTCGCGGCACTGTTGCCGATGCCGGCATTGATGCCGCCGGTGTTGCCGGCAGCCGCATTGCCGCCGATGCCGGCATTGACGCCGCCGATGTTGCTTGAGACGGCAGTGCTGCCGACGCCGATATTGAGGCCACCGCTATTGGTGCCGGCCGCATTAGGGCCGATACCGGCGTTGATGCCGCCGCTGTTGTTATTGGCGCCATCGACGACGCCGACATTGACGCCGCCGCTGTTGTTGTTGGCGCCATCGACGACGCCGACATTGACGCCGCCAGTGTTGCCGCCGGGCGAACCCGGCGTTCCTGGCGCAGCAACGTCACCGGGTCCGCCCGGGGTGCCGGGAGTTCCTGGCGCACCCGGAGTGCCGGGTGTCCCCGGCGCGCCAGGCGTGCCGATCGCGCTCGCACTCGCAGGGTCCTCGTTTTGCCGCATCAAGGCGGCGCAGCCTTGATCCGCCATCAGACGCAATTCCGCCGCGCTCAGCATGCCAGCCGGGGCGGTGCAAGGATTGGCAATGGTGGGTGATGTGAGCGCAGTGCTCGCCAGCAGGGCAAACGCGAAAGTGCTAATGCAAACGTTGTGACGCATAACAACCTCCTTCTCGCATTAATGGAGAACGAACGTCGCTCGAATGACAGCGTTCCTAACCCCTCCGTGTCGGATTCCCCGTGCACACCCTCTATACGTGCAGGAAAGCCGACGCGGATGTACAACCTTCGGATAATGGAGGGACAGGACTGTCAGAATTTCGGCGCGGTATTCCTTGCAGCGGACATGCAATTTGCATGACCCGCTGCAACTTCTCTGCCGAATTCAATTTAAGAATGGGAGCTATTCGGCCACGGCCGGTCGCAGATGTCCGACATTCCGCAGGCTTCCCGGTTCGTCGTCCGGTTGCAGGCCACGTTCGATCGCCTCCTGCTGCCGGCGCCACATGGCGGCATAGATGCCTTCGTGCGCCAGCAGCTCGACATGCCGGCCGCGCTCGACGATGCGGCCT
>JAQSWP010000315.1 GCA_029266575.1 Alphaproteobacteria bacterium | reverse complement strand
TGGCGAAGCCGCAAATATCCGACGTTGAGGCGCGCGCGGCCGGCATCGACTGGCCGCGCGTCGCCGCCGATCTCGACGCGCAAGGCCACGCTGTGATTGCTGGCCTGCTGACGCAACAACAATGCCGCGCCTTGGCGGCACTCTATGAATCGGAGTCCGGTTTCCGCAGCCGCGTGGTCATGGCGCGGCACGGCTACGGCAAGGGCGAGTACCGCTATTTCGCCTATCCGCTGCCCGACCTGGTGGCGGGATGGCGCGGCACGCTCTATCCGCATCTGGCGCCGATCGCCAATCGCTGGCACGAGGCGATGAAGCTCGATGTGCGCTTCCCACCCGGCCACGAAGAATTCCTGCGCCGTTGCCATCAGGCAGGGCAGACCAGGCCGACACCCTTGCTGCTGCAATATGGCGAAGGCGACTACAACTGCCTGCACCAGGATCTTTACGGCGAGCACATCTTTCCACTGCAGGTAGCGGTGCTGCTGTCGCAGCCGGGCGGCGATTTCGACGGCGGCGAATTCGTGCTGACCGAACAGCGTCCGCGCATGCAGTCGCGGGTCCAGGTGGTGCCGCTCAAGCAGGGCGATGCGGTGGTCTTTGCCGTGCATCACCGCCCGGTGCAGGGCACGCGCGGGAGCTATCGCGTCGTCATGCGCCACGGCGTCAGCCGCCTGCAGTCCGGCCACCGCCACACGCTGGGCATCATCTTCCACGATGCAAAGTAAAAGAGGGGCCAAATAAAAATTGCCGGCAAGCGCCGGATAGAGCCGCCGTGGCCGAACGCGCATCGTCGCTGTCAAAGGAGAGCTGCGATGCGCATGCAAAATTCCGACTGGATCCTGCTGCTGGTGCTGGGCGTGCTGTGGGGCGGCTCCTTCGTCTTTACTTCCATCGCCATCGTCGAGCTGCCGCCGCTCAGCCTCGCGACCTTGCGACCTTGCGCTTCGGCCTGTCGGCGCTGGCGCTGTGCTTGTGGGCCATCCTGCGCGGCGTGCGCATCGAGCTCAGCCTGGGGCTGGTTCTCGCCTTCCTGGCCATGGGCCTGCTGAACAACATGCTCCCGTTCAGCCTGATCGCCTTTGGCCAGCAGCAGATCCCGGCCGGCATGGCAGCGATCCTCAACAGCACCGCGCCACTGTTCAGCGCCGTGCTGACGCCGCTGCTGACGCGCGATGGCGAACGCTTTTCGGTGTTGCGCTTCGTCGGCGTGTTCTTCGGTATCGCGGGCGTTGCGGTGCTGTCGCTGCCGGCGTTGTCCGGGCAGACCAAATTCGCCGCCTGGGCGCTGCTGCCGGGTCTGGGCGCGGCGCTGTCCTATGCCTTCGCCGCCATCTGGGGTATGCGCTTTCGCGGCCTGCCCGTGCTGGTGATCGCCGCGGGGCAACTGCTCGGCGCGACGATTCTGGGCTTGCCGCTGGCGCTGGCCTTTGACCAGCCCTGGCTGCTGCGGCTCTCGAGCGAGGTGTGGGCCGCCATGATCGGCTTGGCGCTGATTTCCACGGCGTTGGGCTATCTGGTCTATTTTCGCCTGCTGGTGAATGCCGGGCCGACCAACGCGCTGCTGGTGACGTTCCTCATTCCGCCGGCCGCCGTGCTGATCGATCTGCTGGCCTTCGGCCAGCGTCTGCCCGATCTGGCGCTGCCGGCTTCGCTGCTGATCTTCGCCGGCATCGCCTGCGTCGATGGCCGCGCGCCCGGTTTCGTCCGCAGCAAACTCGCGGCCGCCTGGCGCTAATCCTTGAGCCCCAGCACATCGTGCATGGAGTAAAGACCGGGCGCCTTGCCGCGGCCCCACAGGGCGGCGCGCAGCGCGCCATTGGCGAAGATCTCGCGATTGGCCGCCTTGTGGGTCAGCTCCAGCCGCTCGCCCGGCCCGGCGAAGACCACCGTGTGCTCGCCGACCACGTCGCCGCCGCGCAATGCGGCGAAGCCGATATCGCCCGGCCGCCGGGCGCCGGTATGCCCGTCGCGCCCGCGCGCGGCCTTATCGCCCAGAGCGATCTTGCGGCCCGATGCGGCGGCCTCGCCCAGCATCAGGGCGGTGCCGGAAGGTGCATCGACCTTGTGGCGGTGGTGCATCTCGACGATCTCGATGTCGTAGCTGTCGTCCAGCGCCGCCGCCACGCGCTGCACCAGCGCCGTCAGCAAATTGACGCCCAGGCTCATATTGCCCGACTTGATGACGGCGACCCGCGTCGCGGCTTGGGCGATGATGGCGTCCTGCTCCGCATCCAGTCCGGTGGTGCCCAGCACCACCACGGCGCCGCTTTTGGCCGCCAGCTCGGCATGGCGCACGCTGGCCGCCGGGGCGGTGAAATCGATCACCGCGCCGCAGGACGCGATCGCGGCTTCCGCGTTGTCGGTGATCGCGATATCGAGTTTGCCCACGCCGGCCAATTCGCCCGCATCGCGGCCCAGCAGATTGCTGCCGCGGCGCTCGGTGGCGCCGCCCAGGGTGCAGGCGCCATGCACCGCGATCTGGCGCACCAGCATCTGCCCCATGCGCCCGCCGGCTCCAACGATACAGATCTTCATGTCGCGCTCCGAAATTTCAGCGGGCGACCTTAGCACGGGCTGTTTTGCCGTGGCGATGGCAGCCCACGACATGGTCGTCGACCATGCCGGACGCCTGCATGAAGGCGTAGCAGATGGTGGGACCGACGAAGTTGAAGCCCTCCTTGCGCAGCGCCTTGGACATGGCCTGGCTTGCAGGAGTCTGGGCCGGAACCTCTTTCAGCGTTTTCGGATTGCGCTTGACCGGCTTGCCACCAACGAACTGCCA
>JAQSWP010000193.1 GCA_029266575.1 Alphaproteobacteria bacterium | reverse complement strand
CAAGACCTGGCAGCGCGCCTTCCGCATCGTCGGCTGCGAACGCGCCGATTGAGCCGACGTCCTCCTACATCACGCGCGCTATGGTAAAGGTCACGCCAATCAGCGCCACGGCGATGCCCGCGAACCAGCTCAGGACTTGAAACGTCGAAGGCGAATTCGTCAGCCTGCCCCTGGTTTCCGCCAGTTCGATTCGCAATGCTTCCAGCCGCGCCTCAACCTGTTCCAGCGTCGTCTCCCTGCACATGCCACCCTCCGAAAATGCGTCAGCCGAATAACCCCGGTGTAGCCGAATTGTTCCGTTATTCGTAATTATTCTTGCGTATGAATTACGGTTGCCGTAATTTGATCTTCCGGTGAACGGGGAGGATTGATGAGCATGGCAAGCCATTTACGTGCCGAGATCGGTGCCTGCCGTCAAACGCAGCTGCGCATCGCCCAAGCGCAGGAACGCGCCAGCGAGGCCGCCGCCAAAGCACGCACGGCGCTGCGGCTGACGGTGCAGATGGCCGCCAACGCGGCGAATGAAGAGCTGGACCATATCCCCGACGCGCAGGCCGTGGCCCGCGCCTGCATCCTGAGGGACGACATCGATGCGACCTGCGCCAGCATCGAACAGTATCTGGACGATCTGCTGTTTCAGCCATTGCAGCTTCTGCTGCGCGAAGCGGCCGATCGCTGACGGTTTCGGCGAGGTTGTTAGCCGCGCCTCAAGTGGCGTTGCGCCATTTCACCATTACGCGACGAGCTTAGACCAGCAGCAAAATGCCGGTTGCGATGGCGGCAACGGCCACCAGGCTGCCGATGGCGTTCAACCAGAAACCCCAGCCCCGTTCGCCGCCATCGAACCCCTCTTCGCCAGGCGACAACTCGTCGACCTGCGTCTGCGCGCTCATGATCCCCTCCACGCACGTCATGATCCAGCATCCGCAACGCGGATATCGACAATCTGTTCCTCGATTTCTCATACGAAAGAATGGCGATTTCAACTCCGCCGCCAGCCACTTAAAGCCAGACGTATAAGCGGTATTACGCTCCTTCGTTGATCCTTGCCGTCGATCCAGAAGCTGTATGCAACTGACAAGCTGTTTTGCGGCGAACCGCTTCGGACATGCCCCTGTCACCATTTAACCTCGGCATCCGCCGCAAAGCCTGTGTTACCGAACTGATCGAGCGCGCTTGCCGCACTGCCGGGAGAGCCGATTGGACCATGGTTTCGCCGCACCGCTGATCGTTCCAGCATACAATTGCGAAACCCAGTCAGGGGAAGTGCCATGCCAAATGGAAAATCGCTGGACGGTATGCGCATCCTGCTGGTCGAAGATGATTCTTTGGCCGCCTGGGACATGCAGGAATTTCTCGAGGACTGCGGCGCCTGCGTCATCGGGCCGGCGCCGACGCTAAAACGCGCGCTGGAACTGGTCGAGCAGGAAGAGGGCCATATCGATGCCGCCGTGCTCGACATCAATTTGAACGGCCAACGCTCTTATCCCGTTGCCGACCGGCTGCAGCAATGTGGTGTGAGTTTCGTCTTCACCACCGCTTACCAGAACATTCCGGAGCCCTATGCCACCCTGCCGCGCTGTCAAAAGCCGATCGATAAATCGCGCCTCTTGCGGTTTATCGTGAGCGACCGCCGCAGCCGCTCTTTAGAATCACTCCATGCGTCATAAAGAATCCACGCGGCATCTTGGTGCATTTGGCTACCTCGGGCGTTGAGGCTGCACGGCACGGCAGCCGTGGGAGGCGTCGATGCTCTTTACCAAGCTTTTGGCCCTGCTGATGGGTGCGGCGGCGCTGCTGGCGACGTCGCTGGCCGACGCACAGCCGCAAAAGGACATGGGCGCGCAGGCCGCCGTGGCCGCGCAAAGCCCGCAGTTTTTCGTGAGCCAAACGGCAATGGCGAACCTGCTGCTGATCCAGTCGGCGCAACTGGCGCTGGACCGGGCCGAAAAGGATACGGTGAAGAAACTGGCGGCGGCGCTGGTCGAGGATCATCGCAAACTGCAGTTCAGGCTGCGGGAGATCGCCGACAAGGCGAAGCTGAAAATGCCACACGAGCTCGATCAGCCGCGCCGGGCCGCGCTCGAGCGGCTGGCGGCCGCAGGCAAGGGCGGCGCCTTCGAACGCGCCTGGCTCGAAACGCAAAGCCAGGTGCAGCAGGAAGCGCTGCAGCTTCATGCCGAGTACGCCAAGAAAGGCGATTTTGAAGAGCTGAAGCTGATGGCAGGCGTTGCCAAGCCAGTGCTCGAAAACCACCTTCGGCGGCTGAACGAACTGGCCAAACACTAGAGCGGATCATGATTAGGAGGAAGCGCAAGCGCTTCCACGTAATCTCTCTATTCCTTTATGTTTAGAGCAAATTCACAGGGTTTGACGGGATCGCAAGCGATCCCGTCAAACCCTGATTTGCTCTAAGCTCAATACGACAGCTTGGGATACCAGTCCTTGCCGCGCCCTTCCGGCGTGGTGTCGAGCAAGGTCCACAGCGGGTCGAGATCGGGCGCACCGCGCGGATCCTGGCCCGGATCGGCCATCTCACCGCTCGTTTCGCCGCTCCAGAAATGGCGGATCCTGCCATCGCGCCGGGTAAAGACCGAGTAGCCCGGCATGTCTTCGTCTTTGGCGCTGACATAGTCGCGCGTGTAATCGCCTTCCGTGTCGGAGTAGACCTTCAGCGCCGACCAGCCGCGCGCCTTCTTGGCGGCGACCAGCCGGTCGATGGGCGAGCGCGCGGTGAAGGCCAGCGCCACGCGCTGCTCGATGTCGGGAATTTTCTCCTCCAGCGCGGCCATGAACGAGGTGCACATCGGGCAGGGTTTCTCGCGCTGCGGCCCGAACATGTAGGAATAGACGATCAGCGTGTCCTTGTTGCCGAACAGCCCGGCCAAAGTCGCCGGCCCGTTCTCGCCGGTGAAGCGATAATCCTTTTTCACCTCGCCGCCTGGCGGCAACTCGCGCCGCAGCGCCGCGACGCGCTCGATCTGGCGCCGCAATTCGATCTCTTCCTCGAGCAGCGCGTTGCGCGCCCGGCGGTAATCCGCACTCTCGTTGGGGAAATGCGCCCGGTTTTTCGCTGCAAGTTCAGATGCCGGCGCCAGCGTATCGGCCATGGATACCTCCTTGCTTCGCACGTCGAAAAAACACCCGCTTGACCTTCCAGTTGCTGGAACGTTTAAAACCGGCCGACACTCCAAAAAGGCGCCACCATGGAAAAGCACGAACACCAATGCCAACACGCCGCCCGTCGCGCGTCAACGCACGCAGCGGCGGTCGATCCGGTCTGCGGCATGACCGTCGATCCTCGCAGCACGCCACACAAGGCGCATCATGGGGGCGTCGAGTATTTCTTCTGCTCCGGCGGTTGCCGCGAGAAATTCGTCGCCGATCCCGCGCGCTACCTGCAGCCGCAGCCCAACACCGCAGCGCGGCCGGCCGATGCCAAGGCGATCTACACCTGCCCGATGCATCCGGAGATCCGCCAGATCGGTCCCGGCCCCTGCCCGATCTGCGGCATGGCGCTGGAGCCGCTGACCATATCCGCCGATGCGCCGCCGAACGAAGAGCTGATCGACATGAAGCGCCGCTTCTGGATCGGCCTGGCGCTGGCGCTGCCGGTCTTCGCGCTCGAGATGGGCGGGCATCTGATCGACCTGCATCATCTGATCGCGCCCGCCATCTCGAACTGGCTGCAGCTTGCCTTGGCGACGCCTGTGGTGCTGTGGGCCGGCTGGCCGTTCTTCGTGCGCGGCGTCAATTCGCTGCGCAGCATGAACCTCAACATGTTTACCCTGATCGCGCTCGGCACCGGCGTCGCCTGGTCCTACAGCGTCGTCGCCACAAGCGCGCCGCAGATTTTCCCGCCGTCGTTGCGCGGCATGGACGGGGCGGTGCCGGTCTATTTCGAGGCCGCCGCCGTCATCACCGTGCTGGTGCTGCTGGGCCAGGTGCTGGAACTGCGCGCGCGAGAGAGCACCTCCGGCGCCATCCGCGCCCTGCTCGATCTGGCGCCGCGCACCGCGCGCAAGCTTGCCGACAACGGCGAGGATGCCGAAGTGCCGGTCGATGCCATCGTGCCGGGCGACCGGCTGCGCGTGCGGCCCGGCGAGAAGATCCCGGTCGATGGCGTGGTGCTGGAAGGCAGGGTGAGCATCGACGAATCCATGGTGACGGGCGAATCCATGCCGGTGACCAGGGAGAAGGACGGCAAGGTGATCGCCGGCACCATCAACCGCACCGGCAGCTTCGTGATGGAAGCGCGCAAGGTCGGCGCCGACACCATGCTGGCGCGCATCGTGCAGATGGTGGCCGAAGCGCAGCGCAGCCGCGCCCCCATCCAGCGCCTGGCCGATACCGTCTCCGCCTGGTTCGTGCCGGCGGTGATCGTGGCCGCAATCCTCGCCTTCGCCGCGTGGTGGATCTTCGGCCCCGAGCCGAAACTGGCCTATGCGCTGGTCGCCGCCGTGTCGGTGCTGATCATCGCCTGTCCCTGCGCGCTGGGATTGGCGACGCCCATGTCGATCATGGTCGGCGTCGGCGCCGGCGCGCGGGCGGGCGTGCTGATCAAGAACGCCGAGGCGCTGGAGCGGCTGGAGAAAGCCGACACGCTGGTGATCGACAAGACCGGCACGCTGACCGAAGGCAGGCCCGCCGTCACGGCGATGCAGGTGGCGCCGGGCTTCGAGGAAAGCGAAGTGCTGCGCCTGGCCGCCAGCGTCGAGCGCGCCAGCGAACACCCGCTGGCCGCGGCCATTGTCGCCCATGCCAAGGCGCGCGGCCTGGCGCTGGCCGAAGCGGACGAGTTCGATTCGCCCACCGGCAAGGGCGTGGTCGGCACGGTCGAGGGCCGCAAGCTGGCGCTGGGCAATGCGCGGTTCCTGAGCGAACTGGGCATCGAAACGTCTGCCCTGGCGCAGCAGGCGGAAGCCGCCCGCGGCGACGGCGCCACCGCGATCTTCGCCGCCATCGACGGCAGGCTGGCCGGCCTGTTCGCCATTGCCGATCCACTGAAGCCCACCACGCAGGACGCCTTGCGGGCGCTGCATGAGGCAGGGCTGGAGATCGTCATGCTGACTGGCGACAACCGCACCACCGCCGAAGCGATCGGCCGCAAGCTGGGCCTCGACCGCATCGAGGCCGACGTGCTGCCCGACCAGAAGGCCGCCATCGTGGCCACGTTGAAGAGCCAGGGCCGCATCGTCGCCATGGCGGGCGATGGGGTGAACGACGCGCCGGCTTTGGCCGCTGCCGATATCGGCATCGCCATGGGCACCGGCACCGACGTCGCCATCGAAAGCGCCGGCGTCACCCTGCTCAACGGCGATCTCATGGGCATCGTCAAGGCCCGGCGGCTGTCGCGCGCCACCATGGCCAACATCAGGCAGAACCTGTTCTTTGCCTTCTTCTACAACGCAGCCGGCGTGCCCATCGCCGCCGGCGTGCTCTATCCGGTGCTGGGCCTGCTGCTGTCGCCCGCTCTCGCCGCCGCCGCCATGGCGCTGAGTTCGGTCAGCGTCATTCTCAATGCGCTGCGCCTGCGGGCGGGGAAAATATGACGATGCAAGTCACCCCCGCGTCCGATCGCCGTCGCCCAATGGCGGGGACGGTTGCCTGGTCCGTGCGTTGATATGCCAGATGCCGTTGGAGGCGAACATGCACCATCCGCCGTCACATCAAAGCAAGGCGTATGTGAATTTGGTCATCGAACTGGCGATCGATTTCGTCATCATGTATCTGGTCATGTACGCCATGATCGCGACGCTTGATCATTTTCGCTTCAATCTGAACAACGTCTATATGACCATGATGATGGTGACGCCTATGGCCGTCGTCATGCTGATCGCCATGCGTGCGATGTTTCCTTCGCGCCGCACCAATCTCGCCATTGGCGCAGTTGCCGTGTTGCTCTTCGCCGCAAGCTTCTATGGCATGCGGGCGCAGGCGGCCATTGGCGACAAGGAGTTTCTCAAGTCCATGATCCCGCATCACTCCGGCGCAATCCTGATGTGCGAACAGGCCAATCTCGCCGATCCAGAGATCGTCGCGCTGTGCCGGCAAATCGTGAAATCGCAGAATGCCGAGATCGCGCAGATGGAGGCGATTCTGGCACGCTATTAGCTGTTGACCTTGCACCCACTAGAAGGGTTAGCAAGAAGCCGTCAGTGGCTCTCGCTTGCCTCTGATGGCCACCAAACGTAGAGTTCGCCCATGCACGCCAGAGCGATAGTCGCCCGTTTCTTCGCCGTTTTGCGGCGCGGGCTGGTATTGCTGGCGGCGC
>JAQSWP010000192.1 GCA_029266575.1 Alphaproteobacteria bacterium | reverse complement strand
CGACGGTGGTGGTGAAGGCCTGGAATTTATGTCCGACGTGCTTCTTGTCGATGGCGAAAGCCATTCGCTTCTCCCTTGCAGCAAAGAAAAACCCGGTCCGTTGGGCGGACCGGGTTCGTGTCTTCTTTTGGCTTACTCGTAGCGGCCGATGATCGAGATGCTCGAGACGTTCTCGCGCGGCGCGCCACCGAGGTTATGGGTCATGCCGATGCGCGGATCCTTGAGCTGGCGGGGGCCGGCGCGGCCCTGCAGCTGCAGGTACATCTCGTACAGCATGCGCAGCCCCGAGGCGCCGATCGGATGGCCGAAGCACTTCAGCCCGCCGTCGATCTGGCACGGGATCTCGCCGGTCGAGTCGTAGAACCCGTCCAGCACGTCCTTCCAGCCCTTGCCCTCTTCCGAGATGAACAGGTCTTCCATGGTCACCAGCTCGGTGACCGAGAAGCAATCATGCACCTCAAACATCGAGACTTCCTTGCGTGGCGCCTTGATGCCGGCTTCCTCGTAGGCGCGCTTGGCGGCGATGCGGGTGGTGTGGAAGTAGCTGCCGTCCCAGGAATTGTGGCCCGATTCGGAGCCGTTGGAGACCGCCAGCTGCAGCGCCTTGACGCTGATCAGGTTCTCCTTGCCCAGCGACTTGGCGATTTCCGGCGTGGTGACGATGGCCGCGGCAGCGCCATCGGACACGCCGCAGCAATCGAACAAGCCCAGCGGCGAAGCGGCGAGGCGATCATCGGCGCGTTCAGGATGGTGTCCATCTCGACCGCCTTCTGCAGATGCGCCTTGGGGTTCTTGGCGCCGTTCTGATGGCTCTTCCACGACACGTGGCCGATGGCGCGCTTCAGATCGTCGTACTTCACGTCATGGCGCACCATGTAGGCGGACGCGAGCTGGGCGAAGCTGCCTGGTGCTGTCTGGTTGGCGGCCCACAGCTGTTGCAAGGGCGCGCCACGGCCGCCCGGCAGGCCGCCGTAGCCGGTGTCTTTCAGCTTCTCGACGCCCAGCGCCAACGCGAAATCCACCGCGCCGGAGGCCACGGCGTAGCAGGCGCCGCGGAAAGCTTCGGTGCCCGAGGCGCACATGTTCTCGACATGCGTGACCGGGATGTTGGGCAGGCGCAGCGTGGTCGAAAGCGGAATGCCCGACTTGCCGACATGCACCTCGTCGATGGCGGTCGAGAACCAGGCCGCCTGGAGCTGCGTCATGTCGATGCCGGCATCCTTGATGCATTCCATGAACGCCTCGACCATCAGGCCTTCGGCGCCGCTGTCCCAGCGCTCGCCGAACTTGGAACAACCCATGCCCAGAATGGCGACCTTGTCCTTAATGCCCTTTGCCATCGCAAAGATCCTTTCGTGTGTTTGAACCGAGTTCCGGTCCGTTTACGCAATCGCTCCCAATTCCAACAGTGCCGGCTTTAGACCGGCGTCGCTTTCCAGAAATAGCGCTTGAAGCCGCCGCGCATGCTGTCGACGTCGCGGATGCGGAATGTCATGCGCATCTTCTGCCCGACCTTGACCTGCTCGGAATCGCAATCGGTGAAGTCGGCCATGAAGCGGCCGCCTTCGGGAAACGTGATCATGCCGTAATAGGCCGGCGGATCGGGCGTGAAGGTCAGCGAATCGGCCGACCACGACATGATCGAGCATTCCAGCCCGGCGAAGGAGAACGGCTCCTGGCTGTCCACCGCGTGGCAGTTCGGATTGACGCAGACCTGGCTGCGCGGGAACTGCACGGTGCCGCAGACTTTGCACTTGCCGCCGACCAGGCCGTAGATCATGTCGCGGTTGCGATAGAGGATCGACAGCGCGGTCTTCTTGTCGAATTCCGCCCGCATGCCCTTCTCGATCGGCAGCATGTCGTTGAAAGCCAGGAACTTCATGTAGTTCTTTTCCGACTTGCCGCGCGCCAGCCAGCCCGAGATGCCGTTGCGCTTGGCAAGCTTGGCCAGCTCCGCCGTAACCTCGAACACCAGCACGTCCAAGCCCTGGCCGAAGCCGACCACCATGATCTTCTCGCCGGCCTTGGCGCCTTCCAGCGCGTGCACCAGCATGACCAGCGCATGCGCGCAGCCGGTGTCACCCAGCTTCTCCGTCATCAGATCGCGCACCGCCGTCTCGGCGACGCCGGCGGCCTTGGCCATCTGCTTCGGCACCGCGCCCATCAGGCTCGGCATGATGAAATGGGCGATGTCCGAGCCTTTTAGATTTAGCTGCGTCAGCGCCTTTTTCAAGGCCGGCGGCACGATCTTGGCGTAGCCCTCGTCGCGGATCCAACGCTCTTCCCAGGTGTAGTCGAAGTCTGATTCATCGCCGCGGAAATGGTCGACGAAATCGACCGAAGTCGAATAGCCGCCGAGGAACTTGGCGATCACCTTGTCGGTGCCGACCATCAGGGCAGCAGCGCCGTCGCCGAACTGCAGTTCGTGGGCCGAGGCGACGCGCGTCTTGCGCTTGTCGGAGGCGGCGACCATGACTCTGCGGCCGGCCTTGGCGGCGTCGAGCGCTGCGATCAAGGCGGTGGTGCCGGCCTTCTGCGAGCCGGCGAAGTCGGCCACGGCCAGACCTTCTTCACGGTTCAACGCCGTGCCGATGACGCCGGAATTCTGGCGGTCCTTGAACGGCTGCGTTGTCGAAGCGAAATAGAGGCCATCCATGTCGGCATCGCCGCCGGCCAGGCAATCGCGCGCGGCTTCCACCGCCATGGTGATGGCATCCTCGTCCCAGTTGCCCATCGAACGCTCGCCCTTGGCATTGCCGCGCAGGCCGGGCGCGAACCACTTGTTGGCGGCGTAAACGGCCTGCCGGTCCATGCGCAGGCGCGGAACGTAGCCGCCATAAGCGGTGATGCCTACCATCGTCGGATCTCCCTAAACTCGATCTTGCAAGAAAACATAACGCCGCGCGCCAGGCGCGGCGTGAACGAGCGTTTATGCTAATGCGCAGTCAGGGGCAAGTCCCCTCAAATTTTTGCACGGCAGCGCTACCCCTGCATGCGATTTTGCGGGGCGAAACCGGTTGCCAGACGAAAAAAGGCGGGCAAGAACCCGCCTTTTCACAACATCCCTGCGCTATTGATCAGGCGGCTTCCGCCATGATCTGGCCGTAGCGCGTCAGGTGGAACTGCTGGTTGCCGAAAATGCTGTCGATCATGGTCAGCCGCTTGAAGTAATGGCTGACATTAAGCTCGTCGGTGACGCCCATGCCGCCATGCAGCTGCACCGCGCCTTGACCGACGAAGCGCCCCGACTTGCCGATCTGCACCTTAACCGCCGACGCCGCCTTGCGACGCACCGCCGCATCGGCATCGTCGATTTTCAGCGTCGCCATCAGCACCATCGAGCGCGATTCCTGGGCATGGGTGAACATGTCGACCATGCGGTGCTGCAGCACCTGGAACTTGCCGATCGGCACGCCGAACTGCTTGCGCGTCTTGATGTATTCATGCGTCGCGGCATTGAGCGCATCCATGCAGCCGACCGCTTCGGCGCACACCGCCACCGTGGCGCGGTCGATCACTTCCTCGAGCAGCGCGAAACCATCATCGACCTTGCCGACCACGGCATCGGCGCCGACCGAAACCTTGTCCAGCGTCAGCTCGGAGGCGCGCGAGGCATCCTGGGTCGGGTAGTCGCGCCGGGTCAGGCCCTTGGCGTTCTTGTCGACCAGAAACAGCGTGACGCCCTTGGCGTCGCGCTGGCCGCCCGAGGTGCGGGCGGCGACGATGATGTGATCGGCTGACGGGCCATTGAACACCACACCCTTGTGGCCCGACAGCACGTAACCCGCGCCTTCTTTTTTGGCGCTGGTCGTGACGTCGTGAAGGTTGTAGCGCGACTGCTTCTCGGCATAGGCCAGCGCCAGCTGCTTCTTGCCTTCGATCAGCGCGGGCAGGATCGCCTGCTGCTGCGCCGCACTGCCGCCGCGGGCAATGGCTTCGCCGCCCAGCAGCACGGTGGCGAGATAAGGCTCCAGCACCAGGCCGCGCCCGAACTGCTCCATCACGATCGCGGTCTCGACCGTGCCCCAGCCCAAGCCGCCCGCATCTTCGGAGAAGGGAATCCCAAGCCAGCCCAGCTCGGCGAATTTCGCCCAGTTGCTTTCCAGCCAGCCCGTGGCGGTGGCCGAATTCTTGCGGCGGGTCTCGAACGCATATTGCTCGCGCACGAAACGCTCGACGCTGTCCTTGAGCATGTTCTGGTCGTCATTCAGCGAAAGATCCATGTCGCACTCCCGAACCGCCCAAAGGCGGTGATTTCATTTTGCTTGATTGAGTGGTTTTGACTTAGAGACCGAGCACCATCTTGGCGATGATGTTCTTCTGGATTTCGTTCGAGCCGCCATAGATCGAGGTCTTGCGCACGTTGAAGTAACGCGGCGCCGCCGTCGTGGCGTAGGCCGGACCCACCGGCTCCTCGTTGCTGCCCTGCCACAGCAAACCGGGCAGGTAGGGGTTGGCGTAATAGCCGACCGCTTCGACGGCCAGCTCGGTGATGCGCTGCTGGATTTCCGAGCCGCGGATCTTCAGGAACGAGACTTCCGGCCCCGGCGCGCCGCCGGCGGCTTCGGAGGAGAGAATGCGCAGCTCGGTGAATTCCAAAGCCTGCAGCTGGATTTCCAGATCGGCGATCTTGTCGCGGAAGGCGCCGTCCTGGATCAGCGGCTTGCCGTCCTGCTGTTCGCTGGCGGCGATGCGCTTGAGCGATTCGACGCCGCGCTTGGATTGCGGCACGGCGGCGATGCCCGAACGCTCGTTGGCCAGCAGGAACTTGGCGTAGGTCCAGCCCTCGCCTTCCTTGCCGATGAGATTCTCGACTGGCACTTTGACGTCGGTGAAGAACACCGAGTTAACCTCATGCCCGCCATCGGCCATGATGATCGGCTGCACCTCGACGCCGGGCGACTTCATGTCGATGAGCAGGAAGGAGATGCCTTCCTGCTGCTTGGCGTTCACGTCGGTGCGCACCAGGCAGAAAATCCATTCGGCATACTGGCCCAGCGTGGTCCAGGTCTTCGACCCGTTGACGATGTAATGGTCGCCCTCGCGCACGGCGCGGGTCTTGAGCGAGGCGAGATCGGAGCCCGAGCCCGGCTCGGAATATCCCTGGCACCACCACACGGTCGATTCGCGGATGCCCGGCAGGAAGCGCTGCTTCTGCTCCTCGTTGCCGAACGTGTAGATCACTGGCCCGACCATTTTGGTGCCGAAGGGAATGATCGGGGGGCAGTTCATCTCGGCGCAGACATTGTCGAAAATATATTTCTGCGTCGCCGTCCAGCCCGGGCCGCCATGCTTCTTGGGCCAGCTCGCGACCAGCCAGCCCTTGCGGCCCAGCGCCTGCTGCCAGCGCATGTGGTCGTCCTTGCTGAGATGCTTGCCGTGCTTGACCTTGTCGGCGATCTCGGCCGGCAAATTCGTTTTGATGAAGTCGACGACTTCGGCGCGGAATTTCTGGTCGGCTTCGGTGAAATTCAGGTCCATGGCGCCATCCTCCTGCGTGGCTGTCTCGCCCGGCGGAACGCGGGTTGACGACACGGTCATTTTTCAAATCGGGCCGATAGTAACAGCCGGTTTTGGCGGTGCAAGGCGGCTAATCTGCCCCCGGCAGCAGCATGGCGCCGCAAGAAATCATCCTATCGATCCGCTCAGCGGAATAGCCGGCTTCAGCCAAAACCTCGCGCCCGTCCTGGCCCAGCTTGGGCGCGTGACGACGGAATTCGGTGGGGGTTTTCTCGAATTCCAGCGGGCTGCGGAAAGTGACGACCGGTCCTTCGGTCGGATGCTCGCGCTCGACGTAGAAATCGACCGCGTGCAGATGCGGATCGTGCAGCAGCTCCTCGAGCGAATTGACCTTGGTCACCGGAATATCGGCCGCTTCCAGCAGCGCGATCCACTCCGCCGTGGTCTTGCCGCGCATCGCCTGGTCCATGACCTGATAAAGCTCGTTGTAATGGCGGGCGCGTTGCGGCCCCAGTTCGAAGCGCGGATCGGCCGCCAGATCGGGCCGGCCGACGATCTCGAAATAGCGCGCCCAGTGCTTGTCGGTATAGGGCAGCACGCAGACATGGCCGTCCCTGGTCTCGAACGGATGGCGATATTTGTTGATGATGCGATCGTACCCCATGGTGCCGATGGCCGGCTTGAAGGTTTCGCCGAACAGATGCTCGGTCATCCAGAACGAGGTCATGGTCTCGAACATCGGCACTTCCAGCTTCTGCCCCTCGCCGGTGCGTTCGCGGTGCACCAGCGCACCCAAGGTCGCAATGGCCAGATGCAGGCCGGTGGTCTTGTCGGCGATCAGGCTGGGCAGATATTGCGGCGCCGAGCCATCAACCCGCGACTGCAAGGTGGCGCCGCCCGAAATACCCTGCACCAGATCGTCGAAAGCCGGCCGATCGCCGTACGGACCTTTGCGTCCGTAACCCATGGCATAGGCGTAGATGATGGTGGGATTGACCGCCTTCAGATCTTCATAGCCCAGACCCAGCCGGTCGATCGCCTGCGGCCGGTTGTTATGAATGAAGATGTCGGCATCCTTGACCAGCGCCTTGATGATCTCGATCGCTTCCGGCTTTTTCAGGTCGAGGCAGATAGAGCGCTTGTTGCGGTTGGCCGCCATATAGATCGGCCCCATCTTGTCGGTGCGGCCAAGGCCGGAGTTGCGCAGCAGATCGCCTTGCGGCGGCTCGACCTTGATCACGTCGGCGCCCATGTCGGCCATCATCTGCGTGGCATAGGGACCAAGCAGCACCGCCGTCAGATCGACGATCTTGATCCCTTCCAGCGCTCCCGCCATGTGCGATGCCCCCTTAGTACGATTTCGGCAGACCCAGCGTCTTCTCGGCAATGAAGCAAAGGATGAGTTGCTCGCTGACCGGGGCGATGCGCGCGATCATCACCTCGCGCAGATAGCGCTCGACATGGAATTCCTTGGCGTAGCCGTAGCCGCCATGGGTCATCACCGCCTGCAGGCAGGCGTTGTAGCCGGCCTGGGCGCCCATATATTTGGCG
>JAQSWP010000191.1 GCA_029266575.1 Alphaproteobacteria bacterium | reverse complement strand
TTGTCCAGCGCCTTGGTCGAGGCTTCGAGGATGTCCGGCGCCGCCGCGCGCAGCTCTTCGATCAAATCGCGGGCGCGGAACAGGAAAATGCCGCCGTTCCAGAAATAGCCGCCCTGTTTCAACCAGCCTATGGCGGTGTCGAGGTCAGGCTTTTCGACAAAGCGCTCGACCTCATGCGCACCGTCGCAGCCTGCAAGGCCGTGGCCGCTTCGGATGTAGCCGAAGCCGGTTTCCGGCCGGTCCGGCGCGATGCCGAAAGTCATCAACCGGCCCTGATCCGCCGCCTGGGCGGCGATGGCAACGGCACGCCGGAACGCAGCCTCGTCGCCGATGACGTGGTCGGAGGGCATCAGCAACAGCAAATCGTCGGGATTTTTCCGCGCCACCAGCATGGCCGAGACGGCGGCGGCGGGGGCGGTGTTGCGGCCCATCGGCTCCAGCACGATCGCGGCATCCTCGACGCCGATCTGGCGCAGCTGTTCGGCGATCACGAAGCGATGCTCGTCGTTGGCTATCAGGATCGGCGCGGTGAAAAGATTGCGGTCGGACACGCGCAGCACGGTCTGCTGCAGCAGGGTCTGCTCGCCCGCCAGCGCATGCATCTGCTTGGGAAAAAGCTCGCGCGAGAGCGGCCACAGACGGGTGCCAGAGCCGCCAGACAATATAACGGGATGGATCGGCCGCGCCATAGGCGCTAGATGGCGCGGCGAACCGCGACCGGCGTCTGCATCTGGTCGTGGATCCAGCGATAGGTGCGCTCCAGCCCGTCCTCGAGCTTGATCGACGGCGCCCAGTCCAGCACCTGCTTGATCATGGTGTTGTCGCTGTTGCGCCCGCGCACGCCCTTGGGCGCATCGAGCTTGTAGCGGCGCTTCAGCTTGATGCCACCGATCTTCTCGGCGATGTCGACCAGCCGGTTGATGCTGACCAGCTCGTCACTGCCGATATTGATCGGCTCTTCGACACCGCTTTCCATCAGCTTGACGCTGCCTTCCAGGCAATCGTCGATATACATGAAACTGCGCGTCTGCTCGCCGTCGCCCCAGATCTCGATCTCGTGACGGCCAGACTGCCTGGCCTCGATCACCTTGCGGCAGATCGCGGCCGGCGCCTTCTCACGCCCGCCATCATAGGTGCCCCAGGGACCGTAAACGTTGTGGTAGCGCGCCATGCGCGTGATCAGCCCGTAATCCTCGCGGAAGTGCCGGCACATGCGCTCGGAGAACAGCTTCTCCCAGCCATAACCGTCTTCGGGCATGGCGGGGTAGGCGTCTTCTTCCTTCAAGGCGGTGACGTCGGCATCGACCTGTTTGTCGCCGTTATAGACGCAGGCCGAAGACGAGAAGAAAAAGCGCTGCGTGCCGGCCTCCTTGGCCGCCATCAGCATATGGGTGTTGATCAGCACCGAGAGCATGCACTCTGCCTTGTGCGTTTCGATGAAGCCCATGCCCCCCATGTCGGCGGCGAGATTGTAGATCTGCGTCGCACCCTGGGCGGCTTCGCGGCAGGCGACCGCTTCGCGCAGATCAAGTACGCGCTCGTCGACGCCGGCATGGCGCTGGTACCACTCGGCCTTTGGTTTGAAATCCACGGCGCGGACATTGCTCCAGCCCATGCGCCTGAGATGGCCGACCAGATGGCCGCCAATGAAACCACCGGCGCCCGCGACCAGCGCCAATCCCTGCCGATGTGCTGAAGGTGACAAACCGTCCCCCAATAAAACTGTCGAGATATTAACAGTTTAAAAGGCTTATGCGAACCGGTTTGTCAATTGCGTGAGGCCATCAGGGCCTCGAACCGGTCTGCAATCGAGCCAATGGCAAAAGCCTGTTCGGCATAGGCACGGGTGTGCGCGGCCATGGCGGCCAGCCGCGCCGGATCCTGCCGCAAGGCCGATGCGGCGGCAATGAACCCGGCCGTATCCGGCGGATCGACCACCAACCCTGCCGTCTCGCGCTCGATCAGCCGCGCGGCCAGATTTTGGCGCGGCATGGCGGCGAGGAGGGGACGGCCGGCGCTGAAATAGCTCAGCACCTTGGAGGGCACGGAAAAGACACCGGCTTCTGGTTCGAGCAGGGCGATGGCGACATCTGCCGCCCCCAGCATGTCAGGCAAAGCCGAATAGGGCTGGAACGGCAGCAAAGTGAGGCGATCGAGTCTGCGGATTTTCTTCTGCTCGGCGAGATACTCCGCCCCCAGGCCCTGGGAGGCCACGATCACGCGAGCCGCGCTGTCGCCTGCCAATGTTTCGGCCAATGCCGCCAGAAGCTCGGGATTGTGCTTCAATCCCAACGTGCCGGCATAGAGGAAGCAGAACTCCTCGGCGCAGCCCTGCTCCAGCGACCACACGTTGCGCTTGGAACGCGGCGCGATCTCGTTCAGCGGCGCCCAGTTCTCGACCACGATGCAGCGATCCTGCTTCACCCCCATCTGGCGCAGGACAGGCAGGAAATCGTCGCTGATCGCCACCACCGCATCGCTCTGGCGCAGGCAGCGCGCTTCCTTGGCCGAAAGCAAATGCGCTGCCACGCGGCCCAGCCGTGGCATGCGCTCGGGCAGAATGCGCTTGGCCGCCTCGCCATAGAGATCCTGCAGCCAGAAGATGAAGCGGGCCCTGTTGCGTCTGGCGGCTTTCAGCGCCGCCATCTGGATATCCGGCGCGCCATTGCCGCAGAGCACCATGTCGGGCGCATGTTCGGCGATGCGATCGGCCAGCAGGGCGCCATAGCGGCGCTCCTGCCGCCAGCGCTCGACATAGCTGTATTTGGCGACCGGCTGTCCCAGGCTGATCGGCGCGACGGAGAAGGAATCCGGATCGTCCTTGCGACGAACCAGGCCGCCTTGCGGGGTTTGGATCGAATCGGAATAGCAGTGATGCACGCGATGGCCACGTCGGGCCAGTTCGCGCGACAGTTCGACCTGGAAGGGATGGCCCGAATAATCGTGCACCACGATTTTCAGGGCCGGCCGCGTCATACTTTGGTTTGCCGCACCACGTATTCGAACAGCTGCTCGAGGCATTGTTCGAAGTCGTGCGCCTCGGTATCCACCACCAGATCTGCGTTCTCCGGCTCCTCGTAATCGGCGGAGATGCCGGTGAAGTCGCGAATCTCGCCCTTGCGGGCCTTCACGTAGAGGCCCTTGGGATCGCGCGCCTCGCAGGCGGCAAGGGAGGCCTTGACGTAGATCTCGGCGAAATTGGTCTCGCCCGCCGCTTTGCGTGCATGTTCGCGGCCGGCGCGGAACGGTGAGATGAAGGCGGTGATGGCGATCGTGCCGCCATCGGCGAACAAAGCCGCGACTTCGGCAACGCGGCGGATGTTCTCGGTGCGGTCGTCGGCCGAAAACGTGAGATCGGAATTCAGGCCGCGGCGCACGTTGTCGCCGTCCAGCACATAGGTCTGGTAGCCGCGCTCGAACAGCCGCCGCTCCAGCGCCATGCCCAGGGTCGACTTGCCGGCGCCCGACAGTCCGGTCAGCCAGATGACCAGGCCGCGATGGCCGTTGCGCAGGTTTCGCACGTCCTTGGGCACCGAATGCGCCACTGCGGTGAGGTTGGTGCCGGCCTGGGTGCGCAGCCGGCGCTGGTCGGGAACGCCATGCAGGTCGGCCACGCCGCCGCCCACCACGCCGGAAATATCCACCAGCGCGAAACGGCCGGTGGCGGGCAGGTCGAGATAGTTGTCGATCGCGATCACTTCGCCCAGGCGCAGCCGCACGTCGGCCAGATCGTTCTGCTCGATCGACTTGGCGCCGCTCTCCAGCCCGGCGGGCCTGATGCGGGTGACGATCTCGGTGATCTGCGCCGGCACTTCGCTGGTGCCGATGCGCATGCGCAGCGCCTGGCCGACGACCAGCGGCGATTTCGGCAGCCAGAAGATGCGCGCCTTGATCTCGTTGGTCTCGATCGGCGCCTGCTCGACATGGCTGAACAGCGCACCGCGATCGGCGAAGACCTGATCGTCAAGCGTCAGTCCCACCGACTGGCCGGCATGGGCATGCTGCACCGGCGCCGCCGCGCCGAAGACTTCGATGCTGCGCACCCTGGTCTGCCGGTTAACGGGCGAGACCAGCACCATGTCGCCGACCGCGACCTTGCCGCTCTCGATGCGGCCGGCGTAGATGCGCTTTTCCCCGACGCGATAGGTGTCCTGCACCGGGAAGCGGAACGGCAGCGCTTCGCTGGTCGGCGCCGGATCGAAACCGTCCAGGCTCTCGAGCAGCGTCGGTCCGGCATACCAGGCCATGCGCTCGCTGCGGTTGGCGATATTGTCGCCATCGCGCGCCGCGGCGGGAATCACCGCATTGGCCTTCAGCCCGACCTCGGCCAGCAAAGCCTGCGCCTCGCCGGACAGCCGCGCGAATTCGCGTTCCGAAAAATCGATCAGATCGAGCTTGTTGACCAGCACCACCAGCTGCCGCACGCCCAGCAGGTACAGCAGCATGGCATGGCGGCGGGTCTGCGGTTTGATGCCTTCGCCGGCATCGATCAGCAGCAGGGCGGCGTCGCTCTCGGCGGCGCCGGTGATCATGTTGCGCACGAATTCGTGGTGGCCCGGTGCATCGACCAGGACGAACTGCCGCCGCTTGGTGTTGAACCACACCGTGGTGGTGTCGATGGTGATGCCCTGATCGCGCTCGGCCTGGAAGGCATCCAGCGCGAAAGCCCATTCGATGGCGCGCCCGCGCTTCTTGGAGATCGCCTCCAGCGCCTCGAGCTTGCCCTCGGCCAGCGAGTTGGTGTCGTACAGCAGGCGGCCCACCAGGGTCGACTTGCCGTGATCGACTTCGCCGACGATCACCAGCCGGACGGTCTTGAGCTCCTCAGCCATGGCCTACATGTACCCCGCGCGACGCAGCCGCTCGAAGGCGTCTTCCGATTCGTGGTCCATGGCGCGGCCGGCGCGTTCGGACTGGCGGGTATTCTCCAGCTCGACGATGATCTTCTCGATGGTGTCGGCTTCGCTCGCCATCGGATTGGTGATGTCCTTGTCGCCCAGCGAGCGATAGCGCTTGCCGTTCCTGGCCAGGTACAAATCGATGATTGGCATCTTCTCGCGCTGGATGTAGCGCCAGATGTCGATCTCGCGCCATTGCAGCAGCGGATGGATGCGCACATGCACGCCGGCCGGATAGTTGGCGTGATAGAGGTTCCAGAACTCCGGCGGCTGGTCGCGGAAGTTCCACTCGCCGTCGACGGCGCGCGGGCTGAAGATGCGCTCCTTGGCGCGAATGCTTTCCTCGTCGCGGCGGATGCCGGCGATGATGCCGCCAAAGCCCCGTTCGGCGATCATCCGCTTCAGCCCGAAGGTCTTGCGGGCGGCCGAGCGCGCCGCCGGTGGCAGGGTTGGGTCCATGTCCTCGACCGGCGGGCAGTCGCCCACGATCAGGTCGAGGTCCCATTCCCTGGAATAGCGATCGCGAAACTCGTACATCTCGGGAAACTTGCGCCCGGTGTCGATATGCATGACCGGGAACGGCAGCTTGCCATAGAAGGCCTTGCGGGCCAGCCAGACCATGACATTGCTGTCCTTGCCCAGCGACCACAGCATGCCAAGACGGGGCACCAGGGCCCGCGCCTCGCGGAAAATATAGATGCTTTGGCTTTCCAGCCGGTCGAGATGGTCCATGGTCTCTGCCGCAGCGCAACGCGGCCGGTAGGCATACACCAGCGCGGGCTCAAATCAAGCGACGATTGCGCGCAACTACCAGGCATTCCGCCGGCGCAGGACCTCGGCCACGGTCATCAACAGGATCTTGAGATCGAAGCGCAGCGACCAGTTTTCTATGTAGAAAAGGTCATGTTCGACGCGGCGCTGGATTTTTTCCAGCGTATCGGTCTCGCCGCGCCAGCCATTGACCTGGGCCCAGCCGGTCAGCCCTGGCTTGACGCGGTGGCGGGCGGCGTATTCGGCCACGGCCTCCTCAAACAGCACGTTGGCGGCGCGGGTGCCGCTGGCATGTGGGCGCGGGCCCACCAGCGACATCGAACCGTTCAGCACGTTCAGAAGCTGCGGCAATTCGTCGAGGCTGGCGCGTCTGAGAAAGCCGCCGATCGGGGTCAGGCGCGAGTCGTTGGGACGCGCCTGCACCAGTTCGCCTGGCGCCGGCTCATGCAGGTGCATGGTGCGGAACTTGTAAACGTCGATCATCTGGTTATTGAAGCCCGAGCGCGGCTGGCGGAACAGCACCGGCCCCCGGCTGGTCAGCTTGATCATGAGCGCGGTCAGCAGCATCAGGGGGCTGAACAGCAGCAGCATCAGGCTGGCGAGGCCGAAATCCTCCAGCCGCTTCAACAGCTGTTTCTCGTCCGACAGCGGACGATCGAACACGTTCAGCACCGGCACG
>JAQSWP010000190.1 GCA_029266575.1 Alphaproteobacteria bacterium | reverse complement strand
GCGGGCAAGACGGAGGTCTATTTCGAGGCCGTTGCCTCGGCGCTGAAACAGGGGCGGCAGGTACTGGTGCTGCTGCCGGAAATCGCGCTGTCGGCGCAATGGCTGGGCCGCTTCGAGCAGCGCTTTGGCGCCTTGCCCGGCGAATGGCATTCCGATCTCACCGGGCTGGAGCGGCGGCGCACCTGGCGCGCGGTGCAGGCGGGGGCGGCGAAGGTCGTGGTCGGCGCGCGCTCGGCGCTGTTCCTGCCGTTTCGCGATCTCGGCCTGATCGTCATCGACGAAGAACACGAAAGCGCCTTCAAGCAGGAAGACGGCGTCATCTACAACGCCCGCGACATGGCCATCGTGCGGGCGCGCGCGGAGAACGTACCGGCGGTCCTGGTCTCCGCCACGCCATCGCTGGAATCTCTCGTCAATGCTGAGGCCGGGCGCTATGACCTGCAACACCTCCCGGCACGCCATGGCGACGTCAGCTTGACGAAAATCGAGGCCATCGATCTGCGCAAGCATCCGCCCATGCGCCAGCAATTCCTGTCGCCGGTGCTGATCGAGGCGACGCGCGAAACGTTGGCCAACGACAAGCAGGCGCTGCTGTTCCTCAATCGTCGCGGCTATGCGCCGCTCACGTTGTGCCGCACCTGCGGCCATCGCGTCGAATGTCCCAACTGCACCGCGTGGCTGGTGGAGCATCGCTTCCGCGGCCGGCTGATCTGCCATCATTGCGGCTTCAACACACCGCGGCCGGTCGAGTGTCCCGCCTGCGGCGCCCAGGAGTCGTTGGTGGCCTGCGGTCCTGGCGTCGAGCGGCTGCAGGAAGAGGTGAAGCTGCATTTCCCCGAGGCGCGGGTGATGGTGCTGGCGTCGGATCTGATCGCCAGCCCGCGCGCAGCGCAGGCATTGATCCAGCAGATCGCCGAACACGAGGTCGACGTGGTGATCGGCACCCAGATCGTGGCCAAGGGCCATCACTTTCCCGACCTGGCGCTGGTCGGCGTGGTCGATGCCGATCTGGGTCTGTCGGGCGGCGATCTGCGCGCCGCCGAACGCACCTTCCAGTTGCTCTATCAGGTCGCTGGCCGCGCCGGCCGCACCAATGGCGACGGCCGCGCTTTGCTGCAGACCTATCAGCCGGAGCATCCGGTGATCGCCGCGCTCGCCAGCGGCCGGCGCGAACGCTTCCTTGAAGCGGAGAAGCGCGCGCGCGCCGATGCCGGCATGCCGCCTTATGGAAGACTGGCGGCGCTGATCCTCTCCAGCGAGGACGAGAGCCAGGTCGAGACCGCCGCCCGCGCCACGGGTGCGGCCGCGCCGCATCTGGACGGGGTGCGGGTGCTGGGACCGGCGCCGGCGCCGCTGGCTTTGCTGCGCGGCAGACATAGGCGGCGGCTGCTTTTGCAGACCCGCCGCGAGGTCGATATCCAGGCCGTATTGCAGGCCTGGCTAGCGGATGTTGCGCTGCCCAATGCGGTGCGTTTGCAGGTCGATGTCGATCCCTATAGTTTCCTTTGAAATCAGCGTCTTGCTTATAGGTAAGCGGGGCCATGACCGTGCTATTTCGGCGCGGCTTGTGCGCTTGCAACGCAATAGGCCGTGTGTTACCAAACGCTCGCCGTCGCGCCGGGGGTAGGATCGGGCATCGGCAGGTGATTAAAAAAACCTTACAAATCAATCTCTTACCTAGCCCCTCGCGAAGCTGGGAACGGACGGAAAATGACTGCCGAAGCCTCCAGTCGATCAAGCCTTGCCGAACGTTACGCCAATGCGTTGTTCGAGCTGGCCGACGAGGGCAAACAGCTTGATGGCGTGGCGGGGGATCTCAAGAATTTGCGCCAGGCGCTGAACGAGAGCGCCGACCTGCGCAGCCTGATCAACAGTCCGGTGCTCAGCCGCGAAGCGCAGAGCAAGGCGATCCAGGCGATCGCGCAGGCTCTTAAGCTGGCGCCGCTGACCGCGAATTTCATCGCCATCGTTTCGCAGAAGCGCCGGCTGGCGGCGCTGCCGTCGATCATCACGGCATTCCTGGCCGAACTTTCCCGCCGTCGCGGCGAGACCACGGCCGAAGTCGTTTCCGCCACGCCGCTGAGCGAGCAGCAGCAGGCCAGGCTGGCCGACGTGTTGCGCGGCATGGTGGGCAACAAGGTGACGATCGACGCCAAGGTCGATCGCGACATTCTCGGCGGGCTGGTCGTCAAGATCGGCTCACGCATGTTCGATTCTTCGCTACGCACCAAGCTGCAGCGGCTGCAGCTTGCCATGAAGGGAGTTGGGTGATGGATATCCGCGCCTCCGAAATTTCGGCGATCCTCAAGCAGCAGATCGCCAATTTTGGCACCGAGGCCGAAGTGGCCGAAGTCGGCCAGGTGTTGTCGGTCGGCGACGGCATCGCGCGCGTCTACGGCCTGGACAACGTCCAGGCCGGCGAGATGGTCGAGTTCCCGGGCGGCATCAAGGGCATGGCGCTGAACCTCGAGGCCGACAATGTCGGCGTCGTGATCTTCGGCGACGACCGCACCATCCGTGAAGGCGACACCGTCAAGCGCACCGGCACCATCGTCGACGTTCCGGTCGGCAAGGGACTGCTGGGCCGCGTCGTCGACGCGCTGGGCAATCCGATCGACGGCAAGGGTCCGATCCAGGGCGCCGAGCGCCGCCGCGTCGAGGTCAAGGCGCCGGGCATCATTCCGCGCAAGTCGGTGCACGAGCCGATGCAGACCGGCCTGAAGGCCATCGACAGCCTGGTGCCGATCGGCCGCGGCCAGCGCGAGCTGATCATCGGCGATCGCCAGACCGGCAAGACCGCGGTCGCCATCGACGCCTTCATCAACCAGAAGAGCATCAACGCCGGCGGCGACGAATCCAAGAAGCTCTATTGCATCTACGTCGCCGTCGGCCAGAAGCGCTCGACCGTGGCGCAGATCGTCAAGACGCTGGAAGACGCCGGCGCCATGGAATATTCCATCGTCGTCGCCGCCACCGCGTCCGAGCCGGCGCCGCTGCAGTTCCTTGCGCCTTACGCCGGCTGCACCATGGGCGAATTCTTCCGCGACAACGGCATGCATGCCTTGATCGTGTACGACGATCTTTCCAAGCAGGCGGTCGCCTATCGCCAGATGTCGCTGCTGCTGCGCCGCCCGCCGGGCCGCGAAGCCTATCCGGGCGACGTGTTCTACCTGCATTCGCGCCTGCTCGAGCGCGCCGCCAAGATGAACGACGCTCTCGGCGCCGGCTCGCTGACGGCGCTGCCGGTGATCGAAACCCAGGCCGGCGACGTCTCGGCCTACATTCCGACCAACGTGATCTCGATCACCGACGGCCAGATCTTCCTCGAGACCGAACTGTTCTATCAGGGCATCCGCCCCGCCATTAACGTCGGCATCTCTGTCTCGCGCGTGGGCTCGGCGGCGCAAATCAAGGCCATGAAGCAGGTTGCCGGCTCGATCAAGCTGGAACTGGCGCAGTACCGCGAAATGGCGGCTTTCGCCCAGTTCGCCTCCGACCTCGATGCCTCGACGCAGAAGCTGCTCAACCGCGGCGCGCGCCTGACGGAGCTGTTGAAGCAGCCGCAGTTCAGGCCGATGCCGATCGAAGAGCAGGTGGTGGCGATCTATGCCGGCGTGCGCGGCTATCTCGACGTCGTGCCGACGGCCAAGGTCAACGAGTTCGAGCAGAAGATGCTGGACGAGTTGCGCGCCTCCAATGACGGCATCCTGGCCGCGATCCGCAACGAGAAGCAGATCTCGGCGGACACCGAGGCCAAGCTGAAGGCCTTCATGGACGGCTTCGCCCGCAAGTTCGCCTGATCCTGGAACCCGACGCCAGCCGGAGCCGGACATGCCGAGCTTGAAGGAATATCGCCTGAGGATCCGCAGCGTCCGCTCGACGCAGAAGATCACCAAGGCCATGAAGATGGTGGCGGCGGCCAAGCTGCGCCGCGCCCAGGAACAGGCGCAGGCCGCGCGCCCCTATGCCGAGCGCATGGAACGCATGCTGGCGTCGCTGGCAGCCAACGTGCGCGGCATGGCCGGCGCCCCGGCGCTGCTGGCCGGCACCGGCGCCGACAAGCGCCAGCTGGTGATCGTCGCGACCTCGGATCGCGGCCTGTGCGGCTCGTTCAATTCCACCATCGTGCGCGAGGCGCGCCGCGTCATCCGCGGCCTGCTGGCCGAGGGCAAGGACGTGCGCGTGCTGTGCGTTGGCCGCAAGGGGCGTGATCAGCTGCGCCGCGATTTCGCGCCGCTCCTGGCCGGCACCATCGACGAGGTCGGCCGCAAGCGTCTGACCTTCGCCGACGCCATCCGCGTCAGCGATCACGTGGCGCAGATGTTCGCCGCCGGCGAGTTCGACGTGGCGACCGTCGTCTACAACCGCTTCAAGTCGGCGATCAGCCAGATCGTGACGGTGCAGCAGCTTATTCCGCTGCCGGCGCCGGCCGAGGTGGAAATCAAGGCCGACGGCGCCAAGGCGGTGTACGAATTCGAGCCCAGCGAGGAAGGCATCCTGGCCGAGCTGCTGCCGCTCAATCTGCGCGTACAGATGTTCCGCGCGCTGCTGGAGAACGCGGCATCGGAGCAGGGCGCGCGCATGACGGCGATGGACAACGCCACGCGCAATGCCGGCGACATGATCAACGGGCTGACGCAGAGCTACAACCGCCAGCGTCAGGCCGTCATCACCAAGGAACTGATCGAAATCATCTCCGGCGCCGACGCGCTGTAGAACCCTTTAGTTACGACTTCAAACCCCGAGAGGGCGTCATGGCAGGCAACAATATCGGCAGAATTACCCAGATCACCGGCGCGGTGGTCGACGTTCAGTTCGAAGGCGAACTGCCGTCCATTCTGAACGCGCTGCACGTGCAGCACGACAACAAGACGCTGGTGCTGGAAGTGGCGCAGCATCTGGGCGAATCGACTGTCCGCACCATCGCCATGGACACCACCGACGGTCTGGTGCGCGGCCAGAAGGTGGTCGACACCGGCCTCGCCATTGCCGTGCCGGTCGGCCCCGAGACCCTGGGCCGCATCATCAACGTCATCGGCGAGCCGATCGACGAGCGCGGCCCGGTCAACGCCAAGAAGACCGCGCCGATCCATCGCAGCGCGCCGGAATTCGTCGAGCAGTCGACCGAAGCGCAGATCCTGGTCACCGGCATCAAGGTCATCGATTTGCTCGCGCCTTACGCGCGCGGCGGCAAGATCGGCCTGTTCGGCGGCGCCGGCGTCGGCAAGACGGTGCTGATTCAGGAACTGATCACTCTATCACGAGATGCGCGATTCGGGCGTCATCAAGGTCGACGGCCCGGGCTCGAAAGTGGCGCTGGTGTTCGGCCAGATGAACGAGCCGCCGGGCGCCCGCGCCCGCGTCGGCCTGACCGGCCTGACCCTGGCCGAATATTTCCGCGATGAAGAAGGCCAGGACGTGCTGTTCTTCGTCGACAACATCTTCCGCTTCACCCAGGCCGGCTCCGAAGTGTCGGCGCTCTTGGGCCGCATTCCCTCGGCGGTGGGCTATCAGCCGACCTTGGCCACCGACATGGGCAATCTGCAGGAGCGCATCACCACCACCAAGAAGGGTTCGATCACTTCGGTGCAGGCCATCTACGTGCCCGCCGACGACTTGACCGACCCGGCGCCGGCGACTTCGTTCGCGCACTTGGACGCCACCACTGTGCTGTCGCGCCAGATCGCCGAACTGGGTATCTACCCGGCCGTCGATCCGCTCGACTCGACCTCGCGCATGCTCGACCCGCGCGTCGTCGGCGAGGAGCACTACAAGGTGGCGCGCGACGTGCAGCGCGTGCTGCAGACCTACAAGTCGCTGCAGGACATCATCGCCATCCTGGGCATGGACGAGCTTTCGGAAGAGGACAAGCAGGTCGTGGCGCGGGCGCGCAAGATCCAGCGCTTCCTCAGCCAGCCCTTCCATGTCGCCGAAGTCTTCACCGGCTTCCCGGGCGTGCTGGTCAGCCTGGCCGACACCATCAAGGCCTTCAAGATGATCGTCGCCGGCGAGTGCGACGACATTCCGGAGTCGGCGTTCTACATGGTCGGCACCATCGAGGACGCCATCACCAAGGCCAAGAAGATGGCGGCGGAAGCGGCCTGAGGCTCAAGCGTTAGCGTAGACGAGGGATTGGGACATGGCGGGCAAGATCGCCTTCGAACTGGTATCGCCGGAACGCCTGCTGGAATCGAGCGAGGCCGACATGGTCGTCGTGCCCGGCAGCGAGGGCGATTTCGGCGTCCTGCCCGGCCACGTGCCCCTGATCTCGACCCTGCGGCCGGGCGTTATCGCGATTTACGACGCCGGCACGGTGCGCCAGCGCATCATGGTAACCGGCGGTTTTGCCGAGGTTTCCAACGACCGGCTGACCGTTCTGGTCGAGGAAGCTATGCCTTTGGCCGATGTCTCGGTTACCCAGCTTGAGGGTAAGCTGCGTCAGGCGCAGGAGGCGCTGGCCGAAGCCACCGACCCGGCAGCGCGAGAAAGCGCGGAAAAACAAGTACTTATGGCGCAAAGCCTGCGCCGGGCATACGATTTTTACGCCACCCGATGAGCGGTTGCCAAAAACCGCGGCGCGGCTAAATTAAATCGTCGGTTTGTGACATATTCCGGTCGGACGGCCAGGTCCGGCGGGAACCTTGGACTGCGCAAGACGGTCACTGCGCTAACAACCATGATCAGGCCGAGAGATGAAGCACTGGACGCTCGATGATATCCCTTGGGAGACATTCGACCGCTCCAAGGTCGATCCCGAAATCCTCCGCATAATCAAGGCGGCGGCCATGGTCGAGCATAACGGGCTCGATTACGGCGCCTATCTCAACAACGTTTTCGTCGACGACGCCGAATTCCGCGCCGCCACCGACATTTGGGCCGTGGAAGAGGTGCAGCACGGCAAGGCGCTGGGCCGCTGGGCGCAACTGGCCGATCCGGCATTCGATTTCGATGCCGCCTTCGCGCGTTTCCGCGAGGGCTATCAATTGCCGCTCGACGCCACCAAATCGGTGCGCGGCAGCCTGGCCGGCGAGTTGATGGCGCGCTGCATCGTGGAGACCGGCACCAGCTCCTATTACACCGCCTTGCGCGATGCCACCGAGGAGCCGGTGCTGAAGGCGATCTGCGCCCGCATCGCCGCCGACGAGCTGCGCCATTACAAGCTGTTCTACTCCCACATGCGCCGCTATCTGGCGAAGGAGAATCTTGGCTTCTGGGGCCGGCTGCGGGTCGGCTTCTCGCGCATTCTCGAGAGCGAGGACGACGAGCTGGCCTATGCCTATTACGCCGCCAACGGCGACGGTCAGGCCTATAACCGGCGCGACAATACCCGCGCCCATGCCTTGCGCGCCTATCGGGTTTACAGGCCCAGCCATCTGCAGCGCGCCGTCGCCATGGTGTTCAAGGCGGTCGGGCTCGACCCCCAGGGACGGTTGAGCCACTGGGTAACCAGGGCGGTGTGGCATTTCATGCGTTGGCGCATCTCCCGCCTGCAGCGGGCAGTGGCCTAGACCGGCGCTTCCGTCTTCAGGAACTCGGCAAACTCGTCCAGCACGGCCTGGTAGAGATCGCGCTTGAACGGCACGATCAGCTCGACGATCTGCTGCGGCGCCACCCATTGCCAGCGCGAGAATTCGGGATGGCGGGTGTTGATGTCGATGTCGCCGTCATGGCCGGTGAAGCGCATGACGAACCATTTCTGCGACTGGCCGCGCCAGCGGCCGCGCCACAGTTTGCGCCGCAGCTTCTCGGGCAGATCGTATGTCAGCCAGCCGGCGCTCTCGGTCAGGATCGTGGCCTTGGTGGTGCCGACTTCCTCTTCCAGTTCGCGCATCGCCGCTTCGGCCGGCGTCTCGCCCTTGTCGATGCCGCCTTGCGGCATCTGCCAGGCGGCCGACGGCATGTCGCGGCGCTGGCCGACGAAAATGCGGTTCTGCCGGTCGAGCAGCATGATGCCGACATTGCGGCGGTAGCCCGGCAGCGGGGAAGCGGTGGCAAGCATTAGCGGATGGACGGACTGACCATGTGGACCGCAGTCTATAGCTTAACGGCGGACGGTTGAAACCGCCGCTGCATGGCGCGCCACCCGCTGCTGGCAGAAATCCTTGCATTCGGTGACGCCGGTAATCGGCGCCAAGGCGAAACCGCGTGGGCCCGCCGTCTTGCTCCAGTCGACCAGTCGCCGCACCGTTTCGGGAAACGCCACCGCCATCGCCAGGCCAAAGCCGGTGCGTTTGGCGATCGTCTCCAGTTGCTGCAGATTGCGATCCAGCGCTTCCACGCCAGGCTCGGAATCGAGAAAGCCGCGGCTCTTGGCGAAGGGCAGGCCGAGCGCATCGGCCTGCTGCTGGATCAGGTTCGACCGCGCCTGGCGCGAATCGACCACCAGCAGGCCGCGCAATGCCAGCTCTTGCAGCACCGGCACGGCATGCGGCGAACTCGCCAGGAATTTTTCGCCTTCCCAGGTGGCGATGCCGACATAGCCCGGGCTGCGGCCAAGGATCCAGCGCAGCCGGTCGAGGTTTTCCGCAGCACTGGCTTGCGCGCTCAAGACACGCGCGCCGAGGCTGGTATCGGCCGGTCCCTCCGCCTCCATCGGCAGCGAGATCAAGACCTCATGGCCGAATTCGCGCGCCAGCTGAATCCAGCGCGGCAGGTTCTCGGCATAGGGCACGAAGGCCAAAGTAATTTCCGGCGGCAGCCGCACGATGGCGTCTTCCGTCACCTGCGGATTGAGCCCCAGCCCGGTCAGCACAACGCCAAGCCGCGGCTGGCGCGTGCCGTGGTCGAACTTGCCGTTATTGACGATCCAGGGCAGCCGGCCGTCCGGTGCGATGCGCGGCAACGGCCCATAGGGACCTGCCTCCAGCACCGCGGCCGGGCCCAGGCCGCGGCCCGGTGTCTGCGGTGCGGCATCGGTTGTGGCGGCGGCCCGGGCGGCAGGCGCCGGTTTCTCCGGTGGCGGCGGCGGATAAAGCGAAGCCAGTGACGATGGCGCCGCGAGCTTCTCCGCAGGCGGCGCCTCGGCGGCGGGCGCCGGCGCTGGCGGCTGTGGCGCTTCGACCTTGGGCGGTTCGGCAGCAGGCGTCGGCGTTGCCGCTGGTGCTGGCGGGGCGGGCGGCGTTACGGCCGCCACCTTCGGCGCTGGTTCGGATTTCGGCAGCGCCAGCGGTGCCGTGCTGGCGACCGGCGCAGCCGTTTGCGGCATTTGCAGCCGCACGACGGCCTGGCTCTTGTCGCGGCCCAGCAGGACGGCGGCGAGAACGGCAGCGGTGACCAGGAAGAGAATGACATAGGCGACCAGCAGCGCACCCACCCCCTTGCGCGCCACCGTCGTCATGTCATTGGCTCCGCCGGCGCCGGCATCGACGTGCCGGCGCTACTCGGGTTTTCAGTTGCCGCGTTGTCCATAAAGCGCAATGCCGCGAATAAGATCGACCGCGCGGGACAGTTGGTAGTCGATCGGCTTCTTTTCTTCGCCCGCCGCTGCCGCCCCATTGCCGTTGGCCGGCGGCGTGGCGGCTGCGCCCGGCGTCGTGGCGGGCGGCTGGGCATTGGAGCCCGGACCCGGTGGTGTGCCGGTCGGTGGCGACATCGGCGCATTGGGCGTGCCAGGCGTCGCAGGCGGATTGGCCGGGGCCGCAGCCGGCGGCGTGGCCGGGGCGTTGGGATTGCGCAGCGCGCCGCGCAGGTTTTCCTCGCGCCGCGCCAGCGGATTGGCCTCGACGGCCTCCACCTTGGCCTGTTCGACCACGATGTCGGGATCGATGCCCTTGGCCTGGATCGAACGGCCGGACGGGGTGTAATAGCGCGCCGTGGTCAGGCGCATGGCGCCGCCGCCCGCCACCGGCACGATGGTCTGCACCGAGCCTTTGCCGAACGAGCGCGTGCCCAGCACGATGGCGCGGCGGTGATCCTGCAGCGCGCCGGCCACGATCTCGGAAGCCGAGGCCGAACCGCCATTGATCAGCACCACCACCGGCAATCCGCCGGTGACGTCGCCCGGCTTGGCATTGGCGCGGCTGCCTTCGCCCTCGCGGCGCGAGCGGGTGGAGACGATTTCGCCCTTCTCGAGGAAGGCATCCGAAACCGAGATCGCCTGGTCGAGCAGCCCGCCCGGGTTGTTGCGCATGTCGAGCACGACCCCTTTCAGCTTGTTGCCCGCCTGCTTCTTCATGCCTTCGATCGCCGCCTTGAGCCCCGATTCGGTCTGCTCGGTGAACTGGGTGATGCGGACATAGGCGACGTCGTCGCCTTCCATGTTCGACCGCACCGAGCGGATCTTGATGACGGCGCGCTGCAGGGTGACTTCGAACGGCTCTTTGGTGCCGCGGCGCACGGTGAGCTTGATCGGCGTGCCGACCTTGCCGCGCATCTTCTCGACCGCTTCGGCCAAGGTCAGACCCATCACGGCTTCAGCATCCAGCGCCACGATCAGATCGCCCGGCTGCAGTCCGGCCTTGGAAGCGGGCGTGTCGTCGATCGGCGACACGACCTTGACCAGGCCGTTCTCCATCGTCACTTCGATGCCGAGCCCGCCGAATTCGCCGCGGGTATCGACCTGCATGTCGCGGAAGGCCTTGGCGTTCATGTAGGAAGAATGCGGATCGAGCGAAGTCAGCATGCCGTTGATGGCATTCTCGATCAGGTCCTTGTCGGAAACCTCATCGACATAGTCGGCGCGCACGCGCTCGAGCACGTCGCCGAACAGGTTGAGGTATTGATAGGTCTCGCTGCGATCGGCCGGCTTGTCGGCGGCCTTGCCCTTCGTCTGGGCGAACGCATGGAGGGGGAACGCCAGCGCCACAGCGGCGACGGCGGCGAATACGACTTTGCGCTGCATCATCCTACCTTGTCCTTGTCGGGAACCAGCCACGACAGCGGGTCCATGGGATGACCCTGCCGACGCAGCTCAATATAGAGCCGCTGGCTTTCCGCGCCAGCACTGCCCATGACGCCTACCGGCTCGCCCGCCAGGACCCATTGTCCGGCCGCGCAATCGATGCGCGAAAGCCCCGCCAGCAGAAAATGATACCCCTCGCCGTGTTCCAGGATCAACACCAGCCCGTAACCGCGGAATTCGCCGGCATATACCACCTGCCCGTCATGCGGCGCCACGACCGCAGCCCGCTGCCTCGTTTCGACCACAATTCCCCGGGCAAACGGGCCGGTCTCGCTCTCGTTGAAACGCTTGGCGATGGTGCCGCGGGCCGGCAGCGGCAATTTGCCCTTGGCGGCAGTGAAGGTCATCGCCAGATGGCCAGGCGGGGGCGGGGGAATGCTGAGCTTTGCCGCCGCCGCGCTGCGGCTGCGCTTGGCCACCTCCTCGCGCTGCTTGCGGTCGGCATCCAGCTTCTCGATCAGCTCGCGCAGATCGCGCGCCTGGGCGAGATCTTCGATCTCGGTGCGCAATTGGGCGGCGGCGGCTTCGATGCGCGGAATGATCGAGCGCAGCAACAGCCCGGCGCGCACCGTATCGTCGGGCGCACCCGGCTGCGCCAGCAACGCTTCCGGCGGGCGATTGGCCAGCCGCTCCAGCGCGCCCAGCAGGCCGGCCAGTTGCCCGCGGCGGGCGTTCAAGGCGCGCGTGCGTTCGCCGGCCAGTTCGTCGATCTCCCGCTTGCGCTTTTCCAAACGCACCAGAGCGGCTTCGCCGGTCTGCACCTGACGCGCTGCCCCGATCAACTCGCCGCGCAGGCGTTCGACTTCCTTGCGCACGGCTTCGGCTTCACGCTCCGCTTTGGCGGCGCGTTCGCGTTCGGCCTCGGCCTGGCGTTCGACTTCGGAAAGCTTGCCGACAGGGGGCGTGGTCTGCGCTGCAAGCGGTGCGGCGGAAAGCACGATCAGGCTCGCGCCAAGAACGAGGCGCAGCTTCAGGGCGTGAAGGGCGTCAGGCGCTCGCACGCTCTGCCTGGTGCGAAGCTTCGGCGCGCAGCAGCGAATGACCCGTCATCTCGCCCGGCTGCGGCAGCCCCATCAACGCCAGCATGGTCGGCGCGATATCGGCCAGCCTGCCGTCGCCGAGCGCCTTCACCGAGGGTGGCGGGTTGACCACCATCACCGGCACGCGGTTCAGCGTGTGGGCAGTGTGCGGCTGGCCGGTTTGCGGATCGAACATCTGCTCGGCATTGCCGTGATCGGCGGTCACCAGCATGACGCCGCCCTGGCGCCTGATGGCGTCGGTCAGCCGGCCCAGGCACGTGTCGATGCATTCCACCGCCTTGATGGTGGCGGGGATGTCGCCGGTGTGGCCGACCATGTCGCCATTGGCATAGTTGCAGACGATCAGATCGTATTCGCCCGAATCGATGGCTTCGACCAGGCGGTCGGTGACTTCCGGCGCCGACATTTCCGGCTGCAGATCGTAGGTTGCGACCTTGGGCGAGGGCACCAGGATGCGGTCCTCGCCCTCGAACACCCGCTCGTCGCCGCCGTTGAAGAAAAAGGTGACGTGGGCGTATTTCTCGGTCTCCGCGATGCGCAGCTGCTTCATGCCCAAACCGGCGACGATCTCGCCCAGGCTGCGATGCACCGATTCGGGTGGAAACAGCGCCGTCATGAACTGGTTGAGCGCGGTGGAATATTCCACCATGCCCAAGGCGGCGGCGAAGCGCGGCGCCCATCAGCACGCCATCACCATCCTTCACGCCGGCGTAGCCCGCGAGCGCGGTCGGCAGCACGAACTCGTCGGTCTTGCCGGCGGCGTAGCTTTGCGTCACCGCCTCGTCGGCGGTCGCGGCTTTCTCGCCGATACCATCGACCATGGCGTGATAGCCGAGGCTGACTCTATCCCAGCGCTTGTCGCGGTCCATGGCGTAATAGCGTCCGCCGATCGTGGCGATGCGCGCCAAATCGGCGCCGGCGATGGCGGCCTGGAAATCCTTTAGATAGGTGCGGGCGGAAGAGGGCGGCGTGTCGCGGCCGTCGAGGAAGGCATGGATCGCCACCTTCACGCCGGCGGCGGAGATGATGTTCGCCAGCGCCGCCAGATGGCCCTGATGGCTGTGCACGCCGCCGGGCGACAGCAGCCCCATCAGATGCGCCGTGCCGCCGCCGCTTTTCAAGGTGGCGATGAAATTGACCAGGAACGGGTTGCGCGCCAGTGTGCCGTCGGCGATCGCCAGATCGATGCGCGGCAGATCCTGCATGATGATGCGCCCGGCGCCGAGATTCATGTGGCCGACTTCGGAATTGCCCATCTGGCCCGCGGGCAGGCCGACATGCAGCTCCGACGCATCGATCAGCGCATGCGGCGAGCTCGCCATCAGGCGATGGATGTTGGGCGTGCGCGCTTGCGCGATGGCGTTGTCGGAGGTCGGCGGCACGCGATGGCCCCAGCCGTCGAGAATGCAGAGCAGCGCGGGGCGCGGACGTTTGCTCATCGCGCGGTTACGCTCGCCAGATCGATCGGTTCCGCCAGATGCAGTTCGCGGTTCCGCACGGAATCGAATTTATAGGGACAGGTCAGCTCCTCGATCCGCACCGAGCCGTCATTGGGCACCTTGACGGCGCAATAGGTGAATTCGGCGCGATGCCGGCCGTCGATGAAAATATCGTAACGGTACTGGCCGGGCGGGTCGCCCTCGACGATGCACCAGGCGCGCGACAGCCGATTGCTCTCGATCCGCACCTTGAGCTTGGTCGTGGCCTTGTTGCCGTTCTCGATGATGGTCTCCGGTCCGTGGCCCCAATTGGTCGAGGGCGAGGACAGGGTGAGGATCTCGGTCAGGTCGACCATGCGGTCGGCGCCTTTGACGTCGAGCGTCCAGCCGAAGCAGACCTCGTTGGGCCATAGCGGCACGACATTGGTGCGCCAGACCTCGGGCTCCTCCGCCGGGAGGACGCGATAGACATAGGGGAAATTATTCGCGCCGTCCTTGCGCCAGGGCTGCACGTCCTGGGCGGCCGCCGGCCAGCCCAGAACCAGCAGCAGCAAAGGCAGAATCGCACGGAAAACCAGCGCCATAGGCCGCATCATACGCGTAGTTTTTAGGCGAGAATACGGCGTCTGCGAAGCGTTTTCAGGCCCGATGGTAGGGGTGGCCGGCCAGAATCTGCTGCGCGCGGTAAAGCTGCTCGGCCAGCATCCCCCGCACCAGCATATGCGGCCAGGTCATGGCCCCCAGCGACAGGCTCATCTGCGCCTTGTCCAGCACCGCTCTATCCAGCCCGTCGGCGCCGCCGATCAGCAGCGCCAGATCGGCTTCGCCCGCCGCCTGTCTTTTGGCCAATGCCGCCGCAAGCTCCTGGCTGGAAAGCGTCTTGCCGCGCCCGTCCAGCGCCCAGATCGTGGCTCGCGCCGGCACGGCATCCAGCAGCAGGCGGGCTTCGGCCGTTTTCAGCTCGGCGGCGGAAAGGCGTTTCTTCTCCTCGACCTCGATCAGCTTCAACGGCCAGACGATGCGCTTGGCGTAATGCTGGTACAGATCGCGCTCGGGCGAGGCGCGCGCCTTGCCAACCGCGACAATGGCAAGCCGCATGGCTCAGGCTTTGGGACGGGCCGGTTTGCGCTTCGGCTTGGCCGGCGCCGCCTCGCTTGCCGCCATGCCCCACATCTTCTCGAGATTGTAGAGGCCGCGGATCTCCGGGCGGAACAGGTGCACCACCACGTCGCCGGCATCGACCAGCACCCAGTCGCCCTGGCCGCGCCCTTCGACCGACGGGCTGCGATAGCCACCGCTTTTGAGCTTGTCGATCAGCTGTTCCGACAGCGCGCCGACCTGGCGCGAGGAGCGGCCCGATGCCACCACCATGTAATCGGCCATGCTGCTCTTGCCGGCCAGGTCGATGACGGCGATCTCCTCCGCCTTGCCGTCGTCCAAGGTGCGCACGATCAGATCGCGCAAGGCGCCAGTGACAGAGGGGTTGTCGGATTTGTCTGAGCGGGCGATGGCGGCGATTCCTTCTATTTTCTTTGCGCGCGGATTTGCGTGGCGGATGCCGGATGCAGGCGCGAGCGGATGAACGTCCAGGCCGGCGGCTCAAGTCCTGCGAGCTCGCCCGCCTGTTCCGCCACGATGCGCCGGCTGGCGTAGCGTTGCGCGGCCTTGGCGTTCAAGGCGGAGAGAGAATAGGCAGGGCGGTCGAAAACGGCAATCGGCACCGAATTGAAAATGCTCTGCCAGCGGTCCCAGCGCGAGATTTGCGCCAGATTGTCAGCCCCCATCAGCCACACGAAGTTCAGGCGCGGGAACTGCCGCTGCAAAGCTGCGATGGTGTCGGCGGTGTAGCGCGTGCCCAGCCTTGTCTCGATATCGGTGACCTTGATGCGGCCCTTGCCGGCGATGGCGCGCGCCTGCGCCAACCGGTCCTTGAGCGGCGCCATGCCCTTGACCGGCTTCAGCGGATTTTGCGGCGACACCAGCCACCAGATCTCGTCGAGCTTCAGCCGCTTCAGCGCCTGCAGGCTGATATGGCGATGGCCTTCATGGGCGGGATTGAACGAGCCGCCAAGCAACCCGACGCGGCGGCGCGCGCCGGTCGCGGGTGGTTTGAGCAGGGAGAGGGGAAGCAAGGTCAGGGTCTGAAAATCTAAGGTCGAATTTGGCCGGAACCGCGCACCACGGTCTTGTAGATGGTCAGCTCCGCCAGCCCCACCGGGCCGCGCGCATGCAGGCGGTTGGTCGAGATGCCGATCTCCGCGCCCATGCCGAACTCGCCGCCATCGGCATATTGCGTCGAGGCGTTGTGCAGCACGATGGCGCTGTCGACCCGCGCCAGGAAATGCTCCGCGGTCTGCGTATTGGCTGTGACGATCGATTCGGTGTGCTGCGAGCCGTAGCGCTCGATATGGGAGATGGCGGCATCGACGCCGTCGACCGCGGCGACGGAGATGATCGGCGCCAGATATTCGGTGCGCCAGTCCTTCTCGCTGGCGGGCAGCGCGCGCCTGTCGAGTTTCTGCACTTGGACATCGCCGCGGATCTCGCAGCCCAACTCGATCAGCCGGTCGAGAATGGCGGGCAGATGAGTGTGCAAGACGGAACGATCGATCAGCAAGGTTTCGGCCGCCCCACAGACGCCGGTGCGGCGCATCTTGGCGTTGGCTACGATCTCGACCGCCATCGCCTTGTCGGCATCCTTGTCGACATAAACGTGACACAGGCCCTCGTAGTGCTTCAGCACCGGCACGCGGCTTTCGGCGGTGACCCTCTCGATCAGGCTGCGCCCGCCGCGCGGCACCACGATGTCGATCCACTGCACCGCCGACAGCATGGCGCCGACCAGCGCGCGATCGGTCGAGGGCATCAGCTGGATGGCGTCCTTGGGCAGATCGGCTTCGACCAGCGCCTCGCGCAGCCGGTCGGCGATGGCGCGCGAGGAATGGAAGCTCTCCGAGCCGCCGCGCAGGATCACTGCATTGCCCGATTTCAGGCACAGCGCACCGGCATCGGCGGTGACATTGGGGCGCGATTCGTAGATCACGCCGATGACGCCGATAGGCACTCGCACGCGCGAAAACTTCAACCCGTTGGGCCGCTGCCATTGCGCGATGATCTCGCCGACCGGATCGGGCAGGGCGGCGATATCGTCCAGCCCCTTGGCCATGGAATCGATGCGCGCCGCAGTCAGCTCCAGCCGGTCGAGCATGGCGGCATTCAGGCCGCTCTCGCGCGCGGCTTTCATGTCGATGGCGTTGGCGGCGATGAGGGCGGCGGAATCGTTGCGGAAACGCGCGGCGGCAAGCGTCAGCGCCTTGTTGCGCGCCTCGGTCGGGCTCAGCGCCAGCGCACGGGCGGCATCGCGCGCCTTGGCGCCCATCGACGCCATGACTTTCGCGGGGTCCTGCTTGTCCTGCCCGCCGACCACGTGGAGCGCCATGACCCTACTCCTATTCCACCGCCAGCCTATTCGACAACCAGATCGTCGCGGTGGATCATCTCGTCCCGGCCACGGTAGCCGAGAAGCGCTTCTATTTCACCGCTCTTGTGGCCGGCGATGCGGCGGGCATCGTCGGAGGAATAGGCCACCAGCCCGCGCGCCAGCACCTTGCCGCTGCCATTGACCACCTGCACCGCATCGCCACGCTGGAATTCGCCTTCCACCATCTTGATGCCGGCCGGCAGCAGGCTCTTGCCCGAGGCCAAGGCTTTGGCTGCGCCATCATCGACAATCAGGGTGCCCAGCGCGCCCAGCGCGCCCGCGATCCATTCCTTGCGCGCATTGCGCGGGGTGGCGCGCGGCATGAACCAGGTGCAGCGGCCACCGTCGAGAATGGCCTTCAGCGGATGGGCAATTTTGCCCTGCGCGATCGCCATCGGACAGCCGGCGCCGATGGCGATGCGGGCGGCGATCAGCTTGGTCACCATGCCGCCCGAGGAGAAGCCTTCCGGCGCCTTGCCGGCCATGGCTTCGATCTGCGGCGTGATCTCGGGC
>JAQSWP010000189.1 GCA_029266575.1 Alphaproteobacteria bacterium | reverse complement strand
GCCAGGAACTCCGCGCCCATCAGCAGGAACAGGGCGGCGGCATTGAAGAAGGCCAGGATCAGATACAGCACCGAATGAACCGGATTGCGCGCCACCACCACCATGGCGGCGGCGCCGACCGTGACGGCGGCGAACAGATAGAAGGCCAGCGCCTGAATAACCATTATCTCCCCCGGCCCCTTACCGGTACGGCGCATCGGCGGCGAGGTTGGCGGCAATCTCCGCCTCCCAGCGCTCGCCATTGGCCAGCAGTTTTTCCTTGTTGTAGAGCAGCTCTTCGCGCGTCTCGGTCGAGAACTCGAAATTCGGCCCCTCGACGATGGCATCGACCGGGCAGGCTTCCTGGCAGAAGCCGCAATAGATGCACTTGGTCATGTCGATGTCGTAGCGCGTCGTGCGGCGGGAGCCGTCTTCGCGCGGCTCGGCCTCGATGGTGATGGCCTGCGCCGGGCAGATCGCCTCGCACAATTTGCACGCGATGCAGCGTTCCTCGCCATTGGCATAGCGGCGCAGCACATGCTCGCCGCGGAAGCGCGGGCTGAGCGGTCCCTTCTCGAAGGGGTAGTTCACCGTCACCTTGGGCTTGAACATGTACTTGAAGGTCAGCGCGAAGCCGGTCACCAGTTCGCTGAGAAACAGCGCGCGCGCGGTGCGGTCGAAGAATGCCATGGCGTCCTCCCTTCCCTATGCCTTCGGCACCCAGCCGAACGCCACCAGGACGCCGGCCGTCAGCACCACCCAGAACAGGGAGATCGGCAAAAAGACTTTCCAGCCCAGCCGCATGAGCTGATCGTAGCGGTAGCGCGGCAGGGTGCCCTTGGTCCACGAGAACACGAACAGCAGCACCGCGATCTTGAGCGCGAACCACACCACACCAGGCACCCAGGTAAAGGGCGCGACCTCGATCGGCGGCAGCCAGCCGCCCAGGAACAACACCGCGCCCATCGCCGAGAGCAGGATGATGTTGGCGTATTCGCCGAGGAAGAACAGGCCGAAGGCCATGGCCGAATATTCGGTGTGGAAGCCCGCCACCAACTCCGCCTCCGACATCGGCAGGTCGAACGGCGTGCGGTTGGTCTCGGCCAGCGCCGAGATGAAGAAGATGACGAACATCGGCAGCAGCGGGATGAAATACCAGTGCCAGATGCCGCCGCCTTGCGCGCGCACGATGTCGGAGAGATTGAGCGAGCCGGCGCACAGCAGCACGGTGATCAGCACGAAACCGATCGAGACTTCGTAGGATACCATCTGCGCCGCCGAGCGCAACGCGCCGAGGAAGGCGTATTTCGAATTCGAGGCCCAGCCGGCGATGATGATGCCGTAGACGCCCAGCGAGGAAATGGCGAAGAGATAGAGGATGCCGACATTTATATCGGAGATCACCCAGCCCTCGTCGAACGGCACCACCGCCCAGGCGATCAGGGCGGTGACGAAGGCGATCATCGGCGCCAGGATGAAGAGGAAGCGGTTGGCGGCAGCCGGAATGATGGTTTCCTTCAGCACCAGCTTCAGACCGTCGGCCAGAGGCTGCAGCAGGCCGAACGGACCCACCACGTTGGGGCCGCGGCGCAATTGTATCGCCGCCCACACCTTGCGATCGACGTAGGTCATGTACGCCACCGCCACCAGCAGCGGGATAGTCACGGCCAGGCACTGCGCCACGATGATGATCGTGGGCCAGATGTAGCCGGTGAAGAAGGCGTTCTCGAACACTTGGGCTTCCCTCGCCTATTCCGCCGCCGCCAGCGTCTGGCCGCCCAGGATCTCGGCCGTGCAGCGGGCCATGGTGGGCGAAGCGCGGCTGATCGGGTCGGTCATGTAGAAATTGCGCACCGTCGTCGCGAAGGGACGATCGGCAACCGCGCCCTGGGCGCCGAAGCTGCCCCAGGCTGCGGACTTGATGCGATCAATGCCGGCGAACACCGGGTTGGCCGCCACCAGCCCGGCCCGCAGCTGCGCCAGCGTGTCGAACGGCAGCTTGTTGTTGATCACCTCGGATAGCGCCCGCACGATGGCCCAGTCTTCGCGCGCCTCGCCCGGCGGCTGCACGGCGCGGCGCGCCAGTTGCACGCGGCCTTCAGTATTGACGTAGATCGCGTCCTTCTCGGTATAGGCCGCGCCGGGCAACACGACGTCGGCGCGATGCGCGCCGGCATCGCCGTGATGGCCCTGGTAGACCACGAAGGCCTTGCCCAGCTTCGCCATATCGATCTCGTCGGCCCCCAGCAGATAGATCACATCCATCTCGCCCGCCTGTGCCGCAGCCAGAATGCCATCGCGATCGCGGCCGCCCTCGCCCGGCACGAAGCCGACATCGAGACCGCCTACTCGCCCGCCGGCGGTGTGCAGCACGTTGAAGCCATTCCAGCCCTCGCGCACCACGTTGCAGGCTTCCGCCACCTGCCGCGCCTGCGCCAGCACCGCAGCGCCGTCCTCGCGCGTGAGCGCGCCCATGCCGACGATGATCATCGGGTTCTTGGCGTTCTTGAGCTTGTCGGCGAAACCGCCGAGGTTCTGCAGCATCGCTGGCGACATGCCGAGCGCAGTGACGCCGTAGGTGGGATTGGCCAGCGGCCCGATGGAAGCCACCGTCAGCGCGCCGGTCAGCCAGCGGCGGCGGATGCGCGAATTGACGATCGGCGCTTCGTGGCGCGGATCGGTGCCGACCAGCAGGATGACGTCGGCCTGGTCGATGCCGGCGATGGTGCTGTTGAAGAGATAGCCCGCACGATTGGACGGATCGAGCTTGGCCCCGTCCTGGCGGCAGTCGATGTTCCTCACGCCCATGCCGGCGAGCAGTTCCTTCAGTGCATACTGCGCCTCGACATCGGCCAGATCGCCCGATAAGGCGGCAACACGATCCGCGCTGGCGCCGCGCAGCTTCCACGCCACGGCGGTTAGCGCATCGCCCCAGGTAGCGGGCTCGAGCTTGCCGTTGCGGCGAATGTAAGGACGGTCCAGGCGCTGGCGCTTCAGCCCGTCGCAGGCAAAGCGGGTCTTGTCGGAAATCCACTCCTCGTTGATTTCCTCGTGCAGGCGCGGCAGCACGCGCATGACTTCCGCCCCGCGCGCATCGATGCGGATGTTGGAGCCGACGGCGTCGAGCACGTCGATCGATTCGGTCTTGCGCAGCTCCCACGGGCGGGCGGCGAATTCGTAGGGTTTCGAGGTCAGCGCGCCGACCGGGCACAGGTCGATCATGTTGCCCGACATCTCGGAAGTGAGCGCGCGGGAAACGTAGTTCGTCACTTCCATGTGCTCGCCGCGGCCCGTCGCGCCCAGCTCCTCGACGCCGGCCACTTCGGTGGCGAAGCGGATGCAGCGGGTGCAATGGATGCAGCGGTTCATCGAGGTCTTGATCAGCGGCCCCAGATTCTTGTCCGGCACGGCGCGCTTGTTCTCGTGGTAGCGGCTCTTGTCGAAGCCGTACCCCATCGCCTGGTCCTGCAGGTCGCACTCGCCGCCCTGATCGCAGATCGGGCAGTCGAGCGGATGGTTGATGAGCAGGAACTCCATCACGCCCTTGCGCGCCTTCTGCACCACGGGCGTATCGGTCTTGATCACCATGCCCTCGGCCACCGGCATGGCGCACGAGGCGATCGGCTTGGGCGCCTTCTCCTGTTCGACCAGGCACATGCGGCAGTTGCCGGCGATCGACAGCCGCTCGTGATAGCAGAAGCGCGGGATCTCGCGGCCGGCCAGTTCGCAGGCCTGCAGCACGGTGATGCCGGCCGGCACTTCGATCTCGACGCCGTCGATGGTCATCTTGGGCATGGTCTACTCCGCCGCCTGACGCCGGCCGGCGTGCTCGTTGATACGGCGCTCCATTTCGGGGCGGAAATGGCGGATCAGGCCCTGGATCGGCCAGGCCGCCGCATCGCCGAGCGCGCAGATCGTATGGCCTTCGACCTGGCGTGTGACGTCTTCCAGCATGTCGATCTCGTCGAGCCGCGCGTTGCCCTTGACCATGCGTTCCATCACCCGCCACATCCAGCCGGTGCCTTCGCGGCAGGGCGTGCACTGGCCGCAACTCTCATGCATGTAGAACTGGCTCAAGCGCGCGATGGCCTTGATCACGTCCGTGGACTTGTCCATGACGATGACGGCCGCGGTGCCGAGACCAGAGCGCACTTCGCGCAGACTGTCGAAATCCATCAGCACCGTGTCGCAGATCGATTTAGGAATCAGCGGCACAGACGCACCACCCGGAATGACTGCCAAAAGATTGTCCCAGCCCCCGCGCACGCCGCCGGCATGCTTGTCGATTAGCTCGCGCAAGGGGATGCCCATCGATTCCTCGACGTTGCACGGCTGATTCACGTGGCCCGAGATGCAGAACACCTTGGTGCCGGTATTGTTGGGCCGGCCGATGCCGGCGAACCAAGCCGCGCCCTTGCGCAGGATGGTCGGCGCCACGGCGATCGATTCGACGTTGTTGACGGTCGTCGGGCAGCCATAGAGGCCGGCGCCCGCCGGGAACGGCGGCTTCAGCCGGGGCATGCCCTTCTTGCCTTCGAGGCTCTCCAGCAGCGCGGTTTCCTCGCCACAGATATAGGCGCCGGCGCCACGATGCACGTAAACCTCGAAATCCCAGCCCGAGCCACAGGCGTTGGGCCCGATCAGGCCGGCCTCGCGTGCCTCCTTGACGGCATCGACCAGGCACTGCGCCTCATACCAGAACTCGCCGCGGATATAGATGTAGGCGGCATGCGCGTTCATGGCGAAACCCGCCACCAGGCAACCCTCGATCAGCGTATGCGGATCGTGCCGCATGATGTCGCGATCCTTGCAGGTGCCGGGCTCGGACTCATCGGCATTGACCACGAGATAATGCGGCTTCTCGCCGACCTGCTTGGGCATGAACGACCATTTCACGCCCGTGGGGAAACCCGCGCCGCCGCGCCCGCGCAGGCCCGACTTCTTCATCTCGTCGATGATCCAGTCGCGGCCCTTGTCGAGAATGCTCTTGGTGTTGTCCCACGAACCGCGCGCCCGCGCGCCGGCCAGCCCGGCATCGTGGAAGCCATAAAGGTTCTGGAAGATACGATCTTCGTCGCGCAGCATTGGTCAACCCTTCGCCGGTTGCGACTTGAGCGTGGTCGGCCCGCCGATCGGCGCCGAGGTCTGGCGCGAAACCTGCGTGCCCATGCTCGGCTTCTCGCCACGGCGCAGGGATTCGATTAGCGCCCGGGTCGAATTGGCGTCGAGGTCTTCATAGAACTCGGAATTATTAATCTGCAGCATCGGTGCGTTGACACAGGCGCCTAGGCACTCGACCTCGACGATGGAGAACAGGCCATCGGCGCTGACCTCTCCCACGTCGCAGTGGGCCGCGTCCTGGCACGCCTTCAGCACCGCATCCGAACCGCGCAGCCAGCACGGCGTCGTGGTGCAGACCTGCAGATGGTGCTTTCCGACCGGCTTGAGGTTGAACATGGTGTAGAAGCTGGCGACCTCGTAAACGCGGATCGGTGCCATCTCCAGCACCTGCGCCACGTGATCCATCGCCACGCGCGGCAGCCAGCCGCCGGCCTGCTCCTGCGCGATATAAAGGAGTGCGATCACGGCGCTGGCCTGGCGGCCGGCCGGATATTGCGCCATCAACGCTTTCGCCTTCTCCAGATTGGCGGCCGAGAACGCGAAGCTCGCGACCTTCGGCACGTCCTGCGGATCGGCGGTGACCATGGCCATCGACAATTCCCCTTTAGCGATCGATCTCGCCGAACACGATGTCCAACGAGCCGATATTGGCCGACAGATCGGCCAGCATGTGTCCCCTGCTCATCATGTCGAGCGCCTGCAGATGCGGCACGCCCGGCGCGCGGATATGGCAGCGATACGGGCGGTTGGTGCCGTCGGACACCAGATAGACGCCGAATTCGCCCTTGGGCGCCTCGACCACGGTGTAGGTCTCGCCGGCCGGCACGTGATAACCCTCGGTGTAGAGCTTGAAGTGATGGATCAGCGCTTCCATCGAGGTCTTCATTTCGGCGCGCTTGGGCGGGGCGATCTTGTTGTCCATGACCTTGACGGGGCCGCCCGGCATCTCCTTCAGCGCCTGGCGCATGATCTTCAGGCTCTGCTTCATCTCCTCGATGCGAACGAGGTAACGGGCGTAGCAGTCGCCGGTCTTGCCGACCGGAATATCGAAATCCATCTTGTCGTAGGCGTCGTAGGGCTGCGACTTGCGCAGATCCCACGCCACGCCCGACCCGCGCAGCATCGGGCCGGAGAAGGCCCAGTCCATCGCCTGCTCGGCGGTGACGATGCCGACATCGACGGTGCGCTGCTTGAAGATGCGGTTCTCGTTCAGCAGCGATTCCAGATCGCGCATGAAATCGGGGAACTGTTCGGTCCACTCCCAGATCTTGTCGGCCATGCCGGCCGGCAGGTCCTGATGCACGCCGCCGGGACGGAAGTACGCCGCGTGCATG
>JAQSWP010000188.1 GCA_029266575.1 Alphaproteobacteria bacterium | reverse complement strand
GAAAGGCCGTCTCATGTTTCCTCTCCCCGCGCGCGGGGAGAGGCTCAAGGTGAGGGGCAGGCGCGAAGCGCCGCTCCTATCCTCATATGAACGCGCCGCGCGCAGCGCACCCACCCCTACCCCAACGTTTCCCTATTCCCCTCGCTCAGCAGCGTCGATTCCATTCCCGACCGCGCACGCAATTCATTGAGCCGCCGCGCCGCCGCATTGCGCGCCTCGTCCTCGTCCGGCATCGGTATCGGCTTCGGCGGCTTCGGTACTTTCGGCTTCTTCATCAATCCGCCCATGACTATCCTCCTCCTGGCCTCCTCTTCGCCGCGCCATGGCCCAGCACCACCTTGAAGACGCGCCCCATCCTCATCCCCACCGGCATCGCCATGCCGGACGCCGCATGGCGCCCGCCCTGGCTCCAGCTCATCGCCACCGCATCGCCGCGATCGGTGGAACGGCCCAGCCGCGCCACCACGCTTTCCTTCGGTTCGACCCTGATCCCGTGCGGGCCGATCTCGTAGGACGGCGCCGTCAGATCGGCCAGCAATTCGCGATCCGGCGGCAGCGCGATGGGCGAGCCGCCGGGCTGGTCCGGATCCAGCGCCTCGCGCAGTTTCCACCACGCCTGCGAGCGCATATTGGCGAAGCTAAGTTTGCGATCCGACGTGCGCGACGTCGCCCGCTCCGCGCCCTTGAAGGCATGGCAGGCAATGCCGTTATCCTGCAGCCGCTGCAGCGCCTGTCCGCCATAGCCGCCGCCCATGTCGATGATGATCGACGCGCCATCTCTGCGATTGGCGACAACCAGCGCCGCCACTTCCGAACCGGTCGGCGTGCTCTTGCCTTCCGCCACCGTCAATTCGGCAAACCACCCGTCATGGCGCGGCGCCAGCACGGTGCGATCCGCCCCGCCCTGCGCCACGTCCACCCCTATGCCGCTCATCGGCACGCCTGCCGGCGGCTGTCTGGTCCAGCGCGCCTGCGCCGCCAACGCCCAGGACGAGGGAATGCACTGGAACGGCGCATCGCGCAGAACCCGGTCGAAGCGTCCGTCGCGATAGGCATCGCGATATTCCTGCGGCAATGCCGCCAGGGTGCGGTCGTAATCGGTATCGGCCAGATCGGGATTGTCGGCCAGGGTCGAGCGGATGAACGTGCGGCTCCTGGCGCGCACCGTCTCGCCGCCGATCGCATGCGGACCCGGCCCATCGACTTCGATCTCGCGCCCGTCGGCGCCCGTGGTGTACCAGCGCAGCTCGCCCTGCCGTGCCGGCCTGGGATGGCGCGGGTCGAGCCAGGCCGCCCAGCGCCGGATCACCCACAGGCCTTCGGGCTTGGTCGGCGGATTGCCCGCCGCCACCACGCGGCAGCGTTGTCCCTTATCGACCGAACGATTCCAGCCGATGATGAATTCGTACTGGCTCTCGGTGAAATCCGACACCTCGTCGAAGCCGATCAGGTCGTGCGGATTGCCCTTGTAGCCCTGCTTGTCGCTCTCATGCTGGCAGCCGCCGACATCGATCAGCCGCCCGGCCGGCAGCCGCCATTTGCCCTTCTGCGAATTCCAGCCGGCGCGCGAGCCGATCACGTCTTCGAAGCGGCTCACCAGCCCTTCGACTTCCCGGTTGATGCGCCGCAGCACCAGCGACTTGCGGTGCTGCGTCAGCGCCAATCCCACCAGCAGGTCGGTCTTGCCGCCACCCGCTTCGCCGCCGTAGAAGATCTCGTCGGCCGGCGAGAAATAGGCTTGCGTCTGCGGCCCCGGATTCGGCACCCACGCGAGTTCGTGCGTCGCGCCCAGCACCTCCGCCGCCACGCTCTCGCGTTTCGGCTCCGGCAACCCCTCGATCCGCGCCACCACCTCAGCCAGCAACGCCGCCCCGTCGCTCATTCGACGTCAAATCCCGTGCCCGCAAACCACGTTCAGCGCCACGGTCTTGCCCGCTTCCGTCACCGCACCGAGCCGCGTGTGCAGCGGCTGCGGCAGGGTGAAGCCGACTTGCGCACCGGGCGGGATCGCGATGCCGCTGCCGTAGCTCGGCGTCACCGTCGAGCCGGCCGCATAGAAGGCGATATCGACGAAATCCTCCGCCGAGCGGTTGGTCAGCACCACGCAGCGCGGGCTTGGCAATGAGAACGCCTCGAGCGGCTGGCCGGCGACGGTCTTGTTGAGATCGAGCGTGAAGCCGCCCGGCACCACGGCGATATCGCCCAGCAGCTTGGTGGGCACGAAAACGGTCGAATGCGGATAGCTCATGGTTTCTCCGTGGGATCGCGGTCGGTGGAAAAATGTTCGGCAACGGCGATGGCAAACAGCAGCCGTCGCGCCAGATCGCGACTGCCCAAACGCGGCATCGTCCCGCCCGTCGGCGCATCGGACGCCTTGGCCGGCGCCCGGCCGCCGCCTTCGTCCTCATCGCCCGAACCGATCGATGCCAGCCGGGGGTGCACGTAAACCGCCGCCTTGTGCGCCTCGGCGGACGCCTGGCGGATCAGCGCCAGGCGCTCGTCCTCGCAATCCGGCTGGTCTTTCAGCGCCGTCGCGCGCTGCCACAATTCGCCCATCGCCCCCAGCATCACCTCGAGCGGTGTGATGGGATTCCTGGCGGCACGAATCCTGGCGGTCTTTTTGATGACGCGCTGCGATTGAACCGGCTTTTCGACGGCGGCAACTGGCATTCCGCGCGCTCGCCGGCCTCTCTTGGCCTTGGCCACGTCTTCGCCCTTCTCCATGCAACGAAAAGCCCGCCGCGATTGGAAAACCGGGCGGGCCTGGGATTGTCTCTTATATATGTAATGAAAAGCCCGCCGCGATTGGAAATCGGGCGGGCTGGACGGCTTGGCGTCGGAGGGGACAATGCGCCTTCGCGACCTCGAAAGTCAATCCTGTGAAGTTTGGAAACTTTGAATCCTGGGTCGACCGGGCTTCAGCGTTTATCCCGCGCCGGCCTCCGCCGCGTAAAGCCGCATCGGCTCTTCGATGCCCTTCAGCTCCTGCAGGCCGCGCTCGGCGAATTTCAATCCCGACCCGGCCACCAGATCGCGCACCGTGGACGACACCAGAACCTCGTTGGCATTGGCGAGCGCCGCCACCCGCGCCGCGATGGCGACGGCGATGCCGACGACATCGTCGTGCTCCAGCGCGATCTCGCCGGTATGCAGGCCGACGCGGATCGGCAATCCCATCTGCCGCGCCGATCCCGACGCCGAATGCCCGGCGCGCACCGCGCGGGCCGGGCCGTCGAAGATCGCCAGGAAACCGTCGCCCATCGCCTTCACCACCCGCCCGCGCTGGCGCTCGATCTCGCCGCGCACCGCCCGGTCGTGCGCCTGGCGCCGTTCGTTCCATTGCCGGTCGCCGATGGAAGCCGCCTGGCGCGTCGAATCCACGATGTCGGTGAACATGACGGTCGCCAGCACACGCTCGATCTCCGTCGCCGGCCGCGCCCCGGTGAGGAATTCCTCGACGTCGTCGAGCTCGGCATCGACGTTGCCGGCAATGGCCAGATGGTCGATGCCCGGGTATTCGATCAGCCTGGCGCCGGGAATGGTGCGCGCCATGTAGCGCGCCGCCTCGACATTGACGCGCCGGTCGCCGGTGCGATGCAGGATCAGGGTCGGCACCGCGATGCTGGACAGAACCGGCAGCACGTCGATCTCGTGGTTCATCCGCATCAGCGCCTTCACCGCCCCAGGGCTTGCCGAGGAGCGCTCGTATTTGGCCCACCACGCGACGAAGCTGGCATCGTTCTGCAGCGACGGCGCGAGATTGACGACGCTCCTGCCCTCGCCCCAGTGCTTGTCGATGGCTTCGAGAAAAGCCTCGAAGGCCGGCCCGGTCAGCACCCATTCGCGGAACGAGCCGTAGCTGCCGATCAGCACCAGCGCCTCGACCCTGCGCGGGAACGTGGCGGCGAACAGCTGGCACATGGCGCCGCCTTCGGAGACGCCGATCAGCGAGGCGCTGTCGAATCCCGCCGCATCCATCACCGCGGCGATATCGTCCATGCGTTGTTCCAGGGTCGGCACGTCGGCCACCCGGTCGGACATGCCAGTGCCACGCTTGTCGAAGATCACCACTTCGCCCATGCGTCCCAGCCGCTGCAGGAAATGCGTCGCCTGCGGCGATTCCCAGATCAGTTCGGCATGCGAGATGAAGCCGGGCGCGAATACGATGCGCCGCGGGCCGGAGCCGAATTTCTGCCAGGCGATGCTGATATCGCCGCTTTTGGCGTATCGCGTCTGCGGACTTTCCACCATGCGCTCCCAGGGCGCCGGTCTCAGCGCCTGCACGGAAGCCTAACGCAAATCTTCACCGGCGGAAATTGCTGCTCGTTACTCCTCGACCGCGACCCGGTCCATCGCAGCCAGACGGTCGAACGCCGCCTGTATCTCGCAAACGGTGAAACTCGAGGGCCAGCGATCCCAACAGGCGATTTCGCGCACCGCATGCGCCGAGCGGAGCTTTTGCCGCGGACTCATGCGTTGCAGGCGCCGGCCGCTCGCGTCGTGGCCGTAAAGCTCGCGCCGCTCCATCGCCTGCATCACCGCCTGGTACAGCGCCAACGCCCGGCTGGCATGAGAGCTGCGTTCGAACACCGGCGCGCCGGTTGGATCGCCGCCGCTTTGCACGCCTTCGATGCGCATGGTGATGGAACGCATCAGCCCCGATTCGTGGAACAATTCGCGCAGCCACAGGCCGGCGGAATGGCGCACCAGCGCCGCCTCGCCGCCATGTTCGCCCCGGTCATGCAGCACGCCCTGCTCGCGCAGCGTGTCGAGCAGGCAGGCATCGATGACGCGATGTCCCACCAGCCCGGCTTCCGTCACCGCGCCGTCGTAGATTTCCAGCCGCTGGCCGTGCCGCAGACGCTCGGGCGGCGGCGCCGCGGCCAGGGGATCGCGCCGGTTGGCGCGCCCGATCTCGATCGCCACCGCGACCCGCTGGACTTCGCGCATAACGCGCGCAAGCCCATCGACGCCTGCCGCCGCGCGCACCGGCTTCGCTCCGACCGCCATGATCCGCCTCGCCTAGTCGGTTGGAACGCCGTTGATCGAGCGCGAGCGGATGCACTGGATACCGCTGCCCATGGTTTCGAGGCTGAGCTCGATGCTTCTGCCCTGGTCCCGCCAGTAGCTGCGGATCATGCCGCACAGCCTGCCGTTGAACGCCGTTTCCATGCGGGTCGGCGGAATCGACGGGTTCAAAGGGTCGAGGGGCGCTGCAACGCTTCCCGAAACGGTCCGCGACGGTTGTGCCCGTGCTCCGCCAGCTCGGCGCCACTCGTGCTGCCAGGCCATCCCCGCGACGCTGCCCGGCTTGATGCCGAACATCGCACCCAGCGCCTGGTTGCTGGCGCCTTCTTCGTACAGACGGCGGCACTGCTCCAGACGTTCCTTGGTCCACCGATTGTAGATCCGCCCGTTCAAGCGGCTTCTCCGATTTGCGCCGGACCGGCGGCCGGCGCATCGACGATGCGATAGCGGAACAGGCCACGCTCGAAATACTGCCGCTCGACGCAACGGCCGCCGAATTCCGGCTTGCGCAGATCGCGCAGCCGCGCCGAAGCGCTGGCCTGCGGGCAATTGGCATGTTCGGCGATCTCGGCCAGCGTGTGCCATTGCCGGTCGCACATCATCTGCCATACCAGTTCGAGCTGCGATTTCGGTCCCATCCGCCGCCTCCTTGTTTGCCGGGCCACGGACGGATATTACGATGATCGTAATAACGGAGTCCAGAAAAATTACGATCACCGTAATGGCGTGCCCGGGCGTGCATTGCGAAAATCGTAATCATGGCTGCCGGCAAAACGACTGCATCGGACCAGCGCCGCAACGAGTGGATTGCCGCCCGTTTGCGCGAGCTCGGCCGCAGCCAGAAGGATCTGGCCCAGGCTCTGGGCGTCGAGCCGCCGCGCATTACCGAGATATTGCGTGGCGATCGCCGCGTGCAGCCGTCGGAATGGCAGCCGCTGGCGGTCTTTCTCGAACTGCCGATGGCGCAGATCGCCGCCAATCTCGGCATCGAGCTGTCCGGGTTCGCCGACGCCAGGCAGGCGAGTGCAAAGCCTGCGGCCAGGCCGCCGCAGCGCGGACAGGCGGCGCCGCCGGGGGTCGCGGCCATGCCGGCGCGCGATCTGCCGATTTACGGCGCCGCGGAAGGCGGCGGCGGCGTGATGATCCTCGACAGCGACCCCATCGAATACGGCGAGCGGCCGGCCAACCTGCTCGGCGTGCGTGGCGCTTATGGCGTCTATTTCCACAACGATTCCATGGCGCCGGCCTACGAACAAGGCGACAAGGTTCATGTCCATCCCGGCCGGCCGTTGAAGCCCGGCCGCGATGCGTTGTTCATCGCCGAGACCGCCGACGGCACGCGGCACGCTACTGTCAAACGCCTGGTCAAGGCCGGCGACAAGGCTTGGAAGGTGCAGCAATTCAATCCGCCCAAGGC
>JAQSWP010000187.1 GCA_029266575.1 Alphaproteobacteria bacterium | reverse complement strand
GCAGATGCAGGCCGCGATCGCCATGCCAGCCATGACGCCGATGCAGATCGCCGCGCGCAACGAAGCGCTTACGGCGGCGCGCGCGGTGACATTGGCGAATGCGGCCAACAGGCTGGTGACGCCGCAAACGGTGAAGCTTGTGGATCAGCTGCTTGGCTTGCCGCCCACCAATCCCAGGCTTGGCGCGACGCCGTGAGTCGACGCGAGCAAAAGACGACCGCTGCGCTTTGGTTGTGAACAGGGCGTTCCATGTTTGGGCGAAAGGCTGCCTTGGCACGGCAATAATTTCTCTCACGCAACAACTCCCGCGTCGTTGCGGCATTTCAATACCGCAGCGACAAAGCGTGGTGACGCGCCGTTGTTTCGCCTTATTGGAGCGCGGTGATGCGGTGCCGCGTTGTTCCTGCGAGCGCCCGTGGAGCTAATTCCCACAACAGGAAGGTAACGAAGCCATGAGGTCCCAAACATTCGTCCGCAGCGCCAGCGCGGCGATCGTCGCGCTGGTCTTCGGCGTTGCGCCGTTCAGTCTGTCGTTGACCTCGATCGACACCAAGTCTGCCTTCGCCGCCGGTGGTGGAGGTGGTGGTGGGGGCGGTGCCGGCGGTGGCGGTGGCGGTGGCGGTGGCGGTGGCGGCAACGCCGGCGGCAATGGCAACGGCAATGGCGGTGCGGCAAGCGCCAACAGCAATGCCGGCAGTAACGGCCATGGCAACGGCATTGGTGTCGGCCAGGGCGGATCGCCGGGCAAGAGCGCGGCCGGCCAGGCTAATGCGACGGCAGCGAGCGGCAGGAGCGCCGGCAAGGTCAGTGCCACGACCAGTTCGGCCAAGGGCAAGACCGCCTCGCAGGCGGGCGCGCTCAATGCAGCCCATGCCAACACCCAGGCGCGCTCGGTGGCGGCGCCCAATTCGCGCGTCGGTCAGATCGCAGCCTACGAAACGCAAATGCTGAGCGCGTTGGCCATGCCGACCGATACGCCGCAGCAAATCGCCGCGCAAGCCGCCGCCATCGCCGCGGCGCGCTCCATCACGCTGACCGAAGCGGCCAACAAGACCGTAACGCCGGCGGTGGTCGAGAAGGTCGATCAGTTGCTGGGCCTGCCGCCGACCGACCCAACGCTTGGCGTGTCGCCGTAATCGATCGGCAAACCAGCAACCCCTCTCCCCATCCGAGAAGGGCTGTTATTTCGCCTGCAATACGCGAGCTTTTCCTCGCTGTGCGTCAGCGGTGCGGCCTTGCAGCTTCAACGTCGGCGCCGAAGCAGTCGCGCAGCAGAAGCGGCGTATAGGCCAATGCGCCCGCCGCATTGAGATGATCGACATCGCGGAACAGCGTCAAATCCATAACCGCCGCGCGGTGATCGACATAACGTCCGCCCGTTGCGGCTGCGACGCTTTCGAACCACGCGATGTTTGCGCGCCACGCCTGCAAGGCATCCTGGTCCGGCCGTTGTTCCATCGCTTGCAGGTAGGCGGGCGACAGGGGCATCGTCACAAGGCAAACCGTTGCGCCGGCTTCGACCAGGAAGCGGACCAGAGCGCTATAGACCATGCCGTCCTGGGTCGCGGCGGGATCGGACACGGGCCGGTGCTCGCGCATGCGGGCGCGCGCTTCATAGAGCAGCCGCCTGGATGAGCGTGCGGCGAGATCGCCAGGCGACATCAGCGCCCCCTGCGCCGTCAGCGTCTCGCGCGAGCGCAGGGTAAAGCCGGACCAGAGGAAGCTGCGCCAGTAGGCGATCAGCTGCGGGCGCAGGCGCCCATCGAACAGATGGATTGCCGGTGCGCCGTCCGGCGCATAGCGCCGCGCGGGATCGGTCTGCGCGCCCAGCCGATACGGCGCGAAAAGATGCGGATCGGCCTGCAATACGACGCGGCGGGCTGGATTGCGAGCGAAGAAATCGCGCGCCTTCCAGTCCATGTCGCGTACGGTTTCGGACGGATAGGCCAGATTGAAATGCGGCGCCGGCGGCGAGAAATCGCGTGCCATGTGGCTGTCGCCGAATGCCGCATCGCTGGCCCTGGCGGAGCGGAACAGTGCGGCATGGGCGGCGAAACTGTCGCGCGGCAGCACCGCGTGGCGCAGCAGCAGCTCGCTAGCCGTCGCAACCAGCAACAGCGTCGCCACCGCCGCAACAAGGAACAGCGCGATGGCGCGCCTAGAACTGGAAATAGAGGAATTCATAGGTACCGGTGGCAAACACGGCGCAGATCGACAAGCCGGCGAGCGCACCGCCGCCCAGCAGGGCGCGCTGGCGCTGGCGCGGCATGGCGCCGGGCTTCTCGAGACGATGCAGCAATTCGAGCGCGTTGGGACAGGCGAAAGTGAGCACCGCCGCCAGAAACAGATAGGGCAGTCCGCTCGCCAGCGAGGAAAGCAGCGCATTGCTGCCGTGCGGGACCGGCGAATATCCAGCCATGGCCTGCACGACCATGATCGCCTGCTCGACGGAGCCCGCGCGGAAGAAGGCCCACGCCACGGTTACGGACAGGAAGGTCAGAAGCACGGCAAGTGCGCGCGGAACGGCGATACGGTTGCCGGCGAAATGGCGCCAGGCATGGTTGACGATGAGGAACAGCCCATGCAGTCCGCCCCAGGCGACGAAGGTCCAGTTGGCGCCGTGCCACAGCCCGCCCAGCAGCATCACGATCATCAGATTTCCGTAGCGCCGCGACGGTCCGCGGCGGTTGCCGCCCAGCGACAGGTAGAGATAGTCGCGCAGGAAGCGCGACAGCGTAATATGCCAGCGTCGCCAGAATTCGATGATGCTCCGCGCCTTGTACGGCGAGGCAAAATTCTGCGGCAGGGTGACACCGAACAGGCGGCCCAGCCCAAGCGCCATGTCGGAATAGCCCGAGAAATCGAAATAGATCTGGAAGCCGTAGGCCAGGGTGCCGATCCAGGCTTCGAACGTGCTGGGCGCAATGCCAAGCGCGGCCGCCTCGAAAGCGGGATCGGCCAGCGTGCGCAGCGGATCGGCGATCAACACCTTCTTGCCCAGGCCGATGCTGAACAGGAACAGCCCGGCCATGACGTCTTCGGCATCGAAGCGGGCGAAGCGCGGCTTATGGAATTCGGGCACCAGTTCCTTGTGGTGGACGATGGGGCCCGCGATCAGCTGCGGGAAGAAGGTGATGAAGAGTGCGTAGTCGAGCAGGCGATGCGGCTCGACCTCGCCTCGGCTGACATCGACGAGATAGGCGATCTGCTGGAAGGTGAAGAACGATATTGCCAGCGGCAGCACGATGTCGGGCAGCGCCAGAGGCAAACCCGAGAGCGCCACGATATTGCCTGCGAGGAATCCGGCGTATTTGTACCAGCCCAGAAGCACCAGATTGGAGCCCACGGTCACGGCCAGCAGCGCCGTGCTGCGGCGGCGGAACAGAAGAATGCCGAACCAGTAGTTCGCCGCGATCGAGGCGCAGATCAGCAGCACATAACTCGGCACATGCCAGCCGTAGAACGTCAGCGACGCAAGCAGCAGAAATCCGGGGACGAAACGCGCCAGCCCCAGGCGCTGCAGCGCAACGGTAATCCCTATCACTGCCGGCAGATATCCCAGCATGAACTCGAGCGAGCTGAACAGCATGACTGCCGTGGATCAGGCTGAGGTTTGCGGGTCGAGCCTGGGGCGGCGCAGCAGCAGCGCGCCGGCCTTGCGGAAAGGCGTGAAATAGAGACCTTTCAGCGTGCGATAGTCGCCTGCTTCCGCCGCACCGATGCCGAATCGCACCCGCTCACCGGCCGCGGGCACGTAAAGCGTTCCGAACAGCCGATCCCATACCGCGAAGATGTGTCCGAAATTGCGATCGTAGTGGCGTGGATCGTTGCTGTGGTGGATTTGATGCTGCAGCGGCGAGATCAGGATGCGATTCCAGAATGGACCATAGGACAGCGGCAGATGGCTATGGCGCAGATTGTATCCCAGCAGGCGCCAGAGATAGATGCCGACCCAGGTGCCGAAGACGCTGTAAACGTCGAAACGGCCGAATACGAGCAGCCACAGTCCCATCGCCAGCCCCAGCATAGTCGCTGTGATGATGCTGCTGACCGCCGCCTCGATCGGATGCCGGCGCAGCGCGGTCAGGGGATTGAGCACTTCCGCGCAGTGATGGACCTTGTGGAATTCCCACAACAAAGGAAGCCTGTGCTTGAGGTAATGCGCGTATGTCGCCGCGAAATCCCATACCAGCACCAGATAGATGCTGACGGCGATTCGCTCGCCCAGGCTTGCGGGGGCCAGCTCAACCTGCAGCCCAAAAGCTCCGCCAACGGCCAGCAACGCTGCTGCGACAAGCGCCGGCGTGACGAGCGCCGCGCCGATGGTGGAGAACAGCAAGCCCTGATTGATCAGGAACACGGCATAGTCGTGCAAGGCGGAGCGATGCAGAAAAACACGCCGCGGCAGCAGCAGCCGGCGCAGCAAACGCCATGAAGCGCGACGTCCTGAACGGTGCAGCCGCCAAAGCAGCCAACCGAGCGCTATCAGCAATGCTGCGAGCATCGGCAGCACGCTGAGATAGTGTCCGTGACTAAGGACGACGCCCAGGGAATTGGCCAGAACGGCGCGGCCATAGGAGATCAGCGCGTCGATGCTCATCGCCGCCGCTCCCCGCACGGTCGCCTTGCGTTTCCGCCTGACACGCTTTTCTCCCCAGCCCCGCGTCGCCTTTCCCCCAGCGACCACGAAAGCGCAAACCGCCCATCATTCTGCCGAAGGACGGCAGACGGATACAATACGCGTCGGTATTGCCGCTAATGCGGATGTATATGGACAACACGCAAATCGAAACTTGCAGGTGTCCGCGAGCGAGCGTTGCTGGGCAGCGTCAGCCCTTTGCCGCCTCGGCAAAAACCTCCTTCGCCGCCGCCAGCCCATTGAGCGCGGCGGGGAAGCCGGCATAGACCGCCATCTGCATCAGCACCTCGACGATCTCCTCGCGCGTCAGCCCGGCGGCCAGCCCGGCCTTGATGTGCGAGCGCAGTTGCGGCTGCGCGGTGCCGAGCGCGGTCAATGCGGCAATAGTGGCGAGCTGGCGGTCGCGCGGCTTCAGCGCCGGCCGCGCATAGAGATCGCCGAAGGCGAAGGATACCAGGAACTCGACGATATCGGGCGCCACCTCGGCATAGGCGGCATCGAGGCGGTCGATCTGGCCCTCGCCCATGATCGCCTGCAGCGCCTCGCGCCCGCGGCGGAAGCGTTCGCTCGCATCGCGCTTGTCGCTCATTTGCTGGCCGCCAGTTTGCGCTCGACGAAGTCGAGCCGGTCCTGGCCCCAGAACAATTCGCCGTCGATGACATAGGTCGGTGCGCCGAACACGTTGAGCGCAATGGCGGCTTCGGTATCCTGGTCGCGCGCGGCGGCGATATCGGGCTGCACCGCCCGCCTCATGGTCGCCTCGGCATCGAGGCCGACTGACGCAATGATTTCCTTCACCGTGGCCGGATCGGCGATGTTCTTTTCACCGGCCCACACGCCATGCATGATCGCATGCGCCAGTTCGACCGCTTTGGCATCGCCATGGTCCAGCCGCGTGGCGATGACGCAGGCTGCGGCCTGCGTTTCGTTGGCAGGAAAGAACTGCGGCTGGATGTTGAGCGGCACTTTCAAGAAGTCGCGCCAGCGCACCAGCTCCATCAGGCGATAGGCCTGGCGCTGCGGCGCGCGCTTGGCCAGTGGCAAGCCGCCGGACACCGGAAAGACTCTGCCGAGATCGACCGGCAACGGTCGGATGGCGGCGCGATGGCGGGCGGCGATCTGCTCCAGCCGGCGCGAGCCGAGATAGGTCCAGGGCGAGATCAACGAGAAGTAATAATCGATATGGGCCACGTTACGGCTCCTGTTTGTCGTCGCTGGTGTGGAAAAAGACCGGCGTCTGATCGTCGGCCAGCAGGCAGAGATAGCGCAATTTGCGCGCTGGGCCGGAAGCGCGCTCGATGGTGAGTTTGCCGGTCAATACCGAGGAGACGAACTGGCTGCCGACATTTTCCGTGTATTTTTCGATCACCGTGTCCTTGTTGTTGACGAAGACCACGGAACGGATGGTGCCGTCCTGCAGCAGCCGCTTCTCGCCATACTGCATGCAGGCGGCAAATCCTGGGCCTTCGTACTGGGCCTGGACCGGAATGGCGGCGAGCGAAATGGCGCCTGCCAGCAGGATCTTGATTGCGTTTGCTTTTTTCATGGCAACGGGCTCCGGATGGGCGGGAATTAGAGCAAGCTGTCCGGTCGGCAGCAAGGCTTGGCGTATCACGAACAGCAATGGGATTTGCCGCCCGCCGCCGCATGGGCTGTTGCGGCTCACCCTAGACCCGCCTCGATCCTGCACTCACAATGGCGCGAAGGGGATCATCGTTGAGTCTAACGACCGCCAAACCCGGCACGCCGCCGGCCAACGAGACCGTGCCGACGCGGGCACAGGCATTGCTGTTTCGCGCCAAGGTGGCGGCGCATCGCGCCAGGCG